>RDXM01000083.1 GCA_004292595.1 Candidatus Kapaibacterium sp. | reverse complement strand
GGTGCTTCATAACGTTAGAAGCACCAATAGGGCAGGAATTGCCCGAATAAACGCTTGGGGAGACTGTGGAAGCGTCCACGTCGTTGAACCAAGAAGCCCTCCGCCTTTAGGCGTGGGGTGATTCACTGCAGCCACACTGCGGGATTCAGTTTGTGTCTGTCATGCCACAACTCAAAATGCACATACTCACCGTCTGCTGCCCGTCCGCTTCTTCCTAGCACGGTTCCTTCTTTCACGGTTTGTCCTTGCTGAATGCTCACCGATGCTAGATTTGCATAGACCGAGCGAAACGTATTTCCGTGGTCAATAATCACGAGCGAACCATAGCCCGGAAGCCAATTCACGAGCGAGACCGTTCCTTTGGCAATCGCATACACACTTGTGCCGTTGGGCGTTTGGATGTCAATTCCTGGATTTTCAATCACCGTGCCAGTGGCGGCATTGGTATGCGCTCCAAAGCTATGGAGAATGCGGTGGCTGCCTTGCACGGGAAAGGGCAGCGAGTGGCGGCGAAATCCACCGCGAAGGCTGGCTGCACGGGCTTCGTAGGTGGCTTGATTCGTCTCCTCTTCGTGCGAAGCCGATGATGATGATGAGGAGGATGATGATGAGGAGGAAGGCTTTTGTGCTGTGCGCGGGCGTGCAGAGGAAGCCTCAGAAGCCTCGTTATTCCTTGATTTGTTAGATTTATCAACCATTTGCGCAATAATACGCTCCATTTTTCGCGCACTTGCTTTTTTCTCTTCAATTTGCTGAATAAGCTGCTGTTTTGTTGTCTGTAAACCGCGTAATTCCTTCTGTTCTGACTGTAGATTACCTGCAATTTTTTCTTTTTCAGATTCGGTGCGATTTTTTATCTGAGCTGCTTCACCGTATTCGGCACGAAAGCGACGCTGCACCTCAGCAAGAGAGTCGCGCTCGCGCTGAACGAAATTCAAGCGTTTATCAGTGTTTGCGGCAATATGGCGTACAATTCCTTCGGTGAGTAGTTCCTCTTCCATTGCACCTGCACGGCTTACATATTCTGCATCGGAGGCTTCGCTCTGCAGCCCCACAGCCCGCACCACTGCTGTATAGCGGCGACGAAATTCTTGGGCATTTTGTTCGGTGGATGAAATTTTCTTTGTTGCGTTGCGCAGAGAATCTTGTCGTTGGCGGAGTTCGACGGATATTTTTTGCAGCGAGGTTTGTAATTGTTTGTCTTTTTCGCGGTAGGATTGTATGTGCTTGGCTGCGGCGCGTTCTTGTCGCTTGACAGCGCGGAGTTTGGCGCGGTCACGCTCAATATCACGTTGTAGTGTCCGCAACTTCGATGCCGCAGGTGGCTTCTCCGCTTGATTTTTTTTTGAAATTGCCAGAGAAGCAGCTTTTTTGTTTGCTGATGCTGTGCGAGGAGTTTTTTTTTGGAGCGAGAGAGCAAGCAGTGTGATTGGCAGAATAAATACTATCATCACCAGCAAAAGCAGTGGCGGGGTCGTGCGCTCGAAGAGCAGATGTGTACGTTTCATAGTTCATGTCCTCGAAGTTCGTCCTTTCATTCGACCTTGTACAAATTCCGCTTGCGCTCGGTCAGCACGACGGTGAGCAAGCCCAACACAAGCGGTAATGCGCCTCCGAGCATGGTGAGTGTTGGAATGAGCCACACCCGTTTCCATGAGTAAATGCGCCCTTTCTGGGGTTCGTATTGAGGAAACACGACATCAATATCCTCGCCATCGCGGAACTCTTGTTGCTGCGAACCAGAGCGGTCGGTAAAGCGCACTGGTCCTTGTGTTGTTTCCAAACGCACCATAGGAAAAAATCCACCTTCAATCTGCACCGTTTTGATAACACGTCCTCGTGTGAACATACTGCTGTCCATGTCGGTCTTGACGTTCCAAAGCTGCACTAAACCATAGAAGAGAAGCGGTGCGCCCGCCAAGAGAGCAATCGCAAGCGTCATCCGCCCTTGATTGCTCAGGCGATAGAATATTTGCGTTACTGCTTGCATTATAGGGGAAAAGTAAAGGGAAAATGGTACTTCTGGTCAATGCTTTTTTTGCATTACTACAAAGAGAAGAGCGTCTGCGCTACCGATGAGATTCTCGCTTCTGAAATTCTCGCTTCGGCAGAGCAAACGCTCTTGTCTGTTTGCTGATAACGTCTGCCTACATTTTTTCGACACTATCCCGATACCGATTATCCCGGAAGTTTCGAGAAGGTTTTGTCGAGTGTGCCTTCGATTTGCCCTTTTGCCATTTTGCCAAACATTGACAAATCTACATTCACTTTTACTTCGTTATCAACGATGTCGAATGTGCCAGAGGAAACCAGTCCCGATGAGAACTTCAGCGTATTACCTTCCCACGATGTTTCGCCAAAAAACATTTTAACATCATCGCGCGAAAGCACATTATCAATCATAATTTGCTTCATTTTGTCGGCGGGTGTGCCAGTCGAAAATGATTTTTCGATATCCATGGAATACTCCTGAATGTGAGGGTGTAAAAAGAAAAAGAATTGGGGAAGTCGAGCGTAGAAATCGAGCGCAAAGGTGAAAAAGAAGAACTGAAGCGCATTAAACACACGCAAACGAGGCGAATATACAAAACCTTTGCACAAAACTCCTCGTGAAATTATCATGAAGGAATTTTTTTTTGTTTCATGCGCATTGTGCAAAGTGCGCCTTGTGTGGGAATTGCTCGCACACACACCGTTGTTTTTCTACTTTTTTCTCCGTTTATTTTGTTATGCAGATCGTTCCAAGACGCTAATTTTTCTTATATTTGACGTGTGTTCTTTGCCGTAGGCAAGCTCTCTTTCTGTCCTTCACCTTTGCTTAATCCACGTTGTTTTACCTCATTCCCAATACTAAATGAAAGCTCTTCTTTGTACCGCTTTTGGCTTGCCCGACACGCTGACCCTTACCGACGCACCCGCACCAACACTACAACCTGGTCATCTTATTCTCAGTGTGAAAGCCTGCGGAGTAAATTTTCCAGATACCTTGATGATTCAAAATAAATATCAGTTCAAGCCACCGCTTCCGTTCTCGCCCGGCGGCGAAGTAACGGGCGTTGTGAAAGAAGTAGGCGAGGGCGTAAAGGGCTTCAAAGTGGGCGACCGCGTGTTTGCGCTCACGGGCTGGGGCGGCATGGCAGATGAAGTATCGGTCGAAGCCACGCGCTGCGTTCCTATCCCGCCGATGATAGATTTTGTCAGTGGTGCAGCATTTTTCTACAATCATGCAACTTCGTATCACGCACTGAAAGACCGTGCCGAACTCAAAGCGGGCGAGACGCTTCTTGTCTTGGGTGCCGGTGGCGGTGTGGGCTTGGCTGCGGTGGAATTAGGGAAACTCATGGGCGCAACCGTGATTGCGGCTGCGTCATCGGCAGAAAAACTGGCTATTTGCAAGGAAAAAGGCGCCGAACACGTCATCAACTACGCCGAAGAGGATTTGCGCGAAGCATTGAAAACTCTTGTCGGCGAAAAAGGCGTGGATGTCGTGTACGACCCCATTGGCGACAAGTACGCCGAGCCTGCAATCCGCTCCATGGCATGGAAAGGGCGGTATCTGACCGTTGGCTATGCCGCAGGCGATATTCCTAAAATACCGCTCAATCTCGCACTCTTGAAGGGATGCGCGATTTTGGGCGTGTTCTGGGGAAGTTTTGTACAACGCGAATCCACGAAAGCCTTTCAAAATACCGTTGAACTCGCAAATTTTTTCATGCAAGGCAAACTCAAGCCGCACGTGTATAAGGTCTATGCGCTCTCCGACGCGCCGCAAGCTCTTGATGCGTTGATGAAGCGCGATGTTATTGGCAAAGCGGTGGTGGTAACTGATGCCTACAATCCCAGCGAAGACGCGCCCGCAGCACGTCCGCCAAAAGCAGCAGTTAAAGAAGATGCTCCAAAGCCAAGCACCGATGCGGCTTCCGATACGTCTTCCGAGCAAGCCTTGCCTGACGGTGTTACCGTGAGTGAATACGGTGTGCGTTTCCGCGACGTTGCAGCAATGAAAACGTTTATCGGCAAAAAGCTCGGCACCTCGGCGTGGCAAGACGTTTCGCAGGATATGATTCAAACTTTCGCCGACGGAACACTCGACCAGCAATGGATTCATGTGGACGTAGAGCGTGCCAAAACGCAATCGCCTTTCGGCACAACCATTGCACACGGTTTACTGTCGCTCGCGCTCACACCGCAATTTCTCTATGGTTTGATGACGATTGACTCCGTGAAAATGATGCTCAATTATGGCTACAATAAAGTCCGTTTTATCTCGCCCGTCCCGTCGGGAAGCCGCTTGCGTATGAGTGCGGTGCTGCGCGAAGTGGAAAGCGGTCCTGGCGGGCATAGAGTCTATCTCGACCTCGTTGTCGAGCGCGACGGAAGCGACAAACCAGTCTGCGTAGCAGAAAGCGTGAGCGTGGCAATGGAATAACATTAGTAGGACTTTCGCAAACCTCACAGGCAAGAATGCCTGTGCCACTACAAAACTGATAAATACTGGCTTTGGTGGCACAGACATTCCTGTCTGTGAGCTTCAAAAGCACGTTTTGCGAAAGTCCTAATTAGTATTTATGCGCTTTTCATGAGCTTTTCAGATCTCTGATGAGCAAACGTAGATTGTTGAGGACGCACAAAAAAAGAGGCACATTTGCTTGGCATCCAATTTCCGCAAATGCTTTTTTTGTGCGTCCTCTTTTTTCTCATATTTTTCTAATATTTGATAACAACAAATCCGTTCTGCCGCTTGCCTTCTGCTGTGGTTAATCCCAAAACACCGTTGTATTGCATGAATCTATTTGGTTTTGCGCGTTCAAAGGTGAAAAATGATGGGTCGCCCATGAGAATTTTGAATAAAAAATTTGATGGTTCAAAGCGAATAGTAACGCATGGAACACCGTTCACTACTTCATTACTTGCTTTGGTAATGCTCATTTCCGCAACAATTCCGTGAAGCGGTAGTGCAACGAAAAATGTTACATTCTCGCCTCTATCAACTGCCTCAATACTTTGTGCAACCCGCTCGCTTACAAGCGTTGTTGGGATGGCGTGCTCTGCTTTGATGCTCCGCTCTTCAAGTTCCGCGCCTTTCCGTTCGCGGTGTTGAGCAGCAAAGCCATTGGACGTAGATGTTTGAAAAAGATATTCGCCTGTACGAAAATCTTCAATTTTATTCAAGTACAGTTTTAATTGTTTGGCTTGAAAGTGTGTTGTTTCTTGCCGAACAAGGCGTTTGGTATTATCAAAATAGGATGTTACGCGGCGTGTGGTGTCGCCGCTTTGAGCAAACTTCACCGTATAGGTGTGCGTATTTTTGCTATCAATCGCAATCGAGGCGGAATAGTCAATGTGAGGAGATAACGAACTTGGAGATAACGAACTCGGAGATAACGCCCTGAGAAATGATGGTGCCAGAGCATATGCAAATGCTGAAAAGCAGAAGAGTGCAAGTCCGATACGTACCTTTATGAGTAATTGCATAGAGTAATTCTGAAGTGTGGGAAGAAGCGGTATCGTTGGAAGAATCTACCGTTGTAGGTGTAAAAAGCACGTGTGGCGAGCGGCATCAAACAGCATCAAAAAGCATAGCTGATAGTGCATTGCAGCATGGTTGTTGGCAAGGTAAATGGTGCTTCGCGGGCAGGGAACGCGCCTAAGATAGAAGCAATAATATCTTGCGAGCTGAGTCGCCCAATGCCCGGAATCGGGATATTGATTGTGCCAGTCGCTCCGCCGCGTGTTTCGACAGTATTCGCAATTTGGCTTGTGTACGTGGGCGAAGCAGCCAAATACCGCACACCGATATTCACGCGCTCGCTCACCAGAAGTCCGCCACCGACAGCCCATGCAAAGCCGAATCCGCTTGTTTGATTGATAGAATTGATAATATCCGTGTTGATGTTGAAAAGCGGAATGGTGATGTTTACTTTGGATTGTGTTTTAGGAAAAACGCCAAACATTGCGCCAAGCTCGCCAGAAACGTAGGCACTTAAAACGGCTGGCACAATCTGCACATCGTAGCGCAAGCCCGCGAGTGCTGTGCCGTTGATATGCGGTTCTGCGGAAAATGCTGCGGACGATTGCAAAATACTTGCCAGTGCTGACGAGAGCAAATTGACGTTTAATCCCAGAAGGTTGATAGCACCAATGCTGGTGCGGAGGTTTTTCTCTGCTTCGACGGTATTGTATGGATTGTAATTGACATCAATGCCGCCGATAACCGCGACGCTCGGATGCAAGCGATACATTGTGCCAATGCCGAATGTGCCACCAAGCATTGCTGCGCCTACTGGTGTGCGTCCTTCTTGTGGGGTAAAGTCTGCGATGGTAATCGGCAAGGCACCATAGCCAAAGAGCGGCAGCGCAACGCCGCCTCTGACCATAATTCGATTCCCCGTTTGCCATTGTGCTTCTGGGGCTGGTTGTGCCATTAAACTGGCTCTTGATGCGCCTTCGAGGCAACAAAAACACGCAAGTATGAGCAAAAAACGAGAAAAAATTGATGTGGTATTCATAGCAATTCTCTAAAATGTAGTAGTGAGGGAAAAAATGAAGAAAAGAAATGATGTTTTTGTGGAAAATCTATGGAAAATCGTAACTGGTCAGGTCTCAGCAATGAAGATGGGGACGCAGATGAAGATGATTGGATGGATGAAGATGAGAGAATAAAGGAATGAATACATACCTCATCCCATCTGTGATATTTTTTGCTTTTTTATCATCTTCATCCATTCCATCATCTTCATCTGCGTCCAAAAAAATTATGACCTGACCAGTTACGGGAAATCCATGAGAAATTCTCTGCCAAGTTAGGAAAAAATGACGGAATGAAAGACGATGTTCCGAAATTTTAATGACGTGGAACGAAAAAATCTTGATTGGCAAGGTTTTTGTGGCAAATGTGCAAAACTTTTCCTAAGTTGAAAAGTTGTGTGTGGATGTTATAAAACGCCCGTCAATGCAGCGTAATTGCTTGTATTGAAACATATTTCCCAATTCTGAATTTCTTCTGAATTTCTTCTGAACTTCAACTCATTATCACTTCATTTTTCAAGGTTTCTCCGATATGATTAGCATGAATTCTGCCTTTGTGGAAGACCTCTATTTTGAGTATCTCCGCAATCCAAGCTCAATCGCAAGCGATTGGCAAGCCTACTTCGAGACAAATAAAGCCGAACTTGCTGCCGAATTTGGTGTAGGAGCAAGTAATGGTGTGCCTTCTAACGGCTACTCCAACGGAGCAAGCAATGGTGCGTCTGCGAGCGGACACGCAAACGGTCATACCGCTTCGGCTCCCGCCGTGCAAGCAGCTCCGCAGCCCGCCGTGCAAGCGGTTTCTGCGCCAGTTGCCGCCGCCGCACCAGCACCTGCGCCCGCCGCAAAGCCGAGCATGAAAGTATTCTTGGGCGAAAAAGATTCTCTTGTGCCAATTTCAGGCGTGGCAGAGCGTGTTGTCGATAACATGGAATCAAGCCTGAACGTGCCAGTAGCAACGACCATTCGCACGATGCCAATTAAAGCACTCGAAGAAAATCGCATCGTGATTAACAACCATTTAGCGCGAAATCGCAAAAAGAAAATCAGCTTTACGCATATCATCGGTTGGGCGATTGTCCGTGCATTGGTGAAATATCCAGGCATGAACGATGCTTTTGCGAGAATTGACGGAAAGCCGCATCGCGTCAAGCGTGGCTCGGTGAATTTTGGTCTTGCGGTGGATGCTGTGCGCAAGGACGGTTCGCGTGGACTCGTCGTGCCGAGTGTGAAAAATTCGCAAGATATGATGTTTTCTCAGTTTATTGCTGAATACGACAAACTCATTGCAAAATCGCGGGTGAATAAGCTCGATGTGAACGACCTTTCTGGCACAACCGCATCGCTCACGAATCCGGGCATGATTGGCACAAACGCTTCGGTGCCGCGCCTCATGGAAGGTATGGGCTTGATTGTTGCGGCGGGTTCGATTGATTATCCCGCAGAAATGAAAGCCTTCGCACCGCAAATGCTGGCAACAATGGCTGTGAGCAAAGTAATGACGATTACCAATACCTACGACCACCGTATTATTCAAGGCGCGGAGTCGGGTGAGTTCTTGCAATACATCGAAAATTTGCTCAAGGGCGACGATAATTTTTACGACCAAATTTATGCCAGCTTAGGCATTCCTTTTGAGCCGTTTAAGTGGGTTGTTGATTTGAACAACAACCCGTTTTACAGTGGCGATACCGCCGAAGTGCTAGAACAGGAAACAAAAGTTGTACAGCTTATCAATGCCTATCGTGTGCGTGGACACTTGTATGCGGACATGAATCCGCTTGGTTTGCAGGCATATTACTATCCCGAATTGGATATATCCTATTATGGCTTGACAATTTGGGACTTGAGTCGAGATTTCGATACGGGCGGCTTGGGTGGCATCAAACGCGCTCCGCTCCGTGATATTTTAACGATGCTCCGCGACACCTATTGCGGGCGCATCGGCGTTGAGTTTATGCACATTCAAGAGCTTGACAAAAAGGCGTGGGTGAAGGATAGATTTGAAACCGTTTACAACAACGCAAAATACAGCAAAGAAGCCAAAGTGCGGGTGCTGCGCAAGCTCGTTGAAGCAGAATCGTTTGAAAAGTATATCCACACAAAATTTGTCGGCTCGAAGCGGTTTTCCGTTGAGGGCGGCGAATCCTTCGTTCCCGCGATTGACAAAATTATGGAATTGGCTGCAGAGCGCGGCGTTACTGATGTGTATATGGGCATGGCGCATCGTGGTCGCTTGAATACGCTCATCAATATCATGGGAAAATCGGCGGCGGCGATGTTCAAAAAATTTACGAATGAACTCGACCCAACGCAGTTTCAAAGCTCGGGCGATGTGAAATATCACTTGGGCGCGGAAGGCAAATACACGCACCCGAACGGCAAGCAAATCAACATCAATCTTGCACCGAATCCGAGCCACTTGGAAGCGGTCAATCCAGTCGTAGAGGGCATGGCGCGGGCGCGGATTGACGAAATTAAGGACGACACCTATTCAAAAGTTCTGCCGATTTTGATTCACGGCGATTCGGCAATGGCGGGCTTGGGAATTGTGCAAGAAACCCTGAACCTCGCACGGCTACGCGCCTACAAGACAGGCGGCACGATTCATATTGTGATTAACAATCAAATCGGTTTCACCACTGTCCCCGAAGATGCCCGCTCGACGATTTATTGTACCGATATTGCAAAAATGCTGCAAGTGCCGATTCTCCACGTAAACGGCGGCGAACCCGAAGAAGTCCTGACCGCAGCCGCTTTTGCGATTGAATACCGCCAAGCCTTTGGCGAGGATGTGGTGATTGACCTTCTTTGCTATCGCAAATACGGACATAACGAAGGCGACGAACCCGCATACACACAGCCTTTGCTGTACAAAAAAATCAAAGCATTGCCGTCGGCATCCGAGCCGTACCGCGATTATTTGGTAGAATCAAAAGTTATTACCAAAGAAGAAGCCGCCGCGATTTATGCGGAAATTCAGCAGCGATGGGATGATGCTTTCGCGGCAAGCAAAGAAACAAAGCTGAAAGAAGTGCCGCCACCGCGTGTGATTGATATGTTCGCACCCGTCACAACCAGTATTGATACGGCGATGGTGAATGAAATTGGCGAAAAACTGAGTGCCGTTCCCGCAAACTTTACTCCGCACCCGAAACTGAGCGATTTGCTCAAAAAGCGTGGTGAAATGGTGCTGCACGACAAAGGCATGGATTGGGGCATGGGCGAAGCACTTGCTTTTGCGTCCCTTGTCATGGAAGGCTTTCCTGTGCGCATTACGGGTGAAGATTCCGCTCGCGGGACGTTCAGCCACCGCCATTCGGTTTTGACGGATTACAACAACGAGCGCGACCTTATTTTGCTGAATCGTTTGCGCCCAGACCAAGCGCAGTTCTCAGTGTATGATTCCGCGCTTTCGGAATTTGCCGTCATGGGCTATGAGTACGGTTACAGCGTGACGCGCCCGAAAGGACTCACGATTTGGGAAGGGCAGTTCGGCGATTTTGCCAACGGCGCACAAACAATTATTGACCAATTTCTTGCCTCTGGCGAGGCGAAATGGGCGCAAACCTCAGGTTTGGTGCTGCTTTTGCCGCACGGCTACGAAGGACAAGGTCCCGAACACTCCAGCGCACGTCTGGAGCGGTTCTTGCAGCTCTGCGCCGACGACAACATGATTATTGGCAATTTCACTACGCCCGCGCAAATCTTCCACGCGCTGCGCCGTCAGGTAAAGCGTGATTTTAGGAAGCCTCTTGTGGTCATGTCGCCCAAAAGTATGCTGCGCAACCCGCAAGCCGTCTCGCACGTGAAGGATTTCACCGAAGGCGCGTTCCAAGAAGTGATTGACGATGCAAGCGTGAAGCCAGAAAACGTGCGCCGTGTTCTGTTTTCAACGGGCAAGGTCTATTACGATTTGCTTGCAAAGCGCACCAAACTTGGCGCAGACGACGTTGCGATTGTGCGTCTTGAGCAAATTTATCCCTTCCACGAAGCAAAAGTACGCGCCATTTTGCAAAAATATGAACGCGCACAAGATGTGGTTTGGGTGCAAGAAGAGCCGAAAAATGCGGGTGCGTGGACGTTTGTCGCGCCGCTTTTTGCGGAACTGCTTCTTATCAGCCAACGCCTTCGTTATGCTGGTCGCAAGGCATCGGCAAGCCCAGCAACGGGCTTTAATGCCGTCCACAACTTGGAGCAAGAAGCCTTGACTGATGCGGCGTTTGGAAAGTTTTAGAGTGTTGTGCAAATATAGCTCACAGTAGCTCATAGTCCATTGTGAGACTCTCAATTCTCCTTGAGGGTCTCATTTTTGTTTCAAATCCTACCAATCTTCAGCTATGGAAGTCCAAGAAATAAAATTCGATACACTTGGTGGACTCAGCGATGAGCAGTTTTTCGCATTTTGCCAAGCAAATAAACAATTAAAATTTGAACGCTCTGCCGAAGGAGAAATTTTTATCATGGGCTTAACTGGAAGTGAAACAGGAACACGCAATGCAAACATTATCATTTATTTAGGAATATGGAATTTGAAATACAAAAGCGGACGAATTTTTGATTCTTCCACAGGTTTCAAACTTCCGAATACAGCCGTGCGCTCTCCCGATGCCGCTTTCATCACATATGAACGCTGGAATGCCCTTTCCGAGAGCGAGCAAAAACGCTTCGCGCCAATCTGCCCTGATTTCGTGATTGAACTCATGTCCCAGAGCGACCATTTGCCGAATCTACAAGCAAAAATGCAGGAATGGATAAAGAACGGTTGCCGCTTGGCGTGGCTTATCAATGCCGATACTTTGGAGGTACATATTTACCGTGCAGATAGCTCTGTTACTCTTGTGCAAGGTGCGGACAGTGTTCTATTTGGTGAAGATGTGTTACCAAATTTTTCCCTCACGTTGGGCGAAATTTCTTTGTAGTTTTGCCGTGAAATTTTTTTGAAAATTTCTTTTTTTTGCTTCTGTTTCATCCAACCACTTTTTTATGAAAAAAAATTGTTTCTTTGTGAGTGCATTGTGCTTGATTCTATGCGCTCTTCCGAGCTTTGCTCAAGATATTACCGACCTGAATATTTTGCGACAAGGCGGCTATATTTTATTTTTCCGCCATGCGTCTGCCCCAGGCGGAAATTTTATACAAGGCGGCACGGGTACTGATATTAGCGGTAGTTTGGACTCGCAATGGTGGAAATCTTGCGACCCTGCAACAGCGCGGCAACTCAGCACCACTGGGCGTGTAGAAGCTATGACGATTGGTAATGTGATGCGCCGTCAGAATTACCGTGTCGGACGCTTGATTTCCAGCGAGTATTGCCGTGCATATGAATCTGCTGTGCTGATGAATATGAACACAACCATTCAGCTTTCCAGTGCCGCGAGTATGGTCGTCTATCCCGATGCAGAGCGCGTTCTTGGCTTGCGTGATATTGTAAACCAAGCCCCTGTTGCTGGCACAAACACGGTCGTTTGGACGCATGGCACGTCGCAAGGAGAATTTGATTTTATCGTTGGTTGGAGCGATGCCGTTGTCTATCGGTATAATTCTACCAATGCAACAGCGAGCCGCGTGGGAGTAATCCGCTACCCAACGTGGGCGCAAGCAACAACGGGTACTTCGGTTGCAAATGCTGCCACTACACAAGCGAGCGACCTCAGCGTTTCGGTTTCTCCCAATCCCAGCGCAGAGCAGATTCTCCTCCAAGCGGGCAAAAAATGTGATATTTCGATTGTTAATGTGCTTGGGCAAGAAGTGTACAGCGAGGCGGATGTTCAAGGTACGCGCAATCTGAACGTGTCTGCGTGGGCTGCTGGCACATACATCATCACTGCTGGCACAGCAACGAAGCGGGTTTCAACGAAGTTTGTGAAATTCTAGCAGCGTTATTGTTCTGATGTTCCTTTACCCAATTTTCTTTTCAACCTTGAAATATTTTCTGTAAGAACTATGAAATATTTTCTCAGTGTACTCATTTTATGTGCTGTTGCAAGCCTTGAGGCATTTGCGCAAGTGCCAGTAGCAGAACTTTCTGATTTGACCTTCCTTCGTCAAGGCGGCTACGTTATCATTTTTCGCCATTCTACTGCGCCCTTTGGAACGTTTCCGAATGGAAGCAGCGACCCAGTGCCTTTTGGCTCTGTCGAATCTCAATGGTGGAAGTCGTGCGATGTGAACTCTGCGCGGCAGCTCGATATTGTCGGACGCACGGAGGCAGCAAACATCGGTCGTGCTATTCGGCGTTTGCGCATCCCGATTTCAAGCCTGACGGTGAGCGAGTTTTGCCGTTGCTACGAAACAGGCGTATTAATGAATACTGGGCTGAACATGGTAATTTCCACCGCACTGACTTTTACTGTGTACACCAACGACCAACGCTTGCCCGAACTGCGCACTCGCGTCAATGCACTTCCGCCAGCAGGGACAAACACGCTCTTGGTTACGCATGGACATACCGTCGGACCGTATCCATTTGATTTCTTGCAGTGGAGCGATGCAATCATTTATCGCCCCAGAACAGGCGCAGAGGCTGAAGTTATTGGCTATGCGCGGTATAATCTCTGGGCGCGTTCAACAACGGGTTCAGTCACAGCGGCACTGGAAGCACCTGAAAAAATCAGCCTTTCCGCCGCACCTGCCGCACAAAATGGACGTTTACTCGTCCAAACTAGCAAAGATTGTACGGTATCATTTGTGAATGCGCTCGGCGAAGAAGTGCTTGGCGATGTGCCACTGAAACAAGGCTCGCGCTTTGTTGATGTAAAGAGCTTGCCAAGCGGCGTATATTCTATTGTTGCGTCGAATGGCAAAGAACGCACAATTACGAAGTTCACCAAGCAGTAAAGGCTTTGCCCAAGGAATTTGCCACAAAGAGTTTATCAGAAAAAATGCCACGAAAGGAGAATCTTTCGTGGCATTTTTTTTGTTGTCTTGTATTCATTATCTTGGGCGCACGAAGAAAAATCCCAAGAAAACAAGATTTTATCACCTCTTCACGCAAAATTGTATGTTTTTTTCACGTCCCAAACTCGCCATTCTTTGTGGATGTTGCTTGCTTACTTCTGTGCTTGACGTTATTGCACAAAGCAAAAATTCAAAAATATCGTTATTGGACAATCAATCCAGACTTCAATCAACGGCTCAAACGCTTGCACTCATGCCGTTTCCGTCGGAAATATCCGTGAAAGAAGGGAAATTCCGTCTTGCAACGAGCAGTGCGATACAGATACAGGGCAACCCGCATCAACGCTTGTACAGCGCGGCGAGTCGCTTTTTGCGGAGCGTTGGCAATCGCACGGGTATTCATTTTGGGCAAGGCTACCTTACGCCACAAGATACGGTGCTGCTTCCAAGTATTGTTGTGCATTGCAAGCGAGCAGGAAAAGTCGAGTTTGGCGAAAATGAAGGCTATACGCTCACGGTAACGCCAGAGACAATTACTATTCAAGCAGAGACGGATATTGGCGCAATACGCGGGCTTTCCACGCTTGCGCAGCTTGTCGCTTCCGATGCCGATGGCTACTACATTCCTGCGCTTGCTGTGAACGACAAACCTCGCTTTCCTTGGCGAGGGCTGATGCTGGACGTAGCACGGCATTTCTTTTCGGTGGATGTGGTCAAACGCCAGCTTGATTTATTAGAAGCAGTGAAGATGAACGTGCTGCATTTGCATTTAAGCGATGACCAAGGATTTCGTTTGGAGTCCAAACTATTTCCAAAGCTCCATGAAATGGGTTCAGATGGGCAATACTTCACCCAAGAAGAAATGCGCGGTATTATCCGCTATGCTGATGAGCGTGGAATCCGCATCATTCCTGAGTTTGATTTGCCTGGACACAGTACCGCATGGTACATTGGTTATCCTGAATTTTCAAGCGGTAGCACGGCAACCTTTGGTGGTCCGTATAAAATAGACCGCCGCTTTGGGCGTAATAGCCCAGTTATGAATCCTACCAAAGAGGAAACCTATACGTTTTTGGATGGTTTTTTCAAGGAAATGTGCGAGTTATTTCCCGATGAGTATTTTCACATCGGCGGCGATGAAAACAACGGCAAGCAATGGGCGGCAAATCCTGATATTCAAGCCTTTATGAAAGCGAATAATCTCCCCACGAAAGAAGCATTACAAAATTACTTCAATAAACGCTTATTAGGAATCCTAACAAAAAATAATAAAAAAATGATGGGCTGGGATGAGATTTTTGTGGAGGGCGTTCCTAAGTCCATTATGATTCAGTCGTGGCAAGGCAAAGAAGCAATGTATAAAGCGGCACGGCAAGGCTACACCGCGCTCCTCTCGCACGGGTACTACATTGATTTGAACCAAAGCACTGAGTTTCATTATCTGAACGAACCCTTGCCAGACAGCGTAAAACTGAGTCCCGCAGAGGCAAAGCTCATTGCTGGCGGCGAGGCAACGATGTGGAGCGAGTGGGTGGACAAAGATATTCTTGATTCCCGCATCTGGCCTCGCACGGCGGCGATTGCGGAGCGGTTGTGGTCGAAATCTGGGCAAAATAATGTAGCGGATATGTACCGCAGACTGGATGCCATTTCCACGCTTTTGGAAGAAAAAGGCTCGACGCACGAGCGAAATGTGCCTGTCTTGCTCCGGCGTTTGGTGCAGTCGCCGCAGATTCCTTTTCCTCAAGAAAACGACGTAAAGCCGCTTCAGAACCTGATAGAAGTGCTGGAAACGGTGAAAGAATACAAGCGCGGCCAGCTTTTGGGGCAGCCGAATTATTCGACGTTTTTGCCGCTTACGAGTATTCCTGATGTTGTTCGCCCCGATTCTCGCACAGCCAGACATTTTCGTGCAACAATGAAACGATACCTGCAAAGCCGCACCAATTCTACGCTTGCAGAGGCTACAGACGCAGATAAAGCAGTGCTTATCAGGCATCTTCAGCTGTGGAAAGACAATCATACGCCGTTTGTCCGTCTCATAGAAACTGCGCCGCGTTTGCGCGACATCGAAGAGCATTCGCTCTTGCTCTCAATGCTCTCGCAAGTCAGTCTGGACGCGCTTTCTATGCTGGAGAACAATATTCCCGCCACGCCGCAATGGAAAGAAATTACCATGCTTCTTATCCAGCGAGCCAAGCAACCACGCGCTTTTACGGATATTATGATTATGCCAGCCGTTGAAGATTTAGTGAAAGCTGTTTCGAGAAAATAATTTTTAACCATAAAAAGCAAGTAATTATGCGCCTTGTAGCCCCCAACCTCTGGAAAATATCAGGTTTTCCAAACAACATTATCAATACCTATCTTATCGCAGACGGAAACGATGCCGTGCTGATTGATGCTGGAACGCGCTTCATGGAGCGGCGTTTACTGCGCACACTTCAGAGCTTTTTTGTGCAGCCAGAACGAGTGTCCATACGCCTTGTAGCGCACGCGCTTACCCACGTCCATCCTGACCATCAAGGCGCAAGTAAGGCTGTTTGCGAGGCGTATAATGTGCCGTTGTGGTGCGGTGCGCTTGACAAGTATGATATGGAGCGGGGGTTGAAAAATAATCCTCAAAATCAAGGTTTGCTTGGTCTTATCGGGCGCGTCTGGGCGGGTGAGGCGTATTCTGTGGCGCGGAGTTTGGTCGAAGGTGACATGGTTGCTGGCTTTCGCGTTCTCGAAACGCCTGGACACACGGCAGGGCATATTGCATTTTGGCGAGAAGCTGATAAATGCTTGATTCTGGGCGATGTCTTGAATGGAATGAACCTCATAACAGGGCTTCCGGGCGTGAGTGAGCCGCCAACGGCATTCACCGCAAACGTCCCACAAAATCGTGATTCCATTCGCAAAATAGCGGCATTAAAGCCAGAAATTATCTGCTTTGGGCATGGTGCGCCGCTTCTGGATGGACGGAAAGTGCAAGAGTTTGTGAAGAAATTGCCGTGATAAAGCTCTCTATGCGGCTTGTTTGTTGAATGTAGAGCATTATCGCTCTTGACTTTTGCCCCAAAAAACTCTATATTTCGGTGGAGACAATTCGCCCACTTTTGCAGGAAAAATGCTATGGAAACCGCAACTTTACAGGCTTTGCCAAATCTCTCGTCGTGGGAAGGCGATATTTTTTACCCTGATTCCGATGGACAACCCATGGCAAACAGTTCTGAACACTTTGAGCGCATCACCACAACGAAACACGGCATAGAATCTGTCTTTGCTAACCGTGATGATGTATTTGTTGCAGGGGATTTATTTTGGTATCCCGTCAAAGGCAAGACGAAGATTGCGGTCGCGCCTGATGTGATGGTGGCATTGGGTCGTCCCAAGGGAGCGCGAAAATCGTATCGCCAGTGGAACGAAGAAAATACGCCGCCGCAGGTGGTGTTTGAGTTTTTGTCTGATTCCAATACGCAGTCAGAAATGATGCGAAAAGCCGCATTTTTTGAGCGATACGGTGTGCAGGAATATTACGTTTACGACCTTGAACACAAGCAATTAAGCGGTCTTATTCGATTCACTGAAAACGATGAGGCACTGGAAGAAATTCCTGATATGAACGATTGGAAAAGTCCGCGCTTGGGGATTATGTTTGATATGTCGTCAGGTGAGCTTGTCCTCAGAAAGCCTGATGGAGAGCCATTTCTAAGCTATGCAGAAATTAATGCGGAATTGGATGATACCCGTGCTGAACTGGACGCTACCAAAACATATACCGCTACACTTGCGGCAAAACTCCGTGAACTCGGCATGAATCCTGATGCTTTGTGAGAAACAGCAGCTATTCTTCTTCATCATTTTCTGGTTCAAGATGCGTGGTAATATCAGCATTTTGCTTTAATGCCTCAGCAATGACGCGCTCTGCACGGCTGGCTATCTTGTGCGCCTCATCAATACTCATCTCTGCGGGAAATTGCAGGTGAACATCAATATAGACGCAGGTGCCGCTTTCTCGGAGGCGAAAGCGATGAAAGGTGAGATGTTCAAAGGTGCAAAACTGCTCCAAGACAGTGCGGGCGCGGTGTTCGAGGTCGGGATTGCTTGCATCCATAAGTCCGCGCGAGGCTTTATGCACCATTTCGCCGCCTTCTTTGATGATGTACAGTGCGAAAAGAATCGCAATAATGGGGTCGAAAGCGGTGATTCCTGTCCACCATGCCAGCCCCAGCCCAGCAACCACGCCAACGCTCGTCCACACATCGCTTAAAATGTGCTTTCCGTTTGCTTCAAGAATGAGCGAGGATTTTTTGCGTCCTTTGCGCAGAAGATACGTCCCCAAGATAGTATTGATGAGGGCTGCAACGGAAAGCAGGAGTATTCCTACGCCCAATTCTTGCAGATGAATACCGCGCAACCATTTTTCAATAGCCTCGAAAATGATGATAATTCCTGCGCCCACAACAAGAACGCCTTCAATTCCCGAAGAAAAATACGCGATTTTATCATGCCCAAAATGATGGTCGCTGTCGGGCGGACGATAGACCACGCGCAGACTGTACGCTGCAAAGCCAACAGCCGCAAGGTGAACAATCGTTTCTAGCGCGTCGGAAAAAGCGGCTGCTGATTGCGTTACCCAATACGCCGACCACTTCAGCACCAGCATCACAAGGCTTGTCAGCAACGAAAGATTCATTGCGACGAGTTCATCGCGCGAGGCGTGGTGGCTATTGGAACTGGTCATGTTCGTTATGGGTCAAATCGAAGGTTTTCATCAAGTAAAATATTCTTCATCTTTTTGCAGCAATTCGTTGGGTAATTTGTGTTCGAGAACATTAAGCAGGCTCAAAACTTGCTGCTTCTTGACCGATGGAAAATCATTCAGAAATTCATCAATCGTGTCGCCGCCCTTCAAATAGTCAAAGAGGTTCTGCACAGGGACGCGTGTGCCTGTGAAAACGGGAATACCGCTTTGTATCTCCCTCGAAACAGTGATAATGCGTTCCATATGATTTTTCCATCAATAATGAGAAAAATTTTACTTTAATGTAAACCTTAATAAATCCAATTCTTTAGGGTCTTTTGTTGTTCGTAGCATAACAACATCTTTATTGGTGAGTTGGATGCAATTATAGCTTCGCGTTCTGCGATGTGTTATCTCAAGTGATTGACCTTTATAGCTTTCATCAAATATTTTTTCAGAACGAATGACTTGTCCGTCTTCGTCAACGATGACGTACTCCGAATGCGAAAAAATAGACTCTTGTTCACATCGCCAAAATTCTCCACTGGTGGCGGGAAGAAACACATCCCAAATGACGATAAAAAGATTGAGGTTACCGATTCTTGATGTATGAACATTTTGTTCTGCTAGTTGGGGCGTAAACGTAAGCCACCGTGCGGACTCTAGGCGACCCTTTGTATTGATTTTCATCCAGCATACATCTTGTGCAAAATTTTTGACGGTATCTCTTTTTTCAGCCGAACAAAATGTAAAAACGGCTCCTGTGGGAGTGGGGATAATATCACCTAACTGTGTATTGGCAATGTAATTATCACCTGAAGCACCACGAATCGGAAACAAACTATTGCCTAGCAATAAATCTTTGCTTGCATTATTGAAGGAGTATTCCCACATCAGGCTATCTGCTTTGCGTTGTTCATTTTGTTCCTGAATCTGTTGTTCCTGAATTTGTTGTTGTCGAATCTTTAGACTATCTGCTGCTGCTTTGGCTGCTAATTGTTGTGATTGCTTGACTTGCAGCGCAGCTTGCAGCGTATCTACTTTTTTGATGGGTGCAGATTGTTTGGTCTGATTTTTAGAGGGCTTCGCCGATGTCGTCGGCTGGTTTGACGTATTTTTTTGTACTTTCACTGTTGCTTGTGTAGATGAGTTTGCTAACGCCTTATCAACATCTTGTTCGGTGCTATTGGTAAATACTCCTGCTTCTTGCGGAGGTTTTGCAAAGGCAGTTCCTATGTCTTGAAAAATTTTATCTAGGCGAACATTTTTGAATAACTGACCAAGCGACTCTCCTAAACCGTCGAATGGAGTTATGACTTTTATGATAGGTGCTTGGTCTTTGCTTCCAGTAAAGGCTTGCACTACCTTGTCGGCTGTACTGGTGGTAACTGCAAGCAAAATTTTTTCTGTATTGAGCGTGTGTACGTTGATTGCTCGGACTGGGTAGCCATCGTTTGCACTCACCGCAATCAGATTACCAGATTGATAGGGACTATAAACCAATCGCTGCCCAAAAGAGTGGCTTGTAAGCCATGCCCAGCCATTTGCATAACCCTGCATCCCACCTAAATTTTTAATTGTCCCAACGGTATCAATTATGTACCAACTATCCATTTGGTGATTTACATTATCTTGGCAGTGAGTGAAATGTGGAAATATGACGGAGTAAAATTTTCCTGTCCACACTATTTGTGTGCCGTCCGAGCCAGTGTTGCTGAAATTCATTCGACAAAATTCTCTATTCCAGAGCATTTTCATGGTGCTGTCATTGACGAGTGGTTTTGCGAAAATTTGTTTTCCTGAAAGGGTCATTTTACAAATAAAAAGGCTGGGTTCCATGAGATAACCCAGTTTCGTTTGGGATTTCTCCTTGATGGGTGAGTAGAGATATACCAAATATTTGTCGTGAATGACAAAGGAATGTACAACCGCGCTATCAATGGTGATAGTGGATTTAGCAGTCGTTAATGGTTGTTTGCTGGAATTCTGAATGTCATTTTTGTTCAAAAATATAAAGCGAGTTTTTTTGTCCTGCCCCAAATAGCTCATAGCAAAGCCATTATCTGGAAGTGCTTGTGTTCGCACGGTCTGCACGTATCGGTAATCTTGATTCTCGAAAATTGGAACATCAAGATTTATCGTCAAATATTCAGGAATATTGGGTACTTGCGCAGTAACAGACGGAACTGATTTTTTCTTTTGGGCAAGTGTGGGTAAAGGTAAACTACATAGTATAATCAAGGCACTAAAAAGAAAATTGATTGCAAGAAATGTATATTTTAGGTTCATAACGTAGAAGTTTAATACGAATGAATGAATGTGATTCACGCCATCAAAGCAGCAATCGCCGCCGTTGCAACAATATCATCTACCGAACAGCCACGCGATAAGTCCAGATAGGGCTTGGCAAGACCTTGCACCACCGGACCCACTGCCTGTGCGCCTCCCAGACGTTCTGTGATTTTGTAGCCGATATTGCCTGCGTTCAAATCGGGGAAAATATACACATTTGCTTTGCCTGCAACGGGAGAGTCAGGAGCTTTTCGCGCGCCTACACTCGGCACAAATGCTGCATCAAATTGCAATTCACCATCGACATTCAGTGCGGGATTTTTCTCTTTCACAATTGCCAATGCTTCGCGCACTTTGCTCACGTACTCGTGTTCTGCGCTGCCTTTGGTGGAAAAAGAAAGCATTGCTACACGTGGCTCTTCGCCTGTTAATCGAGTGAAATTTGCGGCGGTGGCGAGGGCAATATCAGCAAGTTGTGGTGCGCTTGGTGCAGGAACGACGGCGCAATCGCCAAAAGCAAAGATTTTATCGGGAAAGAGCATGAGAAAGAAGCTGCTCACGGTTGCAATCCCTGGAGCCGTGCCAACGCCTTGAATGGCAGCGCGAAGAAGGTCGCCCGTTGAGGAGAGCGAGCCGCCAACGCACGCATCTACCTTGCCCTCACGCAAGAGCATTGCTGCAAAATAGAGCGGGTGCTGCACGGTTTCTAATGCCTTTTCTGCCGTCATGCCTTTTGCCTTGCGCATTTCGTGGAAGGTTGCCGCAAAGCCGCTCAGATGCTCGCTTGTAGCTGGTTCGTGCAATTCAATTCCTTCGAGCAAAACGCCGAGTTTCTGCGCAAGTGTCGTAATTGCTGCTTTCTCGCCAACAAGCACTGGGTGGACAATACCGCCATCAACGAGCTTCCGTGCGGCGTGGAGGGTGCGTTCGTCGGTTGCATCGGGGAAAGCAACGGTGCGCTTTGTTGCGCGGGCTTTGGCGAAAAGGGAATCAAGAAAGGACATGAAGTTTGGAGACAAGATGAGAAAAAATAATAGATTGTGCGTGTGAAAATTTTATAGTGCATCAGGGTTGATGCCGAGTTCACGGAGTTTTTCTGCCAATGCTGCTGCGCGAGATTCACTTGCCGAAAGTTGTATTTGTGTTTGCTCAAGTTTTACCTCTGTTTGCTCAAGTTTTACCTCTGTTTGCTCAAGTTTTACCTCTGTTTGCTCCAGTTGCCGTGTGCGTTCTTGCAGTTCTTGCTCAACCTCAGCATAGCTCAAGAACGGCTCTCCATCTGGCTTGCGCAGCACCAGTTCGCCTGAGGACATATCGAAGCGAATGCCTAAGCGTGGGCTTTTCCAATCGTTCATATCCGCTAGTTCTTCGAGTTGCTTGTCTTTTTCGGTGTAGCGGATAAAACCGCTTAGTTCCTTTGTTCTGAGGTCGTAAATGTAGTATTCCTGTACCCCATGACGCTCGAAAAAGATAGCTTTGTTTATCACGTCTGCTGCGGTATTGCTTTCCGAGAGAAACTCAAACACGACCTGCGGCGGGATGTTCTCTTCATTCCACTGCTTATAGGATTTTCGCTCATTGTTCGGACGACCAAACACTACCATTACATCTGGTGCGACAGCAAGGCGCGTTTCTCCTTTAACGGGATACCAAAATAAATCACCTGCCACAAACACATCATCGCGGTCAGCAAAGAGCGATTCTAAGCCGTATTTCGTTGTTGCGATGCGTTCAAAATGTACGGAACTATTTGCCATATGTTGTCCATCGGATTCAGGGTAATACGTGCCGTCCTCGTCGTAGTTAGAGTTCAGAAGGTCGGTATTTTGAAGAGTATTTGCAATCACGGTTTCCATGATGTTTCCTTTGAAAAGTGGTCGAGGGAGGTCTGCCGAATATAGAGCTTTTTTCGAGAAAAATCAAAGATTCTTCTTGCTTGATTGTACGCGCTTTCGAGCCGAGTGGGTCGATGGAAAAAAGACAAAAAATGCAGAAAACATCTCCTGACATACTGTTGTCAGCAGCCGTGTTGTATATTTGCAGTGTGAATTTCAGCTATTCCATTTTTTTACTTTGTACAATTCTTATGAACAGCGCATCAATACTGAGTATTGCAACCAAAGAAGGCAACGAGGCACTCCTGCGCCGCATCAACACGCTTACTCCTGTGTCAAAAGCCGAATGGGGCAGAATGAACGTGGCGCAGATGCTGACGCACTGCCAACGCCCTTTGAAGCTCTCATTGGCGAAAAAAATGCCCAAACGGAATATCTTGAGCTATCTGGTGGGAGGATTTTTAAAACGAAGAATTTTGGGCGATGCAGGCTTTAGTCGTAATATGCCGACCGCTCCAGAGCTTGTTGTGAACGATGACCGCTCGTTTGATGTGGAGCGCGAGCAGCTTCTGAGCCTCGTCAAGCGCTTTGCCGAAGGCGGCTTGGCGGCATTTCCCACCGACCCGCATCCGCTTTTTGGAGCAATGACTCCGCAGGAATGGGACTTGTTTCATGCAAAGCATCTCGACCACCATTTACGGCAGTTTGGGGCATAATTTCTTCTACAAGAATTTCAACCAAAGGGAAACATTATGGCAACAAAAAAAGCAGAAAATAAAACGAAAGCCACAGAAATTAGTGTTGATGCCTTCTTGCAGGCTTCCACCGACGGGCAGCAGCGCGATGATTCTATTGCTTTAGTCAAATTGATGGAAAAAGCAACGGGCTTTTCACCCAAGATGTGGGGTGCGAGTATTGTGGGCTTTGGGTCGTATCATTACAAATATAAATCCGGGAGAGAAGGCGATATGCCGAGTGTGAGCTTTTCGCCGCGCTCGAAAAACATAACGCTGTATCTGGGTTTGTCGAGTGAGCATTGTGAAAATCTGGATGAATTGCTCGCAAAACTCGGTAAACACACGACGGGAAAAGGCTGCTTGTACATCAATTCTCTTGCAGACGTGGATACAAGAGTCTTGGAGACCATTATTGCCAAATCAGCAGAACGTTTTTCCGAGAAATAACGAGGTGAAATGTATGAAAAAAAATACCACAAACATCACGCAGAAAAGCCCGACAAATACCGTCAAATCTAGCCTAAGCGCACAAGAAATACGTGAGTACGAAACGGTGCTGCTCTCGTCGACGAGTAACAATTACCTCACGCTTGTTCATGTTCCGAATGACGTTGCTGAAGCATTTAAGAACGAAGGTGTGAAGCGGGTTGTAGCATGTTTAGTTTCCAACAAAGCTGAACACGAGTATCAATGCGGCTTGCTACCTGTTGGCGAAGGAAATACGGGCATTATGATTAACAAGAAAATTCGCACAAAACTGAGTATTGGTGAGGGAAGCAGGCTACTGGTGCGCTTGCGTGCAGACGAGAGCGAGTACGGTTTAGAAATGCCTGAAGAGCTTGCCGAGTTGATGAATCAAGACGAGGACGGAAGCCGCCTTTTTCACGCGCTCACCAAAGGAAAACAGCGCACGTTGATTTACGTGGTTTCTTCGGTGAAAAACTCTGAACGCCGCATAGAACGTGCGCTTACGGTCGTTGCGCATTTGAAAGAGCATTATGGGAAGATAGATTTTAAGCGGTTGTATGAGGATTTGAAAATTTCTCATCGGTTTGAGGAGTGAAGCACGTTGCTTTTTGCTAAAAATTGAGAACCAATAGATTTTACGGGAAAATCTGTAAATTGAATGTGCCGTACAATATCGGTGCAATGCGGTATTGTGCAGCTATTGTGCAGCTATGTGTTCTATTTCACGTTTTTGAGGGAGAATCCATCACATGAAATTTTTGTCTGTTCTTCTGAATTTTTTCCCATCTTTATTGAACTTTGCGAAATTGTTAGGATGTGCGCTGGTTCTGGGGCTATTGCCTCCTATCGTCGTTGCAAATTCTACCGATTCGTTATTGACGCAAATTCAACAACGCCAAGATGATACGACAAAGGTAGAAATGCTGACGACGGTATCGAATAATCTTGCCAGAGTTTCACCACAGAAAAGTCTTGAGTACGGGATGAAAGCGCTGGAACTGGCTCAAAAACTGGAGTTTCGGCGCGGGGAAGCACTTGCCGTGTATAGCATTGCTAATGCGCAATATCGTTTGGGAAATTATGTTCCAGCACTTGAGTTTGCTATCAAAGCGCAGGGTTTGTATGAGAAATTAGGCGATGTCAAAAAAATTGCGCAAACGCTGAATCGGATTGGCACTATTTACAAAAACCAAAAGCAATACGACGAAGCAATAAAAGCCTTGAACGAGTCTTTACGCCTCTTTCAGAGCATGAGCGATTCGAGCGGTATGGCTGCTCCGACTAATAATTTGGGCGAAACCTATCGTAGCTTGGGGAATAATTCCGCAGCACTGCCATACTTTTTTCAAACATTGGCAATAGAAACAGCCTTCAAAGACACACTTGGCATGGCAGAAGACCTTGCAAATATAGCCGAAACCTACCGCCGACTTCGCCAATTCGACAGCGCACAGTATTATTACAATCAAGCATTGGTGCGAGGTGGAGACCTGTATTCTCGCTCAGAGATTTTGGCGGGATTGGCGCGATTGATGCTTGACAAAAAAGATTTTGTACAATCCTACAAATACGGGCTTGAAGCATTAGCGATTGATAGCAGTTCGGGATTTAAGCTCCGCCAACGAGAGTCGTTGGAAATTTTGTCAAAAAGTGCCGCTGCCCAGCAGAAATTTCAGGAAGCATATACCTTCCAGCAGCGATTAAATCAAGTCAGCGAAGAACTTTTCAATGAAGAAAATAACAAAAAACTTGATGCCACGCGCCAAGCTGCCGAATTAAAACGGCAGGAAGTTCAAGAAATGCTGCGCCAAGAAGAAGAGCAGAAACGAAGCACCATGCGCAATGCACTCGCAGGTGGATTCGCCTTGTTGGTGATTATTGGTTTTTTGATAGTTCTTTCCAGAAGAGCAAAGGTTCGTTTAGCTGAACAGCAAGGTTTGATGCGGCAGATAGAAGAGGAAAAAGCCTCCGTCGAACGCAAAGTAGAAGAAGCCAGAGCCGAATTGCGCCGCGA
This sequence comes from Candidatus Kapaibacterium sp., assembly GCA_004292595.1. Classification (GTDB taxonomy): domain Bacteria; phylum Bacteroidota; class Ignavibacteria; order Kapaibacteriales; family UBA4661; genus PH2015. The sequence goes on along the minus strand of RDXM01000083.1, from coordinate 118,942 downwards.
GCAAGAAGCCATGCACGAGAAGGACATGGAAAACCTTCGTGCCGTTCAAGGGCAGCAAGCATACCTCGAAGCAAGCACCAAGCGCATTCTTGAGGCAATGCAGCGATTTTCTTTGGGAGATTTGACCGTAGAGGTGCAGTCCAATGGCAACGACGATGATATAAACAAAATTATGACGGGCTTCAATCAGAGTGTTGTTGCGGTGCGCAGCTTGGTGCGGCAAGTGATTCAGAATGTCGAAGAGACCAGCACGATTGCAGCGCATATCAGTTCTGCCTCTGGTGAAATGGCAGCCACAAGCGAGGAACAAGCGGCGCAAGTAACGGAAATCGCCTCTTCGGTCGAAGAAATGGCGGAATCGGTGAGTGAAAATGCACATCACGCATCGGATGTCAGTCGAATTACGCAGCAAAACGGCTCGAATGCCACAGAGGGCGCACGAGTAGTGGGCGCGGCGGTAACGAAGATTGAAGAAATAGCAAAGGTTGTGAGCGGAGCCGCCGCAGTCGTTGAAAAATTGGGTAATTCAAGCGCGGAAATTGGCGAAATCGTGCAGGTAATTGAAGAAATTGCCGACCAAACCAATCTTCTTGCCTTGAACGCCGCAATAGAAGCGGCAAGAGCTGGTGAGCAAGGGCGCGGCTTTGCCGTTGTTGCCGATGAAGTCCGTAAACTTGCCGAGCGCACTGCCGAAGCCACCAAGCAAATTAGCAGGACGATTCAGCATATTCAGCGCGATACCAACGATGCTGTGATTGGCATGAAACGCGGCAACAACGAGGTGCGCGAAGGCTTGAATCTTGCAAAACAGGCTGGCGAAGCATTAGCGGGCATTCTGGCGGGTTCGCAGGAGGTGGAAACGAAGGTCAAACGCTCTGCCGACGCTATGCAACAGCAATCTTCGACCGCCGCGCAGATTGCAAAAAACGTCGAACACGTTTCTTCGTCGGTCAATGAAACAACGGCGAGCCTGAGCGAAATCGCCCGTGCAACCGAGAATCTCCGCGCTCTGACAGAGGTTTTGCAGGAATTGGTGAGCGGATTTGATGTCGGCTCTGGTGCGGCTCGCGGAGCGTTTTCCCGACAAGCATTGACAAATGCTAGGTCAGTGCAGCTTCGGCACGGTAGATGAGAGAACATTTACTTTTATACACACTGCAAATGATTTCCGCTACGATGTCGTGTGCGATTCCAAAATTGCAGAAAGTTCGGTACTGCAAAACTTCACAGAAAAAGCCCTCAAAACAAGCAAATATGCTGTTTTGAGGGCTTTTTGCAATGCAAATTCGTTTTAAAGAGCCTCTTATCATACCGTTTTGACTGTATTTTGAATACTTTGATTTGAGCAAGGCAGCATGCTGCCTTGTTTCGGAGAATTGAAACTATTCATTTTACAATCGAAATGGTATCAGGTGTTGAAGGCTGTTTTTTGATTTTTGCACTTTGAAGTCCGTGAGCCTGTATGCGTGATGTAATCTTGGTTGCAGGGATTTTTCCTCGTGCGGGCAGTGATTGATGTTTTGTCAGTGTGTTTTGCGAAAAGGAATCGCTAAAGAAACCGTCGTGCCAGCACCAAGACGGCTGGAAATCTGGACTGAGCCGCCGAGTTGCTGCACGAGATTGCGCACAACCGTCAGCCCAATTCCTGCCCCATCGAACTGCCGTGTTGTGCCGCTATATGCCTGAAAAAATGCCTCAAAGACTCGTGGTAACTGGTGTTCGGGAATACCAATCCCTGTGTCAGAGAGACGCACGTGGAGTATGCCTTGCTGAGATATTCCTTGCTGAGAATTTTGTTCCTGATATGTTGCCGTGACCACCAAACTCACAAAGCCATTTTCTGTGAACTTGAACGCATTTTCTAGCACACAGACCATAATGCGCTCCAAGCGTGGTATGTCAATGAGCATGGCTTGGGGGAGTGTGTCTGACAATTCCAAAACGTATTCGATGCCGCGCAATTCCATCTGCGTTGCCCATTGCTCGTGAATATGCCGAAAGAAACTACGAATATCGGTGCGGTGGAACGTCGCCAGTGATGCTTCCGACTCGGTTTGTGCAAGCTCTAATACATTATTGAGCAAGGTAAGAAGCCTGTTTCCGCCCGCTTCAACCATCGTGATAAATGGCAAACCATCGGCAGCAACAAAGGACTTGAGCGCGTCGGCAGCACCGAGAATTATTCCAAGCGGTGTGCGAAATTCATGCGAAAGCATATTCATAAATTCTGCTTGAACGCGCTGCGCTTCTTTGGCTATTTGGGCTTTGCGCTCGGTTTCTTCGAGTTTTTTTCGCTCGGTCAGGTCAATCGTTGCCGAGCGTGTTGCAATCGGCTCTCCCGCATTATTACGCACCAACGTAATCGTTACCAAGCCATAAAAAATTGAGCCATCTTTACGAATAAATTCTGCTTCAAAATCACGAAGAATGCCCTCTTTGAAAATTTTTTCCTGATAGTGGACACGCACTTGATAACTCTTGGGGCTAAGAATATCTTGCAGATGCAGACTATTTCTTGCCTCATTCAGGGAATAGCCGAGATAATTCAGCATTGTGTGGTTCATATCCGAAATACGACCATCCAAAAACGTTGTGTGATAGCCGTAGGGAGCATTTTCGTACAAGTCTTGAAACTGCTCTGTTGCAAGGCGTTTCATCATTTCAAGCGCAATATCTTCTATCACGCCCTGGCTAATCACCACGCCATTCTCAAGAAACCGCTTGCGATAAATACGAATCCATTTCTTTGCACCGCTCAAGGTTGTTATGCTACATTCTACTGGCTGCATCGGCTGAAGAATATCCTGAGGATGAGGAGATGACGGTGAAAAGAGCCGCCGATGCTCTTCATTCAGCATGGAAAAGAGCGCACTGGCGGAGATATTCGCACTGGCAGAAAGATTCAGTATGGCACGGCAATTCGGCGAAAGATACATAAATTCTCTATCGCTCCGATACTCAAACAATCCGATATTTTTTAATTCGTCAATCGTTTCTAAAAACTTTTGTATCTCGTTGTTGGTATTCACGTTATCTCATCCTGAACAGTTGTCCTACAATTCTACAGTGTTTTTATCAATGTTGCAAAAAAAACACATTTTGTGATGAACATAATTAGCAAATATACGGTAAATCGTATATTTTACAAGGAAAGTGAGGAAAAATTACTGTTTCTTTTTTTGCTTCCGTGTCGGCGGGTCGGGATTGCGAAACGACCATTTCTCATCAAAGCCGTGCTGCAAGAGTTTATCGCGCTCAGATATTTCCACAAGCGGATGTTCGGCTTGAGGAAGTACGCCGCTCACGTACATCTGCACTTCCTGAAACGCCGTAAAAGTGTCTTTCACCCGCATAAAACCATATTCCCGCAAACATGGATTGATGACGAGTCCGCCGCTCATCGGGTAGAGAAAAATAGGCGTGTTGTACGTTTGATGTAGGCGCAAAGCCGCATCCGTACTGCGATAGCGGCTCACGCGGTCGCGCACATCCAACCATAATGCGTAGGAATCATTGCTAAAAGCAGGGTAGCGATGCGGTTTTTCGAGAATGGAAATGTACTCGCTGATAAACGCGCCAATCTCATCATCAAAAAGAAACAATCGTTTATTGGTTTCCACGACAGAACGAACTTCAACTCCATAAAAAATCTGCCCACAAAAACCAATCAAGTATTCCCGTTCTATGCGGTGTGCAGGGGTTTTTGTGTGCTGGTCATGCTGCCACAAGGGAGCGCGATAATAATACCCAAAAAAACGTCCCGCTCCGCCGAGAGAATCCGTCCAGCCTTCGGGCAAATCGTGGTCTGGAAGCGTCCGCGTGAAGCGGCGAAAAACAATATCCGTATCAATGCCGCCAACGCCTAAAGCGGCATCGTAATAGTCGTGGAAGTCTGATTGTATCAGCATTGGCGGGAAAGGAAACAAGTGGAAATGATTGTCTGAGCAGGAATGTATTGGATTTTTTGCAGAAAGTCAAGCTCTTCGTCCAATACAACAAGATGTTTGAAGGCAGAATAAGAATAATTACATTTGCAGAAGAGAGTATTCATCAGTAATTGAAGGCAAAATATTCAAATAATACCGAAAGAAAAAAGTGCATGAAAAACCTTGTTCCATCGTATTCCATCGGGCAGTTTATGAATCAGCCCGAAAGCCGTACGCAGTTTGAAATTACCTCGTTTGAAACAATGCACGAGCCAGATATTGAGGACGTTCACAAGCATTTATTTTACGAAATTCTATGGACGGATGCGGGGCGCAGCAACCATTCGATTGATTACAAAGAATACGTTCTTACGCCGCGTTCACTCTTCTTTATCTCGCCCGGACAGATTCATTATTTCGAGGAATGGCATCGTTTACGCGGCGGTTCGTTGCTGTTTACGGAAGATTTTTTCTTGCTGCGTCAGCAAAAAAGCGATACGCTGTTTGAACTCAGTTTCCTTGATAATTTCTACGCCAATCCCTGCCTAGAGCTTTCCAAGCGAGATTTTACCGACATTCGCCACACCATAGACCTGCTCTTTACTGAACAACGGCGCGACGATGCTTCGGATGTGATTTTGCAATCGCTCTTGCACGTGCTTGTAGCCCAGATACAACGCTGCGTGGATGCTCGTGCGGAGGAGAGCATTTCCAAAAAATACCTCGTTCTTTTCAAGCATTTTAAGCGGCTTCTGGACGAGCATTTTCTGGACGGCTGGACTTCGGGAGATTACGCCGACGCGCTCCATATCACGCAGCACCACTTAAACCTTGTTGTGAAGCGGCTTTCTGGTGCGACGACAACCGAAGTAATCCGCTCGCGGAGTCTTTTGGAAGCAAAACGGTATTTGACCTTTTCGGACTTGTCCGTAACAGAAGTCGCATCAATGCTGGGTTTCTTTGATTCGTCGTACTTTGCCAAGCTCTTTCGTTTGGAAGAGGGGCTTTCTCCGTTAGAGTTCAAAAAGCAAATGTCCGAAAAATACCGAAAATTGTAGAATACGTTCTCACTTCGCGTAGGGGAAGTCCTGTATTTTTGTAGGAGAAGTTCGCTGCAAAGGTGCGTCAATGGTACGTCAATACTTTGGTTTGCGAAAGAGAGAATTATTTCTCTTCTCCATTTTTTTCACTTTTTTCAGGAATACCACTATGGTCTGGCTCATTACAGGAATTTCAAGCGGTTTAGGCAAAGCTCTTGCTGAGGCTCTTCTCCAAAAAGGAGATTTTCTCGTTGGAACGTTTCGCAATCCCGCACAAACGCTTGCGTTTAACGAACAACATCAAGGAAAGGCATTCGCAGTAACGATGGATATTGCCAATCCCGCACAAATACAGGCGGCATGGGCAGAAATTGAACAAAAAATTGGCTTGATAGATGTTCTTGTCAATAATGCTGGGGCAGGATTTGTTGGCGCAGTGGAAGAAGCTAGTATTGATGAGATGCGCAGGGTTTTTGACATCAATGTTTTTGGAACAATGCTTCTGACAAAACTTGCTCTGCCGATGCTTCGCAAACAAGGCAAAGGACATATTCTACAAATCTCTTCGCACGGCGGAATCAAGGCATTTGCTGGCTTTGGTGTGTACAATGCTAGTAAATTCGCGCTCGAAGGCTTTAGCGAGGCGTTGGCGCAAGAAATCGCGCCCTTTGGCGTGAAACTCAGCATTATTGAACCAGGACCTTTTCGCACAAATTTTGCTGGAAACTCTCTTCTGGAAGCCGCACAAACACTGGATATGTACGACACTACTGCCGGCGCGTTCCGCAAACGCATGAAAGAAGTTGTGCATGGCAATCAAGAAGGAAGCCCCGAAAAAGCAGCAACGGTGATTCTCGAAGTCGTTGAACAAAGCGTGAATACTGGTGTTGCGCCGCTTCGTGTGCCACTTGGAAAGGTGGCATTAGCAACAATCGGTGCAAAGCTGGAAAGTGTTCAGCAAGACCTTGAAGCTGGGCGCGAGCAGGCTTTGAGAGCGGTGTATTAAACAAGATTTGCTCTGTTGTAGAGGATTTTTCGAGCGAAATGGTGCCTTTGCACTGTTTCGCTTTTTTGCATTCCGATAATCTGAAAATTCATGCTATATTGTCGCCTGTACGCCGCATTTTTACTCGCTTTCTTGATTTCATTTTCCTTCAACAATATGCGTTTTCTTTGCATTGTTCTTCTAATATTTTCTCTCGCCGATTGCCCACTTTTCGCGCAATCCACCACCGCTACAAACCGCATTCCTACGCCACGTTTCGGCTCCATTCGCCATATTGATTCCTTCCCGTCGAAGTACGTGCAGTCGCGTCCAGTGGACATTTGGCTGCCCGAAGGCTACGATTCGAGTGCGAATGTTTCCAGCGCGAATACTTCCAGCACAAATGCGCCTCGCAAGCGGTATCCTGTGCTGTATATGCACGACGGGCAAATGCTCTTCGATTCAGCAATAACGTGGAACAAGCAGGAATGGTGCGCCGATGAGACCCTTTCTCGTTTGCAGCGCGAAGGAAAAATACGGGAATGTATCATAGTCGGCGTTTGGAATAATGGGCGAATGCGCGCCTTTGAGTATTTCCCCGAAACGCCCTTCCGAAGCCTTCCGCAGCCGATTCAAGACAGTATGCTGAATGCTTCACCAACAAAAAATATTCACTCCGACGCATACTTAAAATTCCTCACGCAAGAAGTAAAGCCGTTTGTGGATTCTTCCTTTGCCACGTTGCCTGATGTGAACAATACCTTTGTTGCTGGTTCGAGCATGGGCGGTTTAATTTCGATGTACGCTGTAAGCGAGTATCCAAGCGTCTTTGGTGGCGCGGCGTGTATTTCGACGCATTGGGTGGGCAGCCGAAATTTGGCTCATGCTGAGGCGTGTTCTCGCGCTTTCCAACGCTACATGATAAAAAAATTTCCAACGCCAAAACAGGGCGGAATAGCGCGTATAATCTACTTCGATTACGGAACGGCGACGCTGGACAGTCTCTACAAACCGCATCAAATCAAAGTGGATAAGATTATGCGCAAAAAAGGCTACACGAAAAAGCAGTGGCAAACGCGCGAGTTCATTGGCGAAGACCACTCGGAACGCGCATGGAGTAAGCGGTTTGAGATACCGTTGATGTTTTTGCTTGGGAAAAATTCGAGTGAAAAAGTGCGATAAAAAATTACAACCATATTTCCATCGCAATATTCGCTCGCTCGTAGGGCGACGTAAAGTTCGCAAGCCGCTTAAAACCGAGCTTGTAATACAGATTTATTGCTGGCTTCAGTGCAGTATTGCTTTCCAAATACACCCGATGAGCGCCCATTTCACGGGCTTTCTGCAATGCTGCTTCGCCAAGCAAAAAGCCGACATTCTGCCCACGCAATGCTTTAGAAACCGCCATTTTTGCTAATTCCACTGTTTGTTCGTCGTGCGGGACAAGTGCCACACAGCCGAGTATTTCTCTGCCTTCGGCGGTTTGTCGCTCGGCACAAAGTATCGTTCCGCCGCGCTTGATGATATACTCTTCCGCATGGTCGAGAGCTTTTTTGTCGGATTCTTCCACGCTGAAGTACTCCTGAATCCACGCATAATTGAGCGCACGAAAGCCTGCAAGCTGCTCTGTGCGACGCTTCGAGCCACGTCGCGCAAGCGGGAAAATGCTGATGCTGTCGGTCATCGTCTGCTTGCGCCGCTCTTCTACTCGTTCCACCAAATTTCGTTGTTGCATTGCGCGTTCAAAATCCTGCAATGCCGCAAGGGGACTCGTGGCGCACTCAGCAAAAACATTTGTTATCACGCCTTCTAAGTCCTGCATAAGTGTATTCAAGCGGGTTTGCTCGCGTTTGCCTTTGCTGGTGAGGGTGATCGTTGTTTGGCGTTTGTCGTTGCTATTCTTTGCAAGCGTGATGTAGCCTTGCGCGGCGAGTTCTTTGAGAATTTGGCTTACGCCAGCGTGTGTCTGCCCGACGTAGTGTGCAATCGCGGTTACAGTCGGTTTTTCCAGCCATGAAATTGACTGAAACACAGGAAAATAGCGGACATCAAGCTGTAATTCGTACAACGAATACACCTCCGACGACCATTGATACATCTGCTCACCCAAGCGGCGTAAATAGCTACCAAAGGCGAGTTTTCCAGCGCGTTGAAAGAAGTCCATAACAAAAAAAGAAAGGTGAAAAAAACTGGCTTCGGTAGCGGAGACCTTTGTACACGACAAAAACTCTGTGAGACAAGTAAAATCAGTCTTCAGTGGCTTGAGGCTTCTTGCCTGTGTTTGTCGCTTGAAACCCGCATCAACACTTACAGACAAAAATGTCTGTGCCACTATTGAAGATGTGTTTTATTTTACTCAAGAGTTTTCGACATCGGTACGAAGGGAATAAGTACGCCATTTCCTGCATCATGCTGAATGGTTTCACCAGCAACGAAGCCATGTTCGCGGTAGAGTTTTACGCCCGGAAGCGTTCCCATAAGCTCCAAGCGCGTGAATCCTTGCGCCTGTGCCGCTTCTTCGCAATGATGCAAGAGCAACGAACCAATTCCGCGCCGCGACCACGCTGGATGCACAAAGAAAGCGCGTATTTTCGCGGCATCGCGCGTGGGGTCGAGAAGTTCTGATTCCCGTGCAGCAAACTGGTCGCCGCCAAACAAGGTTTTACGCCTACTCCAGCCGCCACAGGCAACGATTGTATTTTCTTCTTCAACGGCAAAATACGTTCCATCTTTAATAAGTTCAGAATCAACACCAAAAACGGTATTCAGCGCGGCTTGAATTTGCTCCTCCGTGTATTCGGCTTTGCTCAGTTCGCGCACGGATTCTATGATGAGTGCTTGCATTTGCGGCTTGTCTGCTTCGCTTGCGGGGCGGATGCGAAAAGTCATAGATTTTGTTATTTTTTTTGGTAATAATTTGCGTTTATTATTGCGTATAAAATTGCGTAAGTATTTACATAAATGCAAATACATTTTTTGCTTTTTCAAAAAAATATTTTTCGTGCAGAATTGTCTGCACTTTCGTAGCTTCAAGGCTGATTATTTCGAGTAATTCACATCTTTTTCCATTTGTGTTGTTCGTGAGGTTTTTATGGCATCTGCTCCTCTTTCTTCTTCTGAATCTTCTGTACGGTCGTTTTCTCAAGATCCACCGCAAAACTATACTTTTTCCTTTGCCGCGCTTACCTCGCTTTTTTTTATGTGGGGCTTCGTTACAAACTTAAACGACATTCTCGTGCCGCATTTGAAGGGCGTTTTTGATTTGAATTATGTACAAGCTGCTTTGGTGCAGTTCGCTTTTTTCACGGCATATTTTGTGATGGCAATTCCGGGAGGGCTTGTTGTTGCTCGCTTTGGTTACAAGTATAGCATTGTCATTGGTCTGTGTATCTCGGCTCTGGGAGCGATATTGTTTGTTCCTGCGGCATCAATGCTTTCCTACAACGTTTTTCTTCTTGGCTTGTTTACGCTTGCCTCGGGCTTTACGGTGCTGCAAGTGGCGGTGAATCCATATGTTTCTGTGCTGGGCAAGCCCGAAACTGCTGCAAGCCGCTTGAATCTTGCGGGCGGCTTCAATTCGCTCGGTGCGTCGCTCGGTCCGTTTGTTGGTGGGATGTTCATTCTTGCTACGGTCGCGCTGACGAAAGACCAGCTTGCGGCATTGCCGTTTGCCGAGCAGACCGCACACCGCATGGCAGAAGCCGCATCGGTGAAAGTGCCGTATATGCTGCTTGCCGCGTCGTTGTTTGCGCTGGCGGTTTTTTTTGCCATATTGAAATTGCCCGCTCTCCACGAAATTGGTGATGATTCCTACACGCATCGGCATAAAGAAAATCAAGGAAAACTGCTGGATGCACTGCAATTCCGCCAGTTGCGCTTTGGTGTGATTGGCATTTTTGCCTACGTTGGCGCGGAGGTTGCGGTGGGTTCATTTCTCATCAATTTTGCGGGACTGCCTGAAATTGCTGGCTTGCGCGAGTCTGACGCAGCAAAATATGCGTCGTATTATTGGGGCAGCGCAATGATTGGTCGTTTTCTGGGAGCGGCAATTACGCAGCGCGTGAAATCGCAGCATCTGCTTCTCATTGCTGCCGTGTGTGCATCGGTGCTGGTGATGGCGGGATGGCTGGGAGCGGGATGGCTTGCGCTGTGGGCGTTGGTGCTGGTAAATTTTTTCAATTCTGTGATGTGGCCCAATATTTTCACTTTAGCTATCAATGGTCTTGGAAAACAGACAAATCACGGATCGAGCTTGCTTGTGATGATGATTTTAGGTGGTGCGCTCGTACCGCTTTTGCAAGGAAAACTAGCCGATACGATTGGCTTGCATCATTCCTTCTTTATTCCGTTGTTGTGCTATGCGTACATTGGGTGGTACGCCTTCAGTGGACACAAGGCAAAATAATTCTGCGAAAAAAGACGATTGTCATCAAGCAAACACACACATAAACAAAGCCCGAAGAGCGCACAAAATCTTGCTCTTCGGGCTTTGTTTGTTTTTTTAGTCTGATGTTTTTCACGACGATATTTTCACGACGATATTTTCACCACGATATTTTCACAATTTCATTCGCTGTTCGCGGCGCAAGGTTTCGAGAGGATAAAATGTACCGCGCCAGAGAATACCGCCGTTGCGGACGGTTTTCCATGCTGAACGCAGCATCATTCCAATAACGAGGAAAAACGATACAGGGAGCGTTCCAAAGAAAAAAGGATGAAATGGTAAGCGTTTCTGCAGAATGAATGCTGCAATAACGGGTAGAATGAAATGGACACAGAGAATAGCATACGCAAGGGACATTTCTCCCTGTACAAACCACGCCCACAGAGCAGCGAAATAGGGAGAATAGACCATAGCAGCAATTTGCGTGATACGCCAGAGCATAACAGGTGTGCTGTATTGCCCAAATCCTGCAAAAAAGTTTTTCTCGAATCCCTGTGCCACAGCACCGAGCGTCGCATACCACTCTAAATGTACTAAGCCAACACCATTAACGGCATCGCACCGCGCTCCAGAGCGTTTCATCATCATTCCCAAGCCGAGGTCGTCAATGACTTCCATTTTGAGCCATTCAAAGCCGGGTGTTTTCAAAAATGCACTTTTACGAACGAGATTAAACGCTCCAACCCCGATAAATGCTTCTGATTGCGGCTTCCGTAGGCTGTATAAACGTAAGCTAAAAAGGAACAACGAGGTAAATCCTGCGATTGCTATGGAAACAAGCCATTGCTGCACGGCACTAGACAGCGAGGGCTTACGGGTTTCTGGCAGCACGACAAAATGGTCGAGACGATGATGCTCGGCGTACCCAAGAGCGAGAGTAAGTGCGTTGGGAGCAAAGTGTATATCGGCATCGGTAAAGAGCAAAAAATCGCCAGAAGCCTGCTGTGAAGCGACATGAAGGGCGTGTACTTTTCCAAGCCAGCCGTCGGGAAGTGTTGTGATATGGATGGGCTTGATACGATTGTCTATTGCTGCAATGCGGTCAATAATTGCACCTGTTTCATCGGAAGAGCGGTCGTTCACGATGAGAAATTCTACGCGCGGATATTCGGTGGAAAGCAAGGAATACAGAGCTTTTTCGATTGTTTCTGCTTCATTACAGGCGGCTGCAATGACGCTTAAACTCGGTAATTGCTCTTTTGCTACGAGTAATGGCACATCGCGGAGAAGCTGCACGGAAAGTCCATTGATAGCAACAATCACAAAAAAAATACTCCATGCTGCCAAAGCCGCTACTACAAGCATTGTTGGTATATCAAACGGTATAATGGTGTTCATCAAAGTAGTGTTCATCAAGTGCGCGTTGGTGGTGAAATATTCGATACTCTTCGATATTCTTGAAGTTGGAGCAGCCAGCCAGAGAGCGGAGGCACTACAACGTTGCCACTGCTGCCGCTTCTACTGCTGCTGTTGCTTGTACCATGCCGTGTCCTTGTGGTTCGGATGGATAATTGGGCAGTGTTCGTGCGGTTTGGGTGAGGATTTCCTTAATTTTTGCAGGCGTGAGGCGGTCGTTTGCTTCGAGCATTTGCGCGATAACCGAGCAGACAATCGGCGCGGCAAATGACGTACCGTCCACGTGTTTGTAGTTAGGCGAAATAATTTTTTCTCCCTGCAAACGCTCATTGATTTTTGTACGAATTTCATCCACATTGCTATTGCGCAAGAGTTCAAGCGGTAAGCCAGTTTTGGGCAAAAGCAAAGGCAGCGTGGTCATCAGCATATCGTCGAGCATATTGTCGAGTGCCGAAAGCGCGGAGGCTTCGGTGTGTGTGGGCGTTCCGGGCAGAATTGGTGCGGGAAGCCAGATTGCAGGTGCGATAACTTCTGGTTTTGTCAAGCCTTCAATCGTGCGTCCGAAACTGGAATGATACAAGCCGTCGTCCTCAAGAAGATTGTTTTTATCGTCCAAGCCACCGACGGTAATCGCCGAAGGCGCACAGGCAGGTGGGTAGAGAGGAACACGAGGATTATTGCCCGATGCCGCAACAACGACAATACCACGCCGCGAAGCCTCTTCAACGAGCTTTGTAACGGGATGTTCGAGCGATGTGTCCATTTCATCGGCATAGACAGACAAATTGATGATGTTGATGCCATATTTTTTCGCGTTCTGCAAGCACCACTCCAACGCCTCTGCGATGCGCTTTGTGGGGATAGAGCCTTTGTCGTCCATGGTTCGCACCAGCACGACGTTGGCATTGTAAGCAAGCGAAGAGTAGAGTTTTCGAGAGAGAAAGCCGTTTCCAGCGGCGGTGCACGCGGTCATGGTGCCGTGCCATGAATATACTTCAGGCTTGGTTGGTGGAAGGTCTGCCTCTTCTTTTTTGACAGCATCGAAGTAGCGAAGGATGCGATTTTCGGGTTTTGTGAGGTCGGGATGCGGCACGAAACCTGAATCAATCATTGCGATACAGATGCCTTTACCCGAATAGTGGGATTCCGAGCGCATTCTTGTTGGAATAGAAAGTGCGGGGAAAAGCGAGGGAACGTAGATGTGGTGTGCTTTTGTCACGTGTGATACCGATTCTAATGTGTGCATAAAAAATGTGTTGTACTTGTGTGCAATATATTGTGCAATATATCAAGGCGGCGTAATTTATCAAATCAATCGGATTAAACAATTCTCAATTCATCTATTCTTTTGACGAAACAAACTTTTTTTTCGTATATTCTCGGCTGCAAAATGGCATATTTCTTCATTGCAAGTAAAGTAAAGAGGCTGCTGCCGTGTTTTGCTCTTGGTTTCTTGTCGTGGTTTGTGTTATTTCCTTTACTCAATTCTATTAAAGTATCATGGATCGTGAAACGCTGGAGATAGTCCGCGCATTTGTTGCCGAATCATTAGACTCACTTGATGAGCAGGAAGGTCGTATTCAGGATATTGCCGATGGCTCGAATCGAGAGAGTATTCATTCCATTTTTCGCGTTTTCCACACGATTAAGGGACTGTCGGGCTTTTTGAATTTTAACACCATCAATACCGTAACGCATGAGTCCGAAACAATGCTGGACATTCTGCGCAATATGACTGGGATTCCCAATGAAGACATCATCGGTATTATTTACGAGGCATTTGACGTTATTCGCACCCTGCTCAATACCGTGAGTGATTCGCTGAAAGATACTGGACAGGAAGTCTCTGTCAAAAATCTTATCGGACGCTTGCAGCAAGCAATTACACTGCTGAAGTCTGGCGGAGGAAGGCTTGAGAGTGCTTCCAAGCCACCAGCATCTCACGCACCATCTCAAGAAGTTTTTGTGCCGAGCGAAGAGCCAATGTTTGCTCCGTCGTTTTCTTCTTCCGCCAATCCAGAAGCTCATACACACGCTGCTACGCAATTTCAATCTCAATCTATCTTCTCCGATACCGATTTTTTCTTTAATGACGACCAACTCGCGCTTCTGAGCAGCGAAGAAACACCACCACCACCTCCAGTTGCTGCACCAGTAGCTTCTGAGTCGGACTTCCCCGATAGAGCAGGACTCGCCGCCGCCACAGGTGAAATGCTTGCACGCTATGTTGCCGAAGCACTCGACCTGATTGCTCGTGTCGAAGATGGGTGCTTGATTTTGGAGCAAGACCCCCACAATATGGGCATTGTCGCCGATGTCTTTGGTGCAGTGCATAGCATTAAGGGAAACTCAGGTTTTATGGGCTTTGCAGAAATTGAAGATATGAGTATGGATTTGGAAAATATCCTTGATGCCGTGCGCTCAAAGGCGATTGAGGTTTATCCAGGCTTGATTTCGATGATTTTGACCAATATCGACATCATCAAAACTGCCGTGCAAGCACTTATGACCAATGCACCGAGCGTGAGTTCGCAGCAGCAGGATGCTCCTAAGGAGGCTGCTAAAGCAAAGAATGTCCAAACTGCGACCCTTTCGGCTTCGCCAGCGCAGGTATCTTCTGCACAACCCGCATCCGTACATATACAGGATATTCCTGCACACAGCATACAGGCTGCTGCTGCGCTGCATAACGACATACCAAAATTCGCTTCTTCGGACGTATTGCCAGAAGCAGTGTCGGCAAACATTGAGCAAGCTCCTTCGCCAGTGGCGATGCAATCGTCTGCCACGCAAGCCGCCGCTCCGCAAGCGGCATCTGGGCTTGCCCAGCGCAAAGATATTCGTGTGGATACCGAAAAATTGGATAAACTTTTTGATTTGGTTGGCGAGTTGATTACCATTGAAACAATGGTAACAAGCAATCCTGAAGTGGTTGCGTTGGAATTGCAGAGCTTCACGCGGGCAGCAGGAATGCTGAATAAAATTACCCGCGAATTGCAGGAAGTAACGATGTCAATTCGTATGACACCTGTTGAAGGCTTGTTCAATAAAATGAAACGCCTCGTGCGCGACGTGTCCATGCGCTTCGACAAGAAAATTAGCTTGGTGATTTCTGGCGCGGAAACGGAAATGGATAAAAACGTTATTGAAGAAATCTCCGACCCGCTCATGCACATTCTTCGCAATGCGATAGACCACGGCGTAGAAAGCCGTGAACGGCGCATTGCAGCAGGAAAGAGCGAAACAGGCGTTGTGAAACTACAAGCTCGGTACGAAGGAAATGAAATTTTGATTATTATTGAAGATGACGGTGGCGGATTGAATCGGCAGAAAATTTTGGATAAAGCTGTTTCTAAAGGAATTATCAAAACCGCTCCCGACAAAGTAACCGACCGCGAAGTTTTTCAAATTATTTTCGAGCCGGGCTTTTCTACTGCTGATAAAATCTCGGATATTTCGGGACGTGGCGTGGGAATGGACGTTGTGAAGCGGAATATCGAAAAGTTGCAAGGCAGCATTACGGTGGACAGCAAAGAGGGCTTGGGAACACGCTTCACGCTGCGTATTCCCTTGACCTTAGCGATTATGGAAGGAATGTTGATTCGTGTTGGTCAAGCAGTGTACGCCCTGCCGATACTTTCTATTCGAGAATCGTTTCGCCCGCAGCCCGAAGCTATCACGATTACGATGGATGGGCAAGAAGTGGTGCGCGTGAGAGAGGATTTGTTTTCGGTCATTCGTTTGCATGAAGTCTATGACATTGTACCACAAACAACAAATTTGCAGAAAGGAATTTTGGTGGTGGTCGAAGCCCGCGAGCGACGTGCGTGCTTGTTTGTGGATGAAATTATCGGGCAGCAGCAAATCGTTGTCAAGGGGCTTTCGGACTATGTGGGCAGCGTGAAAGGCGTAACAGGCTGCATGATACTCAGCAACGGTGAAATTGGCTTGATTACTGATGTTGATGCTGTTTTATCGTTGAATGAGGGTGCGCTGGAAGTATTGGAAATGCTGGAGCAATAATGAGAGCAATAACGAGAGCAACCTCTGTATACGACAAAACTCCTTTCATAGTGGCACAGACATTCTGGTGCGGGTTTCAGACGACAAACACAGGCAAGAAGCCTCAAGCCACTGAAGCCTGATTTTATGCACCTTTCAGAGGTTTTGTCGTGTACAGAGGAGAGCAATAATTCAGAGCAAGAAAGATTCTGGGCAAGGTACGCAATGGGTGTGAAAGCAAGAACAGAGAGCTTTTTGTGCCAATAAATCAATAAATTTTTTTCGTGTTTGATTGTACAATACGACTGTATTACACGATTGTACTATATTTTTGGAGACTATACCATGAAAAACTGGTGGCTTTCTTTGCCTATTCGCTGGAAACTTATTTTGCCGATTGTCATTATTTCTCTTGCGAGCGGTGCTGTTTCATACTGGTATTTTTCAAAAATTTACCGCGAAGCCGCGACTGATGCGCTCGTGAATAAGGCGCGAACACTGGTCTATGCGGCAGAGTCCGCCCGCGAATATGCCGCCGACCAGATAAAACAAGGCGTATTCAAAGATGTGCGCTCATCGAACTTTACCACCGAGCAGATTTTGCATACTATTCCGATTTTTTCGGCAATGGAAGTAGCGCGGAAAAAGGCACGGGAACTAGGCTTTACGATAAAAGTTCCGAAAATTCAACCGCGCAATCCCGACAATGAGCCAAATGCAAATGAGCTTGCTGTTCTGAGAAAACTTGAAGATGGTACGCTGACCGAATATCAAGAAATAGATGCTGCCACCAATCAACTGCACTACTTCCGCCCGATAAAATTGACGCAAGAATGTATGCAATGTCATGGCGACCCAGCAGAATCAGCAGCATTGTGGGGAAACTCTGAGGGCAAGGACATAACGGGCGCGAAAATGGAAAACTGGAAAGTAGGCGAAGTGCATGGAGCATTTGAAGTAAGCATGAGCTTGAACGAGGTACAGGCAACAACGGCGGAAAAATCCTTGGTGATTGCTTCGATTGTTGGGTTGTCATCGGCGGGCATTATTCTTGCTATTTTCCTGATTGCCGGATTCCTTGTCAAGCCCATCAAACTTCTCCAAGAAGTGAATGCGAAGGTTGCTGTGGGCGACTTGAAAAATATTTCCTTTAGCATTTCAAACCTCGATGAAATGGGCGACCTCGCTAGGATGAAGAAGCAAATTGTTCAGACAATTCAAGACCTTGCCGAAGAAACCAACGGGCTGACAAAGGCTGCCACAAGCGGCGACCTGAAAACACGCGGCAACGAAAAGCATTTTCACGGTGCGTACCGCGACATTATTGCGGGCGTAAATTCTACGTTGGATGCCACGATTTATCCCATTCAAGAAGCGGTATCGGTGCTGAAGCATATGGCTGAGGGTGATTTGCGCCAGCCAATGCAAGGCAATTACAAAGGCGACCACGCGGCATTGAAGTCAAATATCAACTCCACGATTAGCGCGATTGCTGATGTTCTGCAAAATGTAATGGAAATTATTGGGCAAGTAACGCGTGGCGCGTCGCAAGTAGCCGACGCAAGCACGTCGCTCTCGCATGGTGCGTCGGAGCAGGCAGCAGCATTGGAAGAAATTACTGGCTCCATGCACGAACTTGCCTCGCAAACCCGCATCAATGCTGAGAATGCAAATCAGGCAAATATTGTTGCTTTGGATGCAAATAGCATTGCTCAACGTGGAAATGCAGAAATGGAGCAGCTTGGCAGTGCAATGTCGGCAATTAACGAATCCAGCAGAAATATTTCAAAAATTATCAAAGTCATTGACGAAATTGCTTTCCAAACGAATTTGCTTGCGCTGAATGCGGCTGTGGAAGCGGCGCGTGCAGGGCGGCATGGAAAGGGTTTTGCGGTGGTCGCAGAAGAGGTGCGGAGCTTGGCAGCACGCAGCGCGAAAGCGGCGAAAGAAACAGCAGATTTGATTGAATCTGCGGTCGAAACCGCAGATAGAGGCACACAAATTGCTGCTCGTACCGCGCAGGCACTCGAAGAAATCATGCTTGCTAGTGTGAAAGTCCGTGATATTGTTGGTGAAATTGCTTCTGCCTCGAATGAGCAAGCGCAAGGTATTTCGCAAGTTAATATTGGGCTTGCGCAGATTGACCGCGTAACGCAGCAAAACACCGCCGCCGCCGAAGAGTGCGCCGCCGCCGCCGAAGAGCTTTCTAAACAAGCGGTTGAACTGAATAATGTTGTCAGCTCGCGCTTTCAGTTGCGCCAAGACTCCTCGTTTGGAGCGGGGTCATTGCATCATGGTTCTTCCCCAAAACTGAAACATGAAATGCCTTCAAAGCACAAGAATTATAGCGGGCAAGCGTATCAGCAAAGCGGCGTTGCTAGTGGCAATGCAAGAAAAGCATCGTTAGAAAAAGAAGATGCGCACCTTGCGGCACCGTCGCAAAAAATGCTCGCCGCACACGACACCATTCGCCTTGATGACAGCGAGTTTGGTCGCTATTAACCACAAAATGATGAGGATATATGCAGGTTCCAGCGATTGAAGATATTGTTTCGGTTCAGCTTTCAGTTGATGAATTTGACAGCTTGAGCCGTCTTGTGTATGACCGTTTTGGTATTTTCTTGCCTCCCGAAAAGCGGACGATGGTAACGGTGCGCTTACAAAAAGTGCTTCGGAAGATGGGAATGACGAGTTTCCATGAGTATCACGAGTATTTGACACGTGCTGGCGGCAATTCCGAAGCACTGATTGAATTTGCCAATCACATTACCACAAATCATACGTTTTTCTGGCGCGAAAAAGACCACTTTGAGTTTTTTACGCGGCAGTTTTTACCGAGCATTTCGGCGACACTCAGCGCAAAGCGTGAATTTGACCTGCGTATTTGGTGTGCTGGCTGCTCTTCGGGCGAAGAGTCGTATATGCTGCAAATGCTTCTTATGGATTACTTTGGCGCAGAATATCCCAAGTGGAAAGCAGGCGTGTTGGCGACGGATATTTCCGAACGTGCGCTGGGTGTTGCCGAGGCAGGAGTCTATCCGCTTGAACGCATTGAGCTATTGCCCGATAATTACAGACGTAAATACACCAAACAGCTTCCCACAGGTGAAATCCAGATTTTACCGCAGGTGCAGAAAGATGTTGTCTATCGAAAATTTAATTTGATGAATACGCACTTTCCTTTCAAACGCCCATTCCACGCCATTTTTTGCCGAAATGTCATGATTTATTTTGATAAACCCACCCGCGATGCACTTGTCGAACGCTTCTACAACGCGCTTGAGCCGGGCGGTTTCTTATTTATTGGGCATTCAGAGACTATTTCACGTGATTCATCATCCTTTCGTTATATTAGTCCAGCATTGTACCAAAAGCCGTAAAAACGCTCAACGTTTGGTCATCACATTATTGTATTTATCGTATAATCTTGTATATTCTTGTCTATTCTTCACCTTCTATTAGATTGTAAGCGCAATGAGCAAAAAAATTCGTGTTCTTATCGTTGATGATTCCGCTTTGGTGCGGGATATTCTTTCGCAAGGTTTGGGCGCAGACCCAAATATCGAAGTCGTTGGCGTTGCGCCAGACCCGTTTGTTGCACGGGATAAAATTGTGGAATTGCGTCCCGATGTTCTCACGCTGGATGTCGAAATGCCACGTATGGATGGCGTTGAGTTTTTGCGCCGTTTAATGCCGCAATTTCCTCTTCCGGTTGTGATGGTCAGTTCGCTGACGCAACGCGGGAAGGAAATTACCATGCAGGCATTGGAAGCAGGTGCGGTGGATTTTGTTGCCAAGCCGACTTCCAATGTGGCACAGGGCTTGCAAGGGATGATGATGGAATTGCGTACAAAAGTAAAAATTGCTTCGACGGCAAATGTATCGCACTGGAAATCAAAACGCGAAGAACTGTTCAACTCCGTGCGGGCAGGTGCTGGAGCGATTACGGGCGCAAGTGCTGGAGCGGCTTCTTCTTCGGGCGCAGGTGCTGGTCTTGGCGGAGCAACAACTACTCCACTGAAAGCCAAAGCACTGGCAGAATCCACGGACAAGGTGATTGCCATTGGTGCAAGCACTGGCGGTACGGAGGCTATTCGCCGCTTGGTGCGTGAGTTTCCCGCAACGACCCCTGGCGTGGTTGTTGTTCAGCATATGCCGCAAGGTTTTACGAAAACCTTTGCTGACCGCTTGAATGAAGAATGTGCTATGGAGGTAAAAGAAGCTGCCAACGGCGACCGCGTTGTAACAGGGCGTATTCTCGTTGCTCCGGGCGATATGCACTTGAAAGTAGTGCGTTCTGGTGGGCGATATGAAATTGTGTTGTCGCAAGAAGATAAAGTAAATGGGCATCGTCCGTCGGTGGATGTGATGATGAAGTCCGTTGCTGAATACGTTGGCGCGAATGCGTGTGGTGTGATTTTAACTGGTATGGGCAATGACGGCGCACAAGGCTTGAAAGCTATGCGCGATGCAGGTGCAAAAACGATTGGGCAGGATGAAGCGACCTCCGTTGTCTTTGGAATGCCCAAAGTAGCGCAGGAAGTCGGTGCGGTACAAACTGTGTTACCGCTCCCCAAAATTGGTGCGGCGATTTTGCAGGCAGTTGGCGTGTAATCTGTTATCTAATGTGCTGCCTGAACAACCAGAATACTTGAATATACGACCATCGTTTTATATGGCTGAAAAAATACGTGTTTTATTAGTGGATGATTCGCCACTTGTTCGAGATATGCTCACGAAGTCCTTGAGTGCGCCAGAGCATGAGCTAGAAATTGTTGGCGTGGCGGTGCATGGTCAGGATGCTTTGGACAAGCTCCAAATACTTGCTGTGGATGTCGTCGTAACCGATATGGAAATGCCCGTGATGAACGGCTTGGATTTTATCAAAGCGGCGATGATGCGTGATGCTCTGCCCATCATTGTTCTCAGTTCGTGGGCGCAAAACGACAAAAGTATTACCTTACAGGCATTAGAAGCGGGTGCAGTAGATTTTATTCCCAAACCTTCTGCCTTGAATCCGCAAGGTTTTCAAGAAACACTTGCGCGTTTAGTGGTAAAAATTCGGGCAGCATATCGGGTAAGCGGCAGCGAGGTGCGCTCGGCGCGTCAGCGCGGTATGATTGGTGCGCAAGGCGGTTCGCCGCCACCAGCACTGCCCGCAAAACTGCCCACGCAAATTTCTCCGCAAGCCTCATCAAATCTTGCTTCATCAAGTCTTGCTCCGTCGCCTGTGCGCCCAAGTACAACGCAGACTTCTTCGCAAGCAACTATACCAAACTACGAAGAGCGCATTCCGCAGCTGATTTTGGGTGTTGGAGAATTTGGCGTGGCGTATGAGTATGGGAAAATTGTGAAAACCTTCGCGCTTGGTTCGTGTGTGGCGGTGTGTTTGTTTAGCCCGACGCAGGATGTCGTTGGTATGGCGCACGTTGCCTTGGCAAGCTCGCAAACATCGCCCGAAAAAGCGAAGAGTTTGCCTGGATATTTCGCCGATACTGCCATTCCCGCTCTCATCAACGAAATGCGAGCCAAGGGCTTCCGCAAGCCGATGTCGCAGCTAACGGCAAAGCTCGCTGGTGGTGCGCAAACGGGCGCAGATGCTGGAAATTATTTCAAAATTGGCGAGAAAAATATTGCTGCTATCAAGCAACTCCTTCAAGCACTCGGCATCACCATCGCTTCTGAAGATACGGGGCAATCGTTCAGCAGAACGGTCTTTATTCAGGTTGGCTCGAAAGCGGTTCATATTTCGTCGCCAGAAAAGAAACCGTGGATTGTGTAGGCTTCTCTCATGCGCAGAAGTGGTCTTCCTTTTGCAAACAATTACTCTTCATTTTTACTCTTCTTTCTTTTTTAAAGGAGTATTCCGATGGCTTTCAAGACTGCTTTAGTCGTTGATGATACCGAGATTCATCGCTCGGCAACGCGCACCTTTCTTGCAATGTCTGGCTTTAAGGTTGATTTAGCCGAGGATGGCATTCAAGGCTTAAAAGTATTAGATTCCAAAACCTTCGATGTCATTTTTTCTGATATTGAAATGCCAAACATGAACGGAATGGAATTTTTGAAACGAGTGCGCAAGCACGCGACTGCTGGAAAAACCCCCGTTGTTATGCTTTCGACGCTGGATAGCCCCGAAATGCAAGCAAAATTGCAACAGCTTGGTGCAAACCATTATTTAGTAAAGCCTTTCTCTGGCGACCGCATGAAAACTGCCTTGAAAGCGGTTGGTTTGTTATAGTTCATACAAACAAGTAGTGGAATGAATGTACCATTTTCCCGATTTTTTCATATCTTAGACCATTCGGACGCAATCTCATGATGGACGACCAAGAATCCCAACTGAGCGATATTATCGACCTCATAGAACGTTTAGAGCAGTTGCTTCTCAACTTTGAGGAAATGCTGGACACACAAAGTGATAAGACCGAGAGTGTTCACCAAATCTTTCGTATCGCACACAACCTCAAAAGCACACTTGGGCTTGCCCAGCGCGATGCTTCGTCGCAGCTTATTCACGCAGTAGAATCAAACTTTGATTTAGTGCGCAATGGACTTGCCGAGCCGACGCAACTTCTTGTTCACAAATCCCTTATGGCGGTAGATGCGATGCGGTTCAATGTTTTTCTTCCGACAGAGCATCATGCGGAGCTTGTTGTCTTGCAACGTGAATTAGAGCAGATTCACGAGGAAGCCCAGCAACGCAGGGGCGGAAGGAGTGCAAAGGGAAAGAATTTTATTGACCTACAATTTCCACTGAGTGAGCGCCAGCGCGGGTTACTGGCGGGAATGGTGCGGGAAAAGTTCAATGTGTACCAGATAGAAAAAATTATCAATCCGCAGCATCTTTCGCAAGATAGCTATGAAACCTTGCCTATCTACGACGATATTCGGGATGTGGGAATCCATATCGCCACCTATCCCGAATACAAGAACTTACCACGCACAGAAGCCGAATCGGTGATGCGTCTTGTGATAGCCACAACCTTTGAACTGGATGAATTAGAAATGCATATTTTCGACCCAGTGAAGCCTGTGGATGTCGAGAAAGTACTCAGCAAAGCGAGCAGCGCGTCTTCTTCAAGTCCAGAAGCACCAGTTGTTCAAGGAAATGCCTCGCAAGCCTCAGCAGGTCGTGTTTCTGGAAGTTCTTCCGCGAACGCGCCCGTGCAAACCGCCTCCGTGCAGGCTGCGCCTGCGCAAAAAGAGGTTCGTTCTATCAAAAAGATGAATATTCTGATTGCAGAGGATGATTTTGTCAGTCGCACCGTTATTCACGAAATTTTATCACCCTTTGGAGTGTGCGACCTTGCTGCCGACGGGCGCGAAGCCCTATTGGCATATGAGCAAACGCTCAATGATGGCGGTGGATACGACCTCATCTGTTTGGATATTATGATGCCGATGATGGACGGAACACAAGCCTTGAAGGGCATTCGAGAGATGGAGGACAAAAAGCACCTCCCGATTCAACAACGCTCAAAAATTGTGATGACTACTGCACTTGATAGCATGGACCAAATCTTCAAGGCATTTCGTTTGCAATGCGATGCGTATATTACGAAGCCAATTTCGCGGGCAAAAGTTCTCAATCAATTACGAAAACTCCATTTATTGGAAGAATAGCCAGCCAGAGCTTTGTTCGGCTTTGGAGCGTACAAGAGAGTTTAATTTACGATGTCTGTTCGTACTTGTTGTTGCACCGTCTTCCTTGCCGTAAAGTGTTGTCGTATCATGCTTTTTATATTTTTCATGGTTTTTGACGATATTTTCTAACGTCATTCTGACTCATCATTCCGACCTTTCGACTCATCATTCCGATTCTTTATGAGCCAAGTAACCCAGCAAACGCAATCCCTCGACAAACTGCCCGTCGTCATTCTGTATGTGGAGGACGACCCCGCTATTCGTCTTTTAACAAAGATGCTGCTCGAAAAGCGCGTCGAAAAAGTTGTCTTGGCACAAGATGGACAGGAAGGTTTAGCGATGTTTGAAAAATATCAGCCAGATGTGATTGTTGCTGATGTTGCGATGCCGATAATGGACGGCATGGAGATGTCGCGTCGTATTCGTATGCACAATAGCCGCATTCCAATTATTCTGACCACTGCATATGACCGCACAGATTTTCTCTTAAATGCGATTGAAATTGGTATTGACCAATACATCATTAAGCCTGTAAAGCAAGAAAAACTGTATGTTGCGATAGAACGCGCCGTCAATACGTTGCTGGTAGAGAAGCAGCTTGCCGAGCAGCGAAAAGTAGTGCAAGAAACAAAAGAGCAGCTTGAGGCGGTGTTGAATTCTGTTCCTGGCACTATTTCGTGGATTAGCAGAGATTTGAAATATCTTGGCGTGAACAACCACATTGAAAGCGTCATGGGGGTTCCAGCAAGTGAGTATGCGGGGAAAGAAGTTGGGTTTATCCAGCAGTTCGGAACAATGAGATTTAAGGAATTGATTCAACAATTTTTTGAAAGCCCTAATGATACAACAGAGTTTGAGCTTGAGACACAAACGCCACTCGGACTCAAAACCTTTTTTGTAATTGGGCGAAAATATCATCACGGCGAAGCGGCGGTATTTGCAAGTATAGATATTACCGAGCGCAAAACTGCAGAAGAAACAATGAAGAGCATTAATGAAGAACTGGAACGTCGCGTTGCGGAGCGGACAGTAGAAATTGTGCGGGCAAAAGAAATTGCTGAAGCTGCCAATGACGCAAAAAGCACGTTCTTGGCAAATATGAGCCACGAACTACGCACACCGCTCAATGGGATTATTGGCATGAGTAGTCTGCTTGTCAGTGGGGATAATCTAACGACAAAGCAACATGAATACTTGCGTATGGTGCGGGTTTCGGCAGATTCGCTGCTGTACATTATCAATGATATTTTGGATATTTCCAAAATTGAAGCGCAGAAACTAGAATTTGAAAATATTCCGATTGATATTAAAACGCTTATTGCTGATGTGTGTGAGATTTTCCGCACACAAGCTCAGAATAAAGGGTTAGAGCTACAAATGAATGTTGATGAGGCGATTCCGGCTCGCTTAGTTGGCGATGCTATTCGTTTTAAGCAAATTTTGAATAATTTTATTGCCAATGCAATGAAATTCACCGACAAAGGCACGGTGCGGGTTTCGGCTCGATTGCTCGAAGCAAAAGATAATTCTGCACTTGTCGAGTGCGTCGTGCAAGACTCTGGGATTGGTATTGCGCAGGATAAAATGGACAAATTGTTCAAAAGTTTTAGTCAAATCGACCCTTCCTTTACGCGAAAATACGGCGGAACTGGCTTAGGGCTTGCCATTGCGAAACAACTTGCAGAAATGATGGGCGGTGGCGTGTGGTGCAAAAGCGAGGCAGGGCGCGGTTCCACCTTCGGTTTTACCGTACGTTTGCCGATTACGCAGCTTCAGGAAGAAGCGCAAAATGCAACATTCGTCCGCACATCATCGGGAGATGCACCTAAGGCAATTCCGAGTAGCAGACAGCTCCGCGTTTTGGTTGCAGAGGATAGTCCGATAAATCAAGCTGTATTGCGCGAAACGCTCGGTATCAATGGCTGGGAACTCCTGATGGTGGGCAATGGTCAAGAAGCATTGGATGAATTAGAACGCACCAACTTCGATGTTGATATTATTTTGATGGATGTCCAAATGCCAGAAATGGATGGCTTAACAGCAACCGCCGCTATTCGGGCGCATGAAAAAATCACACGTCGGCATTTGCCCATTATTGGTATTACTGCCCATGCAACTCCGCAAGATGCCGATATGTGCCGCCGCGCAGGAATGGATGATGTTGTCACAAAGCCTTTGGATTTTGCTAAATTATACGATGCAATCTGGCGGCTGTTGCAAGCGAAAAATGCTACATCCGATGAAGCAACTCTGCAAGCACAGAACGGATTTGATGCAAATGGTAGAAGTACAATAGATAATGAAAAACAGATGCAGCCCATCTGGACTGGTACGCCTCCAGCAGACATTTCTCGCCTTTTGCAGGCGGTCAATGGCAAAAAAGACATTGTTGAAAAACTCATCACGTATTTCTTACAGAATTACTCTGTGGATTTGGCGGCGATTGAATTGGCTGTGCAAGAAAATAATGCAGTGAATTTGCACGCCTGCGCCCACAAACTCAAATCGGCGGTCGGGAATTTTGGTGCAGAACGATGTTTGGATTTATGCGCTCAGTTGGAGAAAATTGGTAAAAATGGTATGCTGCATGAAGCACCATCGTTATTTGGTATGCTGCAAGAAGAAATTTCTCAGTTAGATTCTTTCTTTCGTTTTGGTGCGTGGAAGCAGTTTTTATCATGATATAGCTGGGAAATCGCACGTAGCTTTTGGTTGTTTGCTATCAAAGTGGGAATATCCAGCAACTATAAAAATAATACTAGTTAGTCTTTAAAAATCAAAATTTTACAAGAATTCAAGGATATGGTATGAAAATGCTCGTAATGGAAGATGAGTTCGTAAGCCGCAGTGTCATGACGGAAATTCTCGCGCCTTACGGTGAGGTTGTTACGGCGGAAAATGGGCGTGAGGCACTAGAAAAATTTCAGGCTGCATTACAAACACCAAATAAATTTGATGTTGTTTTCTTAGATATTATGGTTCCCGAAATGACGGGACAGGATGTGCTAAAAAATATTCGTGAATTAGAGCAACAACATGGCGTTTTCTCGCTTTCTGGAGCAAAGGTTGTTATGACAACCGCTCTGGGCGACTTCGCCAATGTAAAAGCAGCATTCAAGCATCAATGCGAGGCGTACTTGATTAAACCGATTGACCGAGAAAAAGTCATTAGCACGTTGCAAGGTCTGGGTATGATTTCCTAATGTGAACGAAGGTAAGATGTGGTCTGCCTCTAAGCTAGTCTATGCACACAAGTCTGAAAAGCCCATCAATACGTGTGTTGTGGCTGCCGCAAATGTAGTCCACCTTTAAGGTGGACTACATTTCACCCGCATAAAACCTGCGTTTGCAGCAAGCAGACAAAAAATGTGTGCATAGACTAGACCTCTAAGAGGTGGACTACATCTCATTCCTTTGTTTCTTGATAGGCAATTCTTACCCGCTTCTGGTATAGCTGTTCTTCGATAAAAGCACACGCGACGCTTGTTCTCCGTGTGCTTTTTGCGTAGTCTTGAAAAGCCGTTGAGTGGTATTGTTTTTGTGCGTTGTTGTGTGCGGTTTGGCACGAAATTCTTTTTGGAACTTCCTCTATTTTTTTTGAATGTATTATGAATACTTCTTTTCGTTATCAAGCCGCATATCTGTTTGCATTGGTGATAATCACTGCCACGGCATTGAGTGTGTGCGCACAGAATCCTCCCAAAAATGCCACACTTCTTCCTTTCAAGGTAGGGCTGGAAGTATTGCAAAGCCAAGATTTTGCGCCACTTCGCGGGAAAAAGATTGGTTTGATTGTCAATCATTCTGCTGTTACACGCTCGGGCGACCATGCCGTTGATATTTTCCACAAACAGGGCTTGGTAACAAAGCTCTTCGCGCCAGAGCATGGCATTCGTGGCACAAAAGATGAATTGCTGAACAAAAACGAAACGGACTCTGCAACGGGATTGCCGATTTATTCCTTGTATCAGGAAAAGAAAAAAGAGCCGTCGCCAGAAGAATTGCAAGGCGTGGATGCTTTAGTGTTCGATATTCAAGAAATCGGAGTACGATATTACACATATGCAACGACGATGGCGTATTGTATGAAAGCCGCCGCTCAAGCAGGAATACCCTTTTTTGTGCTCGACCGCCCAAATATGGCAGCACCGCTTGGCGTATATGGTCCAATTTTGGAAAAAGAGTTTCAAGGCGGATTTGCCAGTTATTATCCTATTCCGATTGCACATGGTATGACCATTGGCGAACTTGCGCAATTCTACAATACAGAATTTGGCATCAATGCAAAACTTACGGTGATTACGATGCAAGGCTATCAGGCGAATAAATTCTATGACGAGCAAGAGCCTGCTTTTCCTTGGCGCAATCCTAGTCCGAACATTCGCTCAATGGATGCAGTGATTGGTTATCATTTGTTGGGTTCGCTGGAAGATATAACGTGGAGCGTTGGGCGCGGTACCGATTCGCCCTTTACAACATATGGCGTAAGTATTCCTGGTATGAACTTTGCGAATGGGTTGCAATTTGGTCGGCGTATTGATGCAAAAAAATTGCCTGGACTAGAATGTTCCGCAATGGTATTCAATCCCGAAAGCTCAAAACTAGCGGGGAAACAGTGTTATGGTTTCTCCTTGAAAATAACGAATCGCGCTGTTATCAAGCCGTTGTTCACAACACTAACGGTGGCTCAGGAATTATACACAATGCTGCCCGATTCGATTCGCAGTAAAGAACTCGACCGCGCAGGACGCAGTTTGGGTTCGCGCAAAGTTATTGCGATGATAAAAGCAGGAAAAACGCCCGAAGATATTGAAAAATCTTTACAAGCCGAAGTGCGTGAGTTTGAGAAAAAGCGACAAAAATACTTGATTTACACAAAAGAATTTTTGCAAAAACAAGCCGATGAAGCGAAAAAACGAGGCGCACTAGACAACACAAGCGATAAAAACAGTGTGCAGAACGACATCAATACTGCTGTGCAGCAAGACCTTGATTTTGAAAGCGCACGAAAAGTTATTCTGCGCTCCATCTATGATTCTGCCTTTCCTTCGGCGTGTTTGGGCGTGATTTGGAAAGGAAAAATTGTAGCGCAAGAAGCATTCGGAACAATGACCTACGCACATACCGCAGCAAAAACAACAACAGAATCCGTGTACGATATGGCATCCTTAACAAAAGTTCTTGCCACAACAACGTGTTTTTTGAAGTTATACGATGAAGGAAAAATCAAGTTAGAGGATAGCGTAGCGAAGTATATTCCAGAATTTGCAGCGAATGGAAAAAAAAATGTTAGGATTTCTAACCTTTTGCTGCATAATTCTGGTTTGGCAGCATTTCGTCCCTACGACCAGCAGGTGCAAGGGGCAGATGCCGCAATGCAAGCTCTGTATAACGAAAAGCTCGTCTATAAAACGGGTGATTCTATGGTGTACAGCGATTTAGGTTTTATCACCCTTGGTGAGATTGTTCGGCGCATCACGGGAAAAACGCTGGATGTGTATTTTGCAGAAAACATTGCTCGCCCGATTGGTATTCCGTCGTTAGGTTTTATTCCGAAAGGTGATATTCTTTCGCGCTGTGTGCCTACCGAAGAAGATAAGCTCTGGAAGCAAGCATTTACGCGCCCTCTTGTCCATGACCCCCGTGCTGCCTTGTTGGGTGGGGTGGCTGGTCATGCGGGGTTGTTTGGTAGTGTGGGCGATGTTTGCCAGCTTTTGAAAGCGATCTATTTCCCTGAAAGCGGGAAAACGCCGTTTATTCGACCCGAAACGGTGAAACTTTTTACCACACGGCAGGAAAAATCGAATACGCGAGCCATAGGCTGGGACACAAAAGGCGAGGGCAAAGGCTCGTGTGGAGACGGTTTTGCTGCTGTTTCTTTCGGACATACTGGCTACACGGGAACAAGCGTTTGGTGCGACCCGACGAAAGAACTGTGCGTTGTTTTTCTCACCAATCGTGTGCATCCAACCTCGGAAAACATCAAGATTCGTGCGGTGCGTCCGGCAGTGCATGATGCTGTGTTGCGGGATATTGCGAATATTAGTTTAAGTAAGGCAGGGAAGTAACGCATCGTAGAGGATACTGGCTTCGATACAACAGGCACGTTTGCCTGTTCTTCATGGCAAGGCAATTTTTCATCAACGCGGAGACAATCTCATAACATAACGGAAACACTATGAAAACAGAACGTTTGGCTTCCTTAGATGCCTTTCGCGGATTCACCGTTGCGGGCATGATTTTAGTCAATAATCCTGGCTCGTGGACGCAAGCATACCCGCAGCTTCTTCATGCGCATTGGAATGGTTGGACTCCTACCGATTGGATTTTTCCATTCTTTATCTATATCGGTGGTGTTTCCATGACGTACTCAATGGCGCACCGCGTAGCGCGTGGCGACAGCAAGACCGATTTGTTCATGCAGGTAGCAAAACGTGCTGCAATTATTTTTTTATTAGGATTCCTACTTAATTTAATCCCAAAATTCAATTTTGCGACTGTTAGGATTCCTGGTGTTCTTCAGCGTATTGCCATTTGCTACGCGCTCTCGGCACTGATTATGCTGAACTTTTCTGTGCGAGCGCAAGCACTTTGGACGGCAGGACTGCTTGTTTTCTACAATGCAATTATGTACCTTGTGCCTGTACCAAATCTTGGTGCGGGCTTCATGGATCCTGGGAAAAATCTTGCTGCATATGTAGATTCGATGCTGCTTACAGGGCATATGTGGGTGCAATCCAAAACGTGGGATCCCGAAGGAGTTTTAAGCACTCTTCCCGCTATTGCAACGGCACTTTTCGGCTCGCTGACGGGATATTTGCTCAAAACCGAAAAATCACGCGACGAAAAAGCTGCATGGATGCTCTTTGCTGGTTTTGCGTGTTTGCTTGTGGGCGGGGTCTGGGATTGGGGAATGCCGATTAACAAAAGCCTCTGGACAAGCTCATATTCGGTGTTCATGGCAGGATGGGGCTTGCTTTTTCTTGGTGCATTTTACTGGATGATGGACGTTCAAGGCTGGCAACGCTGGGCGAAGTTTTTCACCATTTATGGCATGAACGCCCTTGCTACCTACGTTCTTTCGATTTTGCTTATGAAAGTGTTGCTGTTCTGGACTGTGACCCAACCCGACGGGAAAGAATTGGCAATGAAAAACATCCTCTACAACGTCGCTTTTTATCCATTTTTTGCTAGCACATATAATTCGTCTCTTGCCTTTGCTATCACCTACAACCTGCTTATTTTTGCGGTTGCGTGGGTATTGTACAAGAAAAAAATCTTTATCAAAATCTGACACTGTTGAATTCAAGACTATCACTTTTATTTAATCATACTTCTTAGGAGAGAGTATATGAAGTCTGTATGCCGCATCGTTGCCCCGTTTGTAACGGGGTTATTGCTCCACAATATGAATGCTTTTGCGCAGAAGTCCCACGCGCAAGTTGCCGAGAAAGCTCACGCGCTGCACGTCGAAGCGCACAGTAAGGCGCACACCAAGGTTTCGCCATGTGTGCAAGAAGGAGCGGCGGGAGATTTTTCACAAAATGTTATTTCTAGTAAAGTGCCATGCCCCGGAAATAGCATGGGCATTGAAGCCGAGCCGCATATTGACCCGAAAGTCTTGATGGGAAAAATAGCCTATCCGACAAGCATCAAAACCAATAAAAAAGAAGCATGGGTGTCCATGATGGTATTGATTGACGACAAAGGTAAATACGACAAACACACGCTCGAATGCATTAAAGCATTCGACCCAAAGAAAAAGAAATGGGATGCGGAGTTGTCTGTGGATGAAATCGAAGCATTGGAACAGTCGGCGATTGCTGCCTTGCAAAACGTAACCTTTGTTCCTGCACAAAAACAAGGTAAAGCCTTACCGTGCTGGACACTTATTCCCATTCATTACGAGCATTGATTGTCCATTTGATTATCCATTTGAATCGTTCATTTGACTGTCCACTACGTTTGTGAAATCTTCCTTTATCATACTTATTCTCGTTCTTGGAGTGTCGGTTTCATTTCTTGCTTTTGCGCCCCACGCTCAACAGCAAGAAATGAAGCTGCCTCCACGCTATACCGTTCTGCAAACGCGAGAATCTATCAATCTTGACGGACACTTACGCGAAACGGCATGGTTGAAAGCCGCTTCCACAGGGGCATTCCGCTTGGCAAACGATAGCGCATTGCCGAAAAACACCACAACGGCAAAGCTGCTCTGGGACAGCACCAATCTCTACGTTGCGTTTGAATGTGCCGATAAAAACGTCATCGGGCGCATGACTAAGCGCGATGCAAACTTATGGGAAGAGGAAGCCGTTGAGATGTTTTTATGTCCCGACGACCCCACACTGCACGGCTACACAGAAATTGAAATTAGTCCTGCAAATACGCTTTTGGACTTGTTCGTGCGCTACGCCCGCGATGTTAATGGCTTTCCTGCGCCTGTTTCATTGCCGCATCATATTGTCAATCTTGATATTCGCTCGGCGGTGCAGATTCGCGGTACGCTCAATAATGAAGCCGACACCGACACAAGCTGGACAGTCGAAATGGCGATTCCCTTGCGCGATATTGTGCGGGCGGGGCGTGTCTCTCCCGAAGACGGCGAAATGTGGCGCATGAATTTGTATCGCCTAGAGCGTTTTCCAGAGCGAGAATTTATTGCGTGGTCACCGACTGGTTTGAATAAATTCCACGTGCCGAAGCGATTTGGTGAGCTTGTTTTCTCAAAAAAAACTGTTGAAGAATAATGCTCTAGTTTTATATTGCAGCGTATAGCAGCGTATAGCAGCGTACAGTACTTACTCAATGTTTAGGAGTTGCGCACGGAAAGACTGCAATTTTTTCGGATAACCACCACGATCACCACCACCACATTCACTATCATACATACCACTATGTTGAATTCGATAAAAATTTCGACGCGCCTCATGCTTGGCTTTGGAACAGTTTTGGTTTTATTGTCTTTTTGCATTCTTTTGGGTGTAAATGCGGTAACGAATGTTGCCAACGACGTAACGAATGTTGTTGATGATAAAATGCCGAAAATCAATGCTGCCATGCAGATTATGCAGTTGGCGCAGTCCAACGCAGAATCAGTATTGCTTGTTGGGGTTCTTGATGGAACGAATCCCGTTGAAAAGCAGCAAATTGAACAGGAAATTGCGAATGTAGAACGGCGACGAATGGAGATTACTGAACATATCCAGCTCTTGAAAGCAAAAATTACAACCGAAGGTGGTAAAATACGCTTTCAAAAGCTCATCGAAGCACGCGAAGCATATTTGAAAAAATTAAATGCTATACTTGCAGCAGCGAGAAGAACGGCGACATTTGACACGCAAATTAAAGCACAATACACACAAGAATTTGCACCCGCGCGGACAGAGTATCTGCGTGCCTGCCAAGAGCTTGCAAATTGGCAACAACAATTAGCAACGAAAACTGGTGATGCTGCCCAAGTCAATGCCGAGCAAACACGGAATTTTCTCATTCTTGCTGGTATTATCGGTATGGTTATTGCCATCGGTGCGGCGGTCTTTCTCACGCGCAGTATCACCAAACCACTGGCGGAAAGCGTCCAAACGGTGGGGAAAATTGCTGCTGGCGATATGAATACAGAAATTGATGTGCTGCGCAACGACGAACTTGGCGAGTTACTTCGCTCTATGGCACTGATGCAGCAAACGATTAAACGCTTGGTCGCAGACCTGAAAAATCTGAGCAATGCTGCCCGCGTAGGCAATTTAAGCATCCGCACCAATGCTGCCGAATATCAGGGTGAGTTCCGCACGGTTGTTGTTGGCGTGAATGAACTTATGGAAGCAGTTGTTAAGCCCCTGCAAGAGGCTTCGCTTGTGCTGACGGATGTTGCCGATGGAAATTTAACCGTTGGCATGAATGGACAGTATTCTGGTGAATTTGCTCGGATGAGCGATACCTTGAACGAAACCGTGCGCACCATGAATGAAATTATTCAACAAGTAGCGGCGGCGGCATCGGATGTGAGCGAAAGCTCAACCTACCTTGCCGACACCAGCCACTCGCTCTCTTCTGGTGCAACCGAACAAGCTGCGTCGTTGGAAGAAATTAGTGCATCATTGAACGAAATTAGTGGGCAAGCGCGGCAAAGTTCAATGCAAGCGACCGAAGCGGAAACGCTCACAAAAAATACTGCCAAAGCCGCATTCGACGGCGTTGCGCAGATGAATAATCTTGTCAGTTCGATTCAGGAATTAAGCCGCTCCAGCCGCGAAATTAGTAAGGTAATTAAAGTAATTGATGAAATTGCTTTTCAAACAAATCTTCTCGCTCTGAATGCCGCCGTAGAAGCCGCTCGCGCTGGACGGCACGGCAAAGGCTTTGCGGTCGTAGCAGAAGAAGTCCGTAATCTCGCTAACAGAAGCGCGAAAGCTGCCCGAGAAACAGCAATTATGATTGATGCTGCGTTGAACCAAATCGTCATTAGTGAGCAGCTGACGGGTGAGACAGCCAAGGCGTTGCAGAGTATTCAAGAGCGTTCTGCCAATGTGCAAACGGTAATGAACGAAATCGTGATTGCCGCAAAAGACCAATCAAGTGGTATTTCGCAAATTAGCAAAGGCGTAGAGCATATTTCACAGGTTGTCCAAACCACCAGCGCAAGCGCAGAGGAATCAGCAGCCGCATCGGAAGAATTAGCAAGCCACGCGCAGATGCTTCGAGAGATTGTACAACGCTTTCGCACAACCAACAATCAGAATAGACCGTCAAGATTGACCCAATAGTGCCGTCTTCTCGTGCAAATGGCAGCCATGCAACGATAGATATCGCATAACTCACATCATTCTCACATTTCACCCAAACGTTTTTCTCTATGCAATTACAACCCGATTCCTCGGATTTGCGCCGCAAAGAGCGCGTCCCTACGAAAGTGTTTGCGAACTCTGCCGATGCCTCGAAAGCTGTTGCCGCCGAGATTGCGGGCGTAATTCGTGAACGTGCTAGCCAAGGTAAAAACGCTGTACTCGGCTTGGCAACTGGCTCCTCGCCGATTCGCGTGTATGAAGAACTTGTGCGCCTTCACAAAGAAGAAGGTCTGAGCTTTCGCAACGTCATTACCTTCAACCTTGATGAATACTATCCGATGGACCCGTCGGAGTTGCAAAGCTACGTGCGTTTTATGAACGAGCATCTCTTCGACCACGTTGATATTAAGCGCGAAAACGTCCACATCCCTGATGGACGCTTGACAATGGACCAAGCTCCGGCTTTTTGTGAGCATTACGAAAAAGAAATTCAGCGTGTTGGTGGGATTGATATTCAAATTTTGGGTATCGGGCGCACAGGACACATCGGTTTCAACGAACCTGGCTCTGGTGCTGATTCCAAGACCCGCATGATTACGCTCGACCGCATGACGCGCCTTGATGCTGCCAGCGATTTCTTTGGCGATGGCAATGTGCCGCGCCGTGCAATTACGATGGGCGTAGGAACGATTTTGGCGGCACGCCGCATCGTGCTGATGGCGTGGGGCGAAGGCAAAGCGAAAATTATCCAAAAAACAGTCGAAGGCGAGCCGACCGATTCCGTTCCCGCAACCTTCTTGCAACGCCATTTTAACGCACTTTTTGTGCTGGATGAAGCGGCAGGCGCGGAACTGACGCGCATCAAAACGCCATGGCTTATTGGTGAATGCGAGTGGACAACGCAGCGCGTCCGTTCTGCGGTGGTCTGGCTTTGCCAGCAAGTAAACAAGCCAATTCTGAAGCTCTCCGATGCCGATTACAACGAACACGGCATGGGCGACCTCCTCACCGTGCGTGGCGGACGCTGCTACGACATCAATATTGACGTGTTCAACCAGCTTCAACGCACCATCACAGGCTGGCCCGGCGGCAAACCAAACGCCGACGACAGCCACCGTCCCGAGCGCAAAGCACCGTTTCCAAAGCGCGTGGTGTTGTTCAGTCCGCATCCCGACGACGACGTAATTTCGATGGGCGGCACGTTTATTCGCCTTGCCGACCAAGGGCATGAAGTCCACGTTGCGTACCAAACATCAGGAAATATTGCGGTTTTTGACGACGACGCGATTCGCTTTGCAGACTTTGTGACGGACATGAATAAACACTTAGGTTTTAATTCCGAAGAATCGGAGAAATTTTATACAAAAGTGTCGGAGTTCCTACGCAATAAAAATCCAGGTGAAATTGATTCTCCCGAAGTGCAGGCAATTAAAGGCTTGATTCGTCAGGGCGAAGCAAAGGCGGGCTGCCGCGCATCGGGCGTTTCGGATGAAAATGCGCACTTCCTCAATATGCCATTCTACCAAACGGGAACGGTG
Organism: Candidatus Kapaibacterium sp.; assembly: GCA_004292595.1. Classification (GTDB taxonomy): domain Bacteria; phylum Bacteroidota; class Ignavibacteria; order Kapaibacteriales; family UBA4661; genus PH2015. The sequence goes on along the minus strand of RDXM01000083.1, from coordinate 83,217 downwards.
AAAAAGAAGCCGCTTGGCGAGGATGATATTCAGATTATTGTGGATTTCTTGAACGACATAAAGCCGCATCAAATCTACGCGGCTGGCGACCTCTCCGACCCACACGGAACACACCGCGTCTGCTTGGCAGCGATTATGGAAGCGGTGAAGCGCATCAATGCGAGCGGCGCGGAATGGATGAACGATTGTTGGGTGTGGCTCTACCGGGGCGCATGGCAGGAGTGGGGCGTGGACCAAATCGAAATGGCAGTCCCTATCAGCCCTGGCGAACTTATGCGCAAACGCAAAGCTATTTTCAAGCACCAATCGCAAAAAGATTCCGCCGTGTTTCCGGGCAGCGACCCACGCGAGTTCTGGCAACGCGCCGAAGACCGCAACAAAGGCACAGCAGATATGTACAACAAACTCGGTCTCGCCGAATACGAGGCGATTGAGGGTTTTGTGCGCTGGCACTTTTGAAGGATGACGTTTGAAATTTGAGGGATGAGGGATGAAACCTCAAGCCTAAAAAGTAGAAAAGCCCGTAACGGTCAAGCGTTGCGGGCTTTTTTTGCTGTTCAGAAAATTTGCTTTCTGAATACCACTACCTTCGACTTCTTCCCGAATTTCGTGGTAGAAGCGGGGAATTTTTCAATGAGAATATTGAGAACAATTTGTAAAATTGGGTCGTGATGCAGCCAATTACGCGCCGCGCTCCACAAGCGCAATTTCTTCTGCCGTCAAACCGTATAACCGATAGACCACCGCGTCTATCTCCCTGTCTATGCGGCTCGCGCTCTGCTCCAACTGCTCGCGCTCGAAGTCTGTCCGCGCTGTTTTGCGCTTGGCCTGCGTTTCCAGCATTTTTTGGACGAGTTGAACAATTTTGTCATGTTCTTGTTTATCAGAGTGTTGCAACAGATTGAGTTTCGGATAGGGAATTCGGTTTGTTACTGGTGAATCAAAATGCATTGTGCGAATAGCTTTTGCGAAAATAAATCTGTTATCGGTGTTCCACCCAAGGATTTCCCAAAATTTATCAATGAAATATTTGCGCGTTTCAAATTCATTTAACTCTTTGTAGGATGTGTGTTTACTGTCGTAAAAATTGCTAAATTCATGCGCCAAGGTTGCAAAGCGGTCTTTGACAGAAGCAAGAGGTGATGCGGTGTTCATAATTCAATATATTCAATATGATGTGGTTGTGTCTGAGTGTGGGCGTTGGTTGTGTTGTGCGTGTTCGATATTTTTTCAATAGACTTTATTCCGAATAGACTTTTTTACGAAACAAGGCAGCATGCTGCCTTGCTCCAAAACCCCAAAAACCTTATTCGAGATAAACTCTAATGTATCATGTTTGCAGAAATCCTCAAATAGTTTTTTAGAAACAAAGAGGATGTTTTTTTTGGTAGGGCGAGAAATTTGCACAGAAAAATAGACGGTATTTGTGTAACTTTTCTGCTATAATAGTGTTGTTTATGAAAATCACAAACATTTCTTCACACAATGTTCCTTACAACCTCTATGAAAACGTTTTGGGAAAATAGCATAAATGCCGCACAAATACGTGCTTTTGGGCTTGGTCTGTTTCTGGTGATTGCTACCGGTGCTTGCACGAATACACCGAATGTGAGCAATCCCGTTGCCAATCCGCCAGCAAGCGCAAAAGTACCAACGCTGCCAGCAACGCCCTACAACTACGCAAATATTGCGCTCCCAGCGCACTTGACCACAAATGCACTGGGTGGCATTGACCAAGCCTCCGCGCTTGGCAGCGACAACACGCCCGCCAGTAATTCCATTACCGATAACAGTGCGACGCTTGGGCGAGTGTTGTTTTACGATAAAAACTTGAGTGCAAATAGCACTGTTTCTTGCGGTTCGTGCCACAAGCAAAAGGAAGGTTTTTCTGATAAAGAACGCCTCAGTAAAGGTTTTATGGGCGGACTCACGCGGCGGCACTCCATGAGCCTTGCGAATGCTCGCTTTTACAAGCGCGGTCGTTTTTTCTGGGATGAACGCGCTGCAACGCTCGAAGAGCAAGTACTGATGCCATTTCAGGACAAAACGGAAATGGGCATGACGCTGGCGCAAGTTGTGGAGCGTGTGCAAGGGCAGGACTATTACAAGCAGCTTTTCACGAATGCCTTTGGTTCAAATGAAATTACATCCGACAAGATTTCACGCGCTCTGGCGCAGTTTATTCGCTCAATGGTGAGTGTATCAAGCAAATACGATAGTGGGCGAGTGGCAGTTCCGCAGCCTGTTCGTGATTTTGCGAATTTCACCGCCAGCGAAAATAGTGGCAAACGCTTGTTCTTTTTGCCGCAGCCGCAGGGCGGATTGGGCTGTATCGGCTGCCATGCGAGCGAGGCGTTTATCAATCCCGTTCCTGGCACAACATCCAACGGCATTGATTCGGTCAGCACGACCGATAAAGGCGTTGCCGAAGCAATCAACTTCGACCGTTTTATTGGTACATTCAAAGTTCCTTCGCTGAAAAATATTGCTCTGACCGCACCGTATATGCACGACGGACGCTTTGCAACGCTGGAAGAAGTAATTGAGCATTACAATAGCGGCGTAAAGAATCACCCGAATTTAGGAATTGCGCTCAAAGAAGGCAATATGCCCAACGGGAAGCCACTCAAATTCAATCTTTCCGCCCAACAAAAAGCAGATTTACTCGCATTTCTACGCACATTGACGGATAATCAAATGATAACCGACCCGAAATATAGCGATCCATTTCGGTAAAATTCTTCGCACATTCGCACGCAAGCGTGTTGGGAGAAAATGCACAACGCCTGTAATGATGAGCATTACAGGCGTTGTGCATTTTCTATTGTTACCTTCACGTTTTTATACTTCGTCGGGATTTACTTCCAATGCTTTCAGGTGTTCGGCAAGGCGGTTCGGCGCGATCTTGCTCTTCTTTTGCACATTTGAACTGTTTGCGAGCAAGTTCTCGTCCTGTCGGAAGCAGTTCGCTTGTAGTCGTATCGTGCCAGCGCAGCCAGTAGTACTAATGATGATGATATGCGCCTTCCCAGATAATACCGTTTCGATTGTAAAATGAATACTTTCAATTCTCCGAAACAAGGCAGCATGCTGCCTTGATACAATCAAAGTATTCAAAATACAGTAGAAACGGTATTACATCTCAACTCCTTTACTTTTCGATATGCAATTTTTACCCATTTTTAGTATACTTTTTTTGAGCTTTTTCAAATATGTGGAATTATTGTACTTTGCCATTCGCTCTATTGTTTTGTCAGATTTTTTTTCACCATTCCTTTCCCCCGCATGAAATTTTTCATACCAATTCACTTGGTTGTAATGACCACATTATTGCTCATAACAGCGTGTGGGCAATCTTCTACAAGCCGTATGAATACTCAATCTGCAAGTGATGAAGCGCGATACACGCCGAAAAATTACGTTGAAATCAAGCATCCTGAATGGAGCAAAAATGCGACTATTTACGAAGTAAACATCCGCCAATACACGAAAGAAGGGACGTTTAAGGCGTTTGAGCAGCATTTACCACGCTTGAAGGCAATGGGTGTAGATATTTTGTGGCTCATGCCAATTCACCCGATTGGCGAAAAAAAACGCAAAGGAGCAAAGGGAAGTTATTATGCTGTAAAGGATTATCTTGCTGTGAATCCTGAATTTGGAACGATGGAAGAATTCAAAGCATTGGTAAAAAAAATTCATGGAATGGGAATGTATGTCGTGTTGGACTGGGTTGCGAATCACTCGGCGTGGGATAACGCGCTTGTGGAGCAGCATCCCGACTGGTACAGCAAATCCGCCGAAGGGCACTTCCAGCCTACTCCTTGGTATGATTGGGATGACATTATTGATTTTGATTACAATAAACCTGAATTGCGCAAATATATGACCGATGCGCTCAAATACTGGGTGCGCGAGGCGGATATTGACGGCTATCGGTGCGATGTTGCGGGCTTCATTCCCGTTGATTTTTGGGAGAATGCTCGCGAGGAATTAGATGCTCTAAAGCCAGTCTTTATGCTGGCGGAGTGGGAATCGCGCGACTTGCACAAAAAGTCGTTTGACATGACGTATTCGTGGTCATTATGGGATAAAATGTGCGATGCAACCAAGGGCGGCAAAGGTATTGACGGCTTGGTTGAGTACATGGCGCACGACGTAAGCACGTTTCCCGCCGACGGTTATCGTATGACTTTTACCGATAATCACGACAAAAATTCATGGGCGGGAAATCAGTACTCATTTTTTGGTGAAGGGCTGGAAGCCGCAATGGTGCTTGCTTCTACGGTGAATGGAATGCCGCTCGTGTATTCAGGTCAAGAAGCGGGATTGGACAGGTCGCTGGCATTTTTTGAAAAAGATGAAATCGTCTGGAAGCCGCATCGGAACGAAGAATTGTACAAAAAATTGTTTACGCTAAAGCATAGCAATCAAGCCTTATGGAATGGTGCTGCAGGCGGCGAAATGGTGCGGGTGTACAACAATGCGATGAAGCAGATTGTCTCGTTTTACCGCGAAAAAAACGGCGATAGAATGCTGACGGTCGTGAATTTTAGTCCGAAGCCTGTAACGGTAACGCTTCAGACGAAATATCAAACAGGAATATATACGGATGTCTTTTCAGCAAAAGAGCTTACCTTGAAGGGAGATGACTCGTTTACACTTCCAGCCTGGGGATACATGGTTGTAAGCGGGAAGCGGTAGTTTGGATGCAGTGAATTTAAACTCTTTAAAGTGCTTGTAAGCAAGAATATATCTTTGCTTGAGGCACTTTTTTTAATTTCTGCACTTTGAAGTACAATCCTCTGAACACAAGATATAATCTTGCCTTCAAGCGTTTTTATTGTCAAGGGCAGTAAAAGAAGAAGTGTGCAGGTTTTATACCAAATTGAGTTAGTCATTGTGCAGAACAAGGGGCTGCAGCCCGCTTGTTTACTCAGTTACCACGCACAATCTTCAACTTAAATTGGTATTATATGATGTTCAGGCAACTTTCACCGCAAAATCAATCACGCGCTGGGCGTTGCTTTGCCAAGTGTAGTGTTGCACCGCGTTTTCGCGGGCGTTGCGTGAAACAGTTGCCGCGAGGTCGCGTGATTGCGCGAGGCGCACGGTTTCTTGCACGAGAGCATCGGAATCTTTCTGCGGCACAAGCAGCCCGTTGTGGTCGTGGCGTAAAATGTCGTTTAATTGCCCAATCCCGCTTGCAATGATGGGTTTCTGCATTGCCATATACTCAAACAATTTCGTGGGGCTGCCAAAATACTCGCTGCCATCGCTGTTGTGAATGACGGGAACGTACAGCACGTCGCAGGCTGCAAGGTGCTCTGGCACTCGCGCGTGGGGAATTAAGCCCGTGAAAATGACATCATGCTCCAAATTCCCTGCACGCATGATTTCTTCGACCTTTCCACGCATTTTTCCATCACCAATGTACAGAAATTTTGCATTCGGAATCGCGTCTTTGATGCCACGCATGGCTGCTGCCAACACATCCACGCCGTGATACACATCGAAGGAGCCGCTAAAGCCACACACAAACGCATTCTCCAAACCAAAATGCTTGCGAAGCTCATCACCACTCACGTTTGGCGAAAAGATTTCCGTGTCCACGCCATTCACATTGACCAAAATTTTTTCAGCTGGAACGCCCAAGCCCACAAGTTGCGTTTTCACCGCTTCGGAAATAACCGTAATGCCGTTCACCGCCGCAAACTCGCACTCTTCGCACCAACGCAGGATGCTTGGAAAGTAGTTTTTACCCCAATTCTTTTTCACCCACACTTCCGAAGCGTCGCATTGCAACAGCACCGTTTTACCCAATTTCTCACGCACAAGCGAACCAACAAGATTAAATGCGGTGTGACGCATGTACAAAAAATCGGGATTTTCGCGCTCAAAGAGAGATTCTAAGCGGCGTACAAAGCGGTAGCTGTACGGCAAGGTGGGCAATTCAGGCACATTCCAAAACCACGATGGATAGGGAATCGTGTGCAATGTCGTTCCTACGGGAGGATGCAGGGGACCGCTTGAAATCATGCTTGTACGGTGTCCGAGTTCATTCGCACCTTTCAAGAAGCCGTTGATAAGCGAGAATGTGCCGCCTTCAATCAAGCCGCCATACATATCGGTTCGTGCAAAAGCAATGTTCATGCGGGGTTTAGGGAGGTGAAGTGGATGTTGTTTTGTTGTGATATTTAGCGAACATCAGCTAAAGAGAGAACGCGGATGAAGCCCAGACTAAGAGGATTTTGAGGACTTTTTCTCTCTTTCTAATTTTCCGTTTTCTCCTTCAAATCCTTTCAATCCTCAAAATCCGCGTTCCGTAATTAAAGTCTATTTTGGCAAGGTTTGACGCTGCTTTGCGAGTAATTTTCTTCGCAAAAAGGGCAAGCGCGTAAACGCAAAGCAAACCACAAACAGCCCAACAGCAAGTTCCAAAAACATACTCGGAACATCACGAAAAAGAAAACTGACGAGGCTGTATCGCCGCACCATTCCTTGCTCATCAGCAATGATGCCGCTTTTGGAGGTGAGAAACATATAGACCATCATCAGCGATTGGAAACGCTGGAAGCGCACATCGCGGCAGCCCCAGATGATGCTTTTGTACGGCTTTTGGCGAATCAAATGCAGAACACGACCGAGCGAAGCAATTCCTTTTTCCTCAAGTTTAATTTCATCAACGTCGTTTTTGTCAATCGAAACGCCCGCAAGAGCGCATTCTTGCAGGATTTTGGGCGTATTACCAGAAATAAGAAAAAGGATGTGCATGGTGAAAAAAGGAAATTTTTTTATGAACAAAACTTCGTGGCGAGAATCTCCACTACTTGCTGCGCAGCCGTGCCATCGCCAAAAGGATTATGGATTTTCGCAATGCGGGCATATTCCGCTTCGTCCGACAAAAGCCGCTTGGCAGCAGCAACGATGCGCTCTGCATTCGCGCCCACAAGCAAGGACGTACCTGCTTCGACCGCCTCTGGTCGCTCGGTTACGTCGCGCATGACGAGGACGGGTTTGCCTAAACTTGGTGCTTCTTCCTGAATGCCGCCAGAGTCCGTAATCACAAGTGTTGAGGCTTGCAGCAAATACGCGAAAGACAAGTAATCAAGCGGCTCTAAGAGGTGGACGTTGGGGCGATTACTCAGCAATTCGTACACTGGTTTTTGTACGTTTGGATTCAGATGCACTGGATACAGTATTTCAACGCCTTCCACATCCGATAATTGCTGGAGCGCGAGGCAAATTTGCTGAAAACCATCGCCAAAATTTTCGCGGCGATGACCCGTGACTAAAATCACTTTTTTCGCGCTGTTTTTTGCTTGCCGATGTTCTTCCAACAGCGCGTAGATACTTGCGGGAAGATTGATTTTGGTTTTCCGTTCATCGGGCGAAAGTGCGTTCAAATTTTTTAACACAAGTTGGAGCGCATCAATCGCAGTATTTCCCGTGATAAAAATGCGCTCTTCGGCAACATTTTCTTGGAGCAAATTTACCTTCGCTTGTAGTGTTGGTGCGAAGTGCAGGTCTGCCACGCGCCCAATAAGTTGGCGGTTGATTTCTTCGGGAAAGGGCGCAGATTTGTCAAACGTCCGCAAGCCTGCTTCCAGATGCGCTATCACGATTCCTTGCTTGTAGAAGGCTGCCAGCGCGGAAACAAATGCCGTCGTGGTGTCGCCTTGTACAATCAGCACCGTTGCTGCGTTTGGCGATACTTCTTTCTCCAAAACGGGCATCATTGCTTCCAAAATGGCGGAAGTGAGAGAAGCAAGTGTTTGTGCGGGTCGCATGAGTCCAAGATGATAGTGCGGGCGAATATCGAATACTTGCAAGACTTGTTCCAGCATGGTGCCGTGCTGTCCCGTAACGCAGACGCAGAGGTCAAAGCGAGTATCGCGCTCCACAAGTTTGATAAGCGGCGCACACTTGATGGCTTCTGGGCGCGTGCCTATGGCAATGATAATTTTAGGTTTCATGGTTTTTGGACAACGATGGCAACAACGGCAAGATTTTCCGCACTTTCGGAGCGCGGAGCATTGCCTACTATTTTTCGGAGCTTTGACAAAACAAGATTTTGTGCGGCTTTTGGCTGACGAAGATAGTAGCTCGCGGGAATTTTTGGAATGCTGAAATTGCGCATGGGTGAGTTGTGCAAGAGCAGAACATCGTCTGCTAGCGGTGCTTCTGGCAAGGGAATTTCAATGCCTAATTCTTTCGATAATGTTTGGAGCAATGCCTGAAGAGCTGATTGCGACAAGCCTCCAGCTTGTGTGCCAAAAGGATAATTGACATCGAGCGTGAGAATGAGCGTCCCGCCAGGCTTCAGAACCCGCACCATTTCTCGCATTGTGGGCAAGGGGTCGGGAATATGCTCAATGACCGAGACCGAATAGGCAATATCAAAAAACGCATCGGGATAGGGCAGCGCGTCGCCGCGTGTCTGCACGGGAAGTGGCAGATGCTTGACGGCAAGCCGTTTCTGGACTTCATGCGCACAGGCAGTGAAGTGATGCAAATGATACGGGTCGGGGTCAATGCCTGCAACAGTGCTTGAATACTGGTTTGCGAGGTAAAAAGGTAAAAACGTTGTCGCGCTTCCAATGTCGAGAATGGTGCTTTTTTTTGGAATGCCAGCAATGATGCGGTGTACAAAGGGATATTCCCAAATACGCGACCAAGCGTAGAGCGGGTAGGGGGGCCAGATATAATCGGGTGTTCCCCAGAATTCAAACAACGCGCCAAAATCCCGCGCAAACGGCTCTATTTCTGCTCGCGAGGCTTGCCAAAATTTGTGCTGAAGGTCGGAAACGTGAGCATATCGCGCAAAGGGAAGATGCGCAGGAAGATGCGCAGATTGCGCTTCGAGATGGTGAGGAAAAAGAGGCGATTGTGGCGTGGTCATTGGGAAAGGGGAGTCGTGGTCAATCGAACAACGATGTGAAGTGTGAAAAAAGAACGCAAATGTACAATTTTTTGCAACAAGAACAAACCAGAAACAAACAAACGAAGCACGAACAACGCTAGGCAGTATGCGACTTTCTGCTTTGCTGTTTTTGCGGAAATGCGTAGATTTAGGGAGCAAAAATATCAAACAATTCCGTTTTTGCTGTTCCCACCGTTCTCTATCTACAATGATTCTCTTTCTTGCATAAGCTCCTCTCCAAGCGGCATGGTAGCTTGGCTCTAGCATTTGTTCTCGCTGTAGCTTTAACTCATGTTTCCGCAATCTATTGAAATTTCACTATGTTATATTTTCTTTCCCCCGATGCTGCTTTCCAAGCAGTAAACGCCTTTGCGTTGATTTTTTGGATTTTCCTCGCTGTATTACCGAAATGGGCGTACACGCGGCGTATTGTGATGTTTGGTGGCATTTTGTTGTTATCCCTCACATACCTTTCCTTATCATCAATTTTGTTGTCCACTTCTGGAGATATGTCGCTTGCCACCATTAGCAAAGGATTCCAAAACCCGCATGCCGCCTTGCTTGGCTGGGTGCATTACTTGGCGTTTGATATGTTCGTTGGTGCGTGGGAAGTCCGCGACGCACAAACGCACGGCATCGCACATTGGTTCGTGATTCCATGCCTCTTTCTGACCTTTATGGCTGGTCCGATTGGCTTGCTGCTGTACTTCATTATTCGCACCATTCGCACAAAAAGTGTAGAAATATAAGTGCTGCGAATAAAGATACGATGCGGTGTTTGGCAAAAAGGCTCTTGGACAAAATGTTGTACCAAGAGCCTTCCTTGTCGTACCAAATATCTTGAACAAAGAATTTCACCTTTCCCATTGGAAATCCCGCCGAAGAGTGCTATTTTCCGTGCTTCAATTCATGTTATCACTTTTTTAGGTTTTTTTGGAGAACAACTCTATGGCAAAAATTGGAGATATCGAAGGCGTTGGCGAAAGCTACGCCGCAAAGTTGAAAGATGCTGGAGTCAGCACCGTAGAAGCACTTTTAGAACAAGGTGCAACGGGCAAAGGTCGCGCCGCGCTTGCCGAAAGCACGGGCATTTCGGAAAAACTCATTTTGAAATGGGTGAATCATGCGGACTTGTTCCGTATTAACGGCGTTGCAGGGCAGTATGCCGAACTTTTAGAGGCTGCAGGCGTTGATACCGTGCCAGAACTCGCCCAGCGCAATGCAGAAAATCTTGCTGCGAAAATGGCAGAAGTCAATGATGCAAAAAATTTAACGAATGCTGTTCCTTCTGCAACAACCGTCGCAAAATGGGTTGTCGAAGCAAAAACATTAGAACGCAAAATTTCGCATTAAGGAAAAAGGCTACAAATACAAAAGCCCGTCAATACTTGCTTGACGGGCTTTTTGCGTTTCTGAAACGTGCAATGTTTTGCTCAATGTTTCATTTAATCTTTTGAGTTTTCGATTTCTTTGATAAGACCAGAGGCAACCGTTACAATCTTTTTGACGTTTTCTTGCGCGATTGGTTTGCCTTTTTCGACGTTCACCAAGTTCTTGATTTCCGTAAGCTGTGGAGCAAGTTTGCGCACGGTGCCGTTATTTTTCGCTGCTTGGCTGACGTTGCCAAGTTCGCTAATCAAATACTCAATCAATTTTGGATTCGCCAGAATGGTTGTTGCGCCAGCGTTGTAGTTGTTGGACAGTGCTTTTGATGTTGCGTGCAAGCCTTCAAGCCAGCCGCCGACAACCACCAGCACGGACGCATCGCGGTCGAGACGGTTCAGTTTGCGTTTGGTTTCTTCTTGCTGCTTGTCGAGCATATTGCGCACTTCCGCCCAGTTTGCGGCTTTCACGAGGTCGAGCATTTTTTGATTGAGGCTTGCATCTACCTCTACGCCAAGTTTTGCGCTGAGTTCGCCCATCGTCAGTGCCATTTGCAAGAAGTTATTGTCATCTTTTGCTTGCGAAGCTACAAAGGCATCGCTCACGCGGGTTCCCAAATTGAGCGCAATCAAGTAGCGGCTGTTGTAGGTGCTGGTTTTGCTGTAGGTCGACAGATTTTTCCAGCTCACTTGCGATTTCGATAAGGAATCCAACGCACGAAAAACAAGCCGTGCCGAAGGAACAAATACTTTTTCTTGTGTTTGTGCTGAGAGCGTGGAAGCTCCCAACAGTTCAACAATGCCTGTCGCCAGAACAGCAAGGACAAGTGCCGCAATGGTGCGAGCGATATTGGAACTGCGTTTCATAAAATATCACCGTAAGTTGTGAAATGAAATGTTGCGAATTTTATTGCGAATTTTGTTGCGAATGTGCGTCGGAAGAACGTATCTGTGGGCGTTCTGAAGATTAGAGTTGCAGAGCATTGGGAAAAGTTTAATACAAATTAAGGAACAAATCAAAAATATACCCCACAGAATCGCAAATATAACATTTTTGCAGGAATTGGGGAAGAAACTTTTTGGGTCATTGTTTGGGTCGTGAGTTTGAGTAATTGTTTGGGTTGTCTTTAGCCCATTTTCAAGCGACACAGTCATTCTTGCCTGTGAGATGTGCCAAAGTCTTCAATAAAAAAGCCCGCACAAACCAAGTATTTGTGCGGGCTTTCTCGTTTTTTTCTGTACATTTTTCCCAAGCTGCTTGCTATCCTTCCATATTTCAACTTTCATATTTCAACCTTCATATTGCAGCCTTCTCTTTAGTTGCTCGGCGCAGCTTGGCGTTTTTTGGGGCGAATGCGCTGGAATATGGTGCTAATGCTATCGCGTACACTGAGCATTCCGAGTGTGCCAAGGGAAGCAACGAGCGACATAAGCAAGAGAACAACACTATTGAAAATTGGCGTAGGAACAGCTTTGAACCAAGGGTTAATGCCGACGAACATCGGCATCATTTTTTCGGTTACGAGCAAAGGATAATCCCACATACTAATATCCTTGATGCGACTATGTTGTTTTTTCTCAACGGCGGTAATCAGATCTTGATGTTTGTCATTGGAAATGCGTACAAGTCGCGCTACTTCTTGGTTGCCGTATTCGGTTTGGAATTGCTTTCGGTGTGCATCGGTCATAGAATCCAACATGGGCTTGAATTGTTGGAAGTCTTTCAACAGCATTTCTGCCTTTTCAATGCGCTCGCTGAGTGTAGCTCGTCGCGCCACATAGTTCATGCTGTCCGATTTTATCTTGCTCTCATAATACGCAAGGGTGTTTTTCTTTTCCATTTCTGCCGCATCCAGTTCGTTGTATTGCGACAAGGTTTTCTGGGCTTCTTCTTGTAGTTCTGCAATCCGCTTTTTGAGTTCTTGCGGATTTCCAGCACTGCGTTTGACCATTTGGCGGTTTGCATCAATCGCTGAGTCGAGCGAGGACTTCATGCGCTGCGTGGAGTCAAGCCGCGAACGACGCGACGCAATTTTTTGCTCTAGTTCCAAGAGCTTTGTTGTGCGATTGGTTGTGTCGGTCTGCACTTGTGCCGCATATGCTGCGTCCAGCGAGTCCTGTTCCTGTTGAGCTTTATCCGCCTCTTCGGAAAGATTGTTCGCACGCTGAAGTTGTTTTGCAAGTATATCGGCTTTGGGCTGGAAGCGATTGTAGGAATACTGAATCGTGAGCAAGCCTTCATATGCCCAGCGCGAGGGAATAAGCTGGCACACCTCAGGAATTTCGCGGTCTTTGTGGATTTTGAGGTGGTCCATTTGGCTGTAGGGAATCAGCGCACCAGCAAAGATAATCTGCGGAATCAGCAGCAAGGGAACGATGTTAAATGCTGCTTTGGTCGAGAGATTCGGTATTGCTGAGATAAATAATCCCAGTGCTATGCCATTGAAGGAAACAATCGTGAGGAAACCCAGATATTGGAAAAATAATTCTTGTAAGCCCAAAATCGGGAACGAAACTGCCAAAAACAAGATATTCTGTACCGTACAAAAGAGAAACAGTGTAATAAATTTCGAGGCGTAATAAGCAGTATTCCTGATGTTCAGCATTCGCTCGCGCAAGAGAATAGCGGCATCCTTGATGATTTCGTCCACGCTATTGGTCATTGCCAAAAACATAGAAATAATCGTGGAAAGGAAGATAAACACGCGCAAATTGTCGTTTTGGTACAAATTATATTCCGACGCTGCGCTGGGCAACAAACGGAGAATAAGGCTCACCGCCACTGCCAGCAAGGGAGCTTCAAAGAACGTAATGACGAGATTCGAGCGGTCGCGGACTTTATTTTTGAAGTTCCGCGAAAGCAAGGTGCGGAATTGCCGCCATTTATCGGCAAACGAGCTTTCGCTCGCGGGCGGAAGCGGTACGCGATTGCTGTCCTCGACCGTAATGCGTTTCACCGTCGCACGGTATTCGTTAAAGCGGTTTTTCCAGTATTCCGGCGAGTATTTTCGTTGCGGAAGCGGCACACCGTCAATGTCTCGGAGCGGCTCTTCGAGGACTTCCAGCAGCATATCTGGTTCGGTTTGCTCTACAAAAGGACGCTGCGCAGCAACAGTAATAACATCGAACTGCTTATTATTCAAGATGTCCGACGACTGAATATGCGCCGAATGCGCTTTGAAATAGGCGAGTGCCATCATGGAATCGCCAAAGAACGCCATTTTACCGCCTTTGTCGAGGAACAAGGTTTTATCAAACATCTTGTAAATTTTCGAGCTTGGCTGGTGAATCACCACAAACACGATTTTTCCTTGCAAGGACAAACGGCGCAACAACTCAATAATTTTCTCGGAATCTTTCGACGACAAGCCCGACGTTGGCTCGTCGAGGAAATACACATCTGCGCCCGAAAGCAGCTCCAAGCCAATGTTCAAGCGTTTGCGCTGCCCGCCCGACAGAGTGCGCTGCGTGGGGCTTCCGGCGGGAATATCGCGCTTTTCGTGGAGGTCAATATCAACAAGTACATCTTCGACCAGCACTTTTATTTCGTCATCGGTTTTGCGCGGGTAGCGAAGTTTTGCATTATAAAAGAGATTTTCATAGACGGTCAAATTCTCGAAGAGCAAGTCGTCTTGCGGCACGTAGCCCAAGTGGTCGCGCAGCGACGGGTAGAGCTTGTGCAGGTTGTACGCATTCAGTTCGACGGTGCCGTGCGTTGGTCGGTTGTAGCCGTTGATGATATTGAGCAGCGTTGATTTTCCGCAGCCTGAGGGACCCATCACTGCTACAAGGTCGCCGTAGTCAATTTCAAAGGTCAAATCGTCCAGACCCCGCGAGCCGTCTTGGAATTGGTAGGTAATTTGGCGACAAATAAAGTCCTTGAAGCGGAACGGTTCGACCGAGCAGATGCCGTTGCTGAAGTTTAGCAACAGAACAAATTTGTCAATCAAAACAACGCTGCGGTCGGCTATTTGTACGGGTTTCTTCAGGATTTTGGAATTGTGGAAGACGTTATACGGACAGCCTTTTGGCTCTAAGGTCAGCACTGACGAGCCATCAAGGGCTTTCGAGCGCACAACGCGGCATTGCCACTCTTTGGGAGCTTCGTCCTTCAGCACAATCGTACATTTTTTGTGATTACCGATGGTGTATTCCAGTTGTTCTTCTTCAAGCGAGAAGGTATCGCTTACCAAGCCTTGTTGGAAGGCAATTTTGCGAAGATTGATAGGGCAGTTATCTACTGAAATATCATCGTTCAAATTTACATGGATAGGGTCGTCAATCGGCATTCCATTCACGCTGAGATTGGTCATCGGCGTAAGCGGATTAATCGTAATCATCAGCTTGTTAAACTCAATCGTCATAATGTCTTCGTAGCTCGACATTTGCGAAATGATAAACTCTTCTTTGCCTTCGAGGTTCATTCCCTTTGCCACATAGAGCGTTACCGGCAGCAGGAACTTACTTTTGAGTTGGAAGTAAAAGTTGAGGTCTTCAAAGTTAATGGTGTAATCAGCAATGCTAATGTTTTGATTATGCTGAATTTTATTTGCCAGCATCGGCGAAAGCTGCTTCGACATTGAGGTTGCACTGCCGATAACAACAGGATGCCGCCCGCTTTTGAGCAGCGCAACAAAAATACTGTGTATCTTCAGCAGCTCGAGGTGTAAGCGCTGATAGGGCATGACAATATCGGCAAAGCCCGGTATATCGGCAATGCGCAAGGATTCAATAACAGAGGGCTTACCCGTTTCAATATCGGCAGCTTCTGGCACATCGAAGATTTTTTCGATATACGCAATATCTTCAATGCTAATGCCAATTTCCTGCCCGATAGCCCGTGCTGTCTCGCGTTCAGCTTCTTCCATTTTGTCGGAAGCGGCAAGCTCGTACACCTTCATCAAAATAAAGATGCGGTTTTCGTAGGAAAAGCCTTCGCGGATTTGCTTTGCTGCCGATTCTACCTCTGCGCCAGTTTCCACGTATTTCTCAAACTGCTCATAGAGATAGTCGGAAATAGGCGGAAGATAGAGCGAGTCAAGATAATTACTCACGTAATTGCGCTCGGCATCGGAAACAATACCATCGGCGAGCGTCAGAACGCTAAAGAGCTTAATAGTATTGACAATAAGCGAGTTTTCAAAACTCTGCTGAATTGCGTCGCCGGTCGGAGTGCCGGTTATAGGTGCGTGTGCATCTGCGATTGCCATAGCAAACACCAATTAGGATTAAAATGAGGAAAGAGTGTAGGTCGTGAGTTTGGTACAACTGGACGTGTGGACGTGCAATCATTTTGAAACAACTATTGATATTAGCAACAAACACCACAATAATAAGGAAAATTTGAGAACTTGAAAGGGGAAAAGGTGATGAGTCCTTCCTTATCCCGTAAAAAGTTCGTATTATTGCGGTGTTTACTATGCGAGTACTCGTGTGAGTAGTGCGCAAATACCATGCAAAAATGCGCATTCCAAAGCACATTCGATGGTAAATTTTTGAGAATAACGTTTGTTGGCATAATTTTTGAATGATTCACTTGCAGTGAACATTCTTGACCAACGAAGCTACTCATCAATCTGAGTAAAGATTATGCAAAAAATATGCCAAAATATGCGAGAAACTATGCACAAGACTATCTGGATGCAGATGCGGATGCAAAGGAATATGCGACGGCAGAACGCCTACCAACGCTATGGAAGGTTCTATGAAAAGCTCCATGGAACACTCCATATCCTTCGCACGTTGATGCTGTGTATTTGCGCGAGTATATTCTGCTCGACGCAGGGAGCAGTGAGGCTTCATGCACAAGTGCAGTCGCAAGAACTACCCGAAATGTCGGATTCTGCAATGCGAATGCGTCCGGGCGTGGGAATCATTGCGCAGGGCAATCTGAATCACCACCTTGCAAACTTTTCCCAGCTACCGGGCGTTCTCGTGCGAACGCAATCGCCTGTGCCGATGAGTTTCGGTAATAGCTTAGGTGCGGGCTTTTCTGCTGGACTGGTGGGCGATTTCCCGATTTCACCAGCTTTCGGTATTGGTGCGCGATTGCTCTTTTCTTCGCTCGGTGCTTCGGTAACGACAGGAGAAAAGCAGCGCGTCGGATTCTTAACCAATAATGGAACAAGCGTCGCCTTTGCAGATGCAAACATTGGTTGGGAAATTTCGCCCACCTTTAATCTTCTCTCGGCACAAGTTCTGGCAATTATTCGCCCCATTGAATCGGTGCCAGATTTTCGTATTATGCTTGGCGTGGAGGCGGGAATGTACCTTGCTCCTGCGTTTCGGCAGCGAGAAACAATCCTTTCGCTCGACAGCATCAGCCTCGCACAAAACCCCGATTTGAAATACAACAACGACCAGCTCACGCGGCATGATACTTCTGGTGCGCTTACATCGTCCATTCCACAGTTATACGCTGTTGCTGGTATCGCGTATGATATTCCCGTGAAATTCGGACGCGCCCGCGTGATGATTTCTCCCGAACTTACCTACGCCTACGCCTTCACGCCCGCCGTTACGGGCATTCAGTGGAATGTCAATGCTGCGCGGCTCGGTGTAACGGCGCGTTTTGTTATTCCCGAACCACCGCCACCGCCGCCGCCACCACCGCCACCGCCACCACCGAAATTGGACGGGGAAATTCAAGCATTTCGCGTGGACAGCAACGGTGCGGAGTACCCGCTTGTGCGCTTCAAAGTAGAGGAAATTACCTCGAAGCAGCTCTATCCGATTTTACCGTTTATTTTCTTTGAGACCAAAAATGATTCGCTTCCCGTGCGCTACAAGCGTTACAACAAGCCAGATACTAATGCTATTGATATTACAGGTGAACTAGAAAACTTCCAGAATAAGTTCTACAACTCAGACATGATGAGCGTGTACTACAATGTTTTGAACGTTATTGGGCAACGCTTAAAGGAAAAACCGAATGCGAAAATAACGCTGACGGGCTGTAATGACGGGCTTCCAGGCTATGAAAAGGGTAATCTTGGTTTGTCGCTCGGAAGAGCAGAAACAGTACGGAAATATCTGAAAGATTCGTGGGATATTGACGAAAAGCGCGTAACGGTGAAATCCCGCGAGTTGCCCGAATACGCTACATCGTCTGTGGATACGCTCGAAGGTGCAGAGGAAAATCGCCGTGTGGAAATTACCACTAACGATCCGTCTGTTCTTGAGCCGCTCTTTATTTTCGATACACTTGCGGTTGCAGAAGTGCCAAAAATTCGCGTTCGCATGAAAAGTACTTCAGAGGCTGGGATAACAGAATCATTTATGCGAGCCGAACAAGCTGGGGCACCGAATTTGCTTAAAAATGTTCCTTTTGAAGGCGCGCCACCAGATTATTACGACTGGAACTTGAAAGACGAACCACAAACAATGCCCAAAGCTGATGCCGAACTAAAATTTGAATTAGAACTGCGCGATAAAGTTGGACAAACTTACATTCCTGATGGCTCTGTGCCAGTGGACCAGCTCAGTATCAAGAAGAAAAAAGCGCAAGGTATTAGGGATAAATCAGTGGACGTGTTCCGTCTGATTTCTTTCCCGTTCAACTCTGTACAGATGGGTAAATTGAACGATGAAATGGTGAAAAAGTATATCAATCCGTACTTGACGGGCGAATCAAAAGTTGTGGCAACGGGCTACACCGATAAACTCGGCAAAGAAGAAGTAAACCAAAAGCTCTCCGATGGTCGTGCGGGCAGCGTTGCAAAATCCTTGAAAGCAGGCAAGGTAAGCTCGCTAGGCGTGGGCAACCGCCGTCCTTTGTACACCAACGACTTACCCGAAGGACGCTTCTACAATCGTACCGTCGAGGTGCGCGTAGAAACGCCCGTGGATTACAACAAATAGTTTTTGGTGGAAAATAGTGTGATAAAAACGCTTGAAAGCCGCTTAGAATCTTGATTCTGAGCGGCTTTTTTGTTTGTTGGTATATTTGTTTGTGAAGATGTATATTTGAGGCGTGGCAATTATTTTTCCCATTTTTAAGGTTCATCTATGGCAACGCAAATATCAGACGTTTACGATGTGCAGGACGAGGCGCGAAGCGTGTATGTACCAGACTTCGACTTGCATCTGCCAGACGTAACCAAACTTATTACGGAGGACGACGAGCCAGTGGATAATATCTTTTCTGCCAAGCAACAGCGACTTCTCGTGGAGACGCTCTACGCCAGCCCCGAGCTTTGGAATCCGCCAGAGCGACCATTTCTTGCGGATGCAAATGTTGGTATTTTTACCACCCAAAACGCACCACCGCTTGTGCCAGACGCATTTGTGAGTGTCGAACTCGAAATGCCCGCCGATTTCGACTACAACGAAGTTCGTGCGTACTTAGGTTGGGTATTCGGCAAAATGCCAGACATTGCGGTAGAAATTGTCTCGAATCGCAAAGGAGGCGAAATCAGTCGCAAAATGCGTGAATATGCGCGTTTGCACATTCCGTACTACATCGTCTTCGACCCGTTTTTGGTGCTAGGTGCGACGAAATTGTATATGTACAAGTTAAGTACACTTGCCTATTTGCCAACCGAACAAGAGTTTATCGAAGAAGTTGGTTTAGGAATAAAACTCTGGGAAGGCGAGTATGAAAACAGCACCACAACATGGCTTCGCTGGTGCGATAGGCAGGGCAAGTTGATTCCGACAGGTAAAGAACGTGCGGAGCAGGAGAAGGCACGTGCGGAGCAGGAGAAGGCACGTGCGGAGCAGGAGAAGGCACGTGCGGAGCAGGAGAAGGCACGCGCGGAGCAGGAGAAGGCACGCGCCGAGCAGGAGAAGTCTCGTGCAGATACCGCCGAATCCCGCGCCGAAAAACTCGCCGCACAGCTTCGCGCACTCGGCATCAGTCCTGAAGGATAAGACAGTTCTATCGGCTGCAAATGGCTTCATAACGTTATTTTTCAGGGAAAACCTCTTGAACGTGCGCTATGAAGCCATTTTTTTGTATCTGCAAACGAGGAAATTTTGTACATTGTTGTTCGTCGTTATTCGTTGAATACCGCTTCAAACCTCACTACATACCACATTGCATTGTCCTTGTCTTTTTTCTCATTTTCTGTTTGTTATGAAAAACATAGTACTTCCTTTTCTTGCAATCCTCGTGTTTCTGCCGTTCTCGGTCATGGCGCAAGCACTTTCGGTGGATAGTTTGCAAAATATCGTGAATACCAGAACACAAGAAGATACCAGCCGCGTGAATGCCTTGAACGAACTTGCCTTTGCATCGTTGCAGAAAAATAGCGCGAATACCTTGAAATACGCTCAAGAGGCGAGAGCTTTAGCAGAGAAACTTGGTTTTATGCGGGGTCTGGCACGCGCACTGAGCAATATTGCGACGTATCATAGTTTTATGAGCGATTTCCCAACAGCACTGGAATTTCTGAAACAATCACTAGAAATTGCTCGCAAGGCTGATGATAAGGTTGGTATTGGACGTGCGCTTAATAATTCTGGCTTGCTCTATCGGCGTTTGGGCGACTACGCGCCCGCATTGGAGATGTTTTCGCAAAGTTTAGAAATTAGCGAATCCACAAATAATAAACGCCTTATGGCGACAACGCTCGGAAATATCGGCATTGTCTATCAAGAGCAGCGCAACTATGCGAAAGCGGCAGAGTATATGAATCGCACTATCGCCGTTGCGGAGGAATCAGGAAATACGACTGCGGTGCTTGATGGTTTGCTTGTTCTGGGCGATATTGCCAAAGCCCAATCGGACACCGCAAAAGCAAAAGACCTCTACCAACGCGCTCTTTTCCGCGCCCAATCGGCAAAAAACGAGCGAGCAATGTTGTCTCGTGCTCTGGATGCTATGGCAAATATTTTCCAACGCACAGGGCAGCAAGATAGCGCGATTGCCTACGCTCTTCAAGCTCTTGCTATCCATGAAGCCATCAATGCTCGCTTTCGCCTTGTGAACACCTATAATTGCCTTGGGCGAGCCTACACGCAAAAGCAACAATTCGATGTCGCACATTCGTATCTAGCAAAAGCTCTCGAATCTGCGCAGGTCATTAAGTCCAAGCGCGATGAAGTAGAATGCTTGGAATCCTTGTCTCTTCTTGCCGAAGCAGAAGCGGATGTACCCAAAGCTCTGGAGGTGCATAAGAAATTTGCTGCCTTGCGCGATAGCATCTATTCTGCGGAATCGGCAGTAAAATTTGCTGCTACGCAGAATCGTATTGATGCGCAAAGGAGAGAGCAGGCTCGTGTGCAAGCCGAATCCACGCAAGCATTGGTGCGAAATTCGCTTATTGGCGGGCTGACAGCTGTTGCGCTGATTAGCTTTGTGCTCTTGCGCTCGAATCGTCAAAATCGTAAACGCAACGACCAATTAGCACAGCAAAACAAGGAAATGACCGAGCAACAAGCCCGCCTTGCCGAGCAAACCGCACAAATTCAAGCGCAAAACCACGAAGCTGCCGAGCGAAACGCGCAACTCGACGAAATGCGCCGCCGTTCCGAGCTTGCCCGCGAACATCTTTCGCACAACGTAGAAATAATTTTGCAAGTCATGGACAAAATGGGAGAAGGAGACTTGCGCCAACACAGCGAACTTACACTCCCCGCACATTCTGCGGATACGGCACATCTCGCGTCGCACGAAGCCGAAACGAAAGAAGTGATTCGCCTCCGAGCGGGCTTGAAGGAAACGATTGAAACAATGCGCACCATCATTGGGCAATTAAGCCACGCAACTGGCTCGGTTGCTGATGCAGCAGAGCAAATTGCGAGTGAATCAATGTCGTTATTGCACACTGCCAAAAATCAAAACTCCATTGCACACAAAGCAACAAACGTCATCAAAGAAACTTCCACCTCTCTTGAACAAAACGCAGACCACGTGCGCCAAACAAGCGATACCGCTCTGCACAACAAAACCCGTGCGTTGGAAGGTGGCGAAACGATTCAGCAAGCAATTCAAAAAATGCGGAGTATCGCGGAGGTGATTCGCTCCAGTGCGGGAATGGTGCAGAAACTTGCCGTGTCGAGCGAGGAAATAAGCGACTTTGTGAAGGAAATTCAGGAAATTGCTGACCAAACAAATCTGCTTGCCTTGAATGCGTCCATCGAAGCCGCCCGCGCAGGTGAGCAAGGACGCGGCTTTGCGGTTGTTGCCGATGAAGTGCGCAAACTCGCCGAGCGCAGTGCCGAAACCACAAAAAGTATTGCGAAAATCGTTCAAAGTATTCTCCGCGAAACCGATGCGGTTGAACGGGCGATGAAATCTGGTACGGCAGAGGCGGAAGAAGGTATCGCGCTTGCGGACTCGACAATGAGCGTTTTGCAGCAAATCATTAGCGGTGCAGACACGAACGCGAGTGCGCTTCGGCAAATCGTGGAGGCAAGCACCACGCAGCTTCACAACGGCAAACAAGCCTCCGAAGCCATCAACGATATTCTCCAAAGCAACGAGAGTTCTGCTGCTTCTATCCGCTCCATTGCTGGGCTGGCGGAGCAGTTGCACACGCTCACGCAGGAATTGGAAGCAAACGTTGCGCGTTTCCATTTGTAATGTTTACCCACCTTGAAAGCAAAAATGGCTGTAAGCACGGTATAATCTTGTGTTCAGGCGAAGCACTCGTAAAGCGCGAATTGCGAAAAACACCCCTCAAACGCTGATGCAATCTTGTGTTGAGGCACTTTAAAGTATTTTTAAGTATTTTTAAGTATTTTTAATAATCGCTCGGTATTGATTTTTCACAAAATATTCGTAGAATTTACTAACTTTGGGCTTTAACGTCGTTTTTATCAGCCTTTTGCGCATTTCTCTATGCCCTTTCTCCGCTTTCCCGACCATTTTCTTTTTGGTTCTTCTTCGTCCGCGCACCAAGTGGAAGGAGAGAATGTTCACAACCAATGGTGGCATTTTGAGCAAACAGAAGGCAAAATCAAGCGCGGAGAGAAGTCAGGACGCGCCGCCGACCACTATAATCGCTTTCAGGAAGATTTCCAAATCTTGAAAGAACTCCGCCACGAAGCGCATAGAATCTCGCTGGAATGGAGCCGCTTTTTTCCTGAATCTCCCGACAAACTCAATCCCGAAGCCGTTGAACATTACCACAACGTTCTTGATGCTTTGCTGGAACAAGGAATAGAGCCATTTGTAACAACATTCCATTTTACCATTCCACAATGGTTTGCGGAAATGGGCGGATTTGAAAAAGCAGAAAACATCTGCCACTACGAAGCATTTGTGCGCTTTCTCGCGGAGGAGTACGGAGCGAAAGTGCGCTACTGGTGTACCATCAACGAACCCAATATCTATGCGTCGTTTGCGTACATTATTGGGGAATATCCGCCAGGCGTGAAAAATATCGGCTTGGCGTTGAAAGTGCTGAATCACCTCATTAAGGCTCATGCGAAAGCGTATCACATCCTGAAAGCCGCACAGCCAGAGGCGCAAGTGGGAATTGTCGTGCATTTACCAGTTTTTGCGCCGCTTCGCAAGGGAAATTGGGTTGATAAACTCTCCGCTCGTTGTGCTGATTGGATGTTTAGCGGAATTTTGCTCGAAGCTCTGCAAACGGGGAAAATACACGCTCCCGTCGGATTCTTCGAGAAGCATGATTTTATCAAAGATTCCAACGATTTTATCGGCTTGAATTACTACGTGCGGATGTTCGCTTCGCCACGCCACGCACTTGCAACAGCACTCAATTCGCTGGACGAACATCACGGCGTATTCCGCCGCACAGGGCTGGAACGCTTGACGCAATCAGGTTGGGCGGTGTATGCGAAGGGGTTGTACAAGTGTTTGAAGCGATTGCATAAAAAGTTCGGTTTGCCGCTCTACATCACAGAAAACGGCATTGCAACGGACGACGACGAATGGCGCAAAACCTACATCCGCAAGCATTTGAAGCAGGTTCACAAGGCATTGCAGAAGGGAATGGATGTGCGGGGGTATTTTTATTGGTCGAATCTGGATAACTTCGAGTGGAGCTACGGTTTTGAGCCACGTTTCGGCTTAATTGCCGTTGATTACGAGGATGATTGCAAGCGCACAATTCGGGATTCTGCGTGGATGTATGCGAAGATTATTGAGGAGCGGGGATTTGAGGTGGAGGAGAAAACGGGCGAGCAAAAAGAAATCATTTCCCAAGAAGAGCATCTATGAGTTTCAGCAAGACAGGCACTGCCACAATCGCCGTGATAATCCAGCGTGTTTGGGTAATAAGTTCTTTGCGCAAATCATCGTTTGTACGGCGAAATTCCTTGATGTCGGCACGCATATCACGTATTTCAAGTTTAATATCCGTCATTTCATCCTTCACATCTTCAATTTTTTGCTCAATGCGGCGTATTTCCTCACGCTGACCAATAAGCGCGAAAATGATGTTATCCTCGAAGGTGAGCGGCTCATTATTCATCAGCTTTTTGAGCGCAATATCACTGCAACCTTCTATCCATTGATTGATAATTTTGGTGTCCATGTTTGGAGAGCATTTGATGAACAAAAATATCTCTGCAATAATATAACGATTTTTGGAGAAGAGTTCAACGCGAAAGAAATGGTTTGTTACGAAGCGATAACATTTGCGAAACAAGGCTTGCACTCTTGCTCTCAGTTTCATAAATTGTGCCTTTATTTGTTCAAGCTCCTTTAGCCCTCACGCACCTCAATCACAGCACCAATGGCTTCCACACTTACCAAAGAAGAACGACAGCACCAATCGCGGGAAAACGATGCTGAACTCATCAGGCGCGCGGCGGCGGGCGAACAATCTGCCTTCCGAACACTGGAGAAAAAATACCGTACGGCAATCACGAGCCTCATTCGGCGCATGATGCACAGTCATCCGAACGATATTGAGGATTTAGTCCAAGAAACGTTTATCAAAGCATTTCAGGCGATTGGCAATTTCAATAATGAATATGCGTTTTCAACCTGGCTCTACAAAATTGCGTCCAATCACTGCATTGATTTCCTCCGCAAAAAACGCCTCAAAACCTTTTCCATCGACCAACCGCTTGAAACCAAAGACGGCGCGGTAGAATACGAAATTTACGACGATTCCGCCACGCCCGACATGGAACTGCACAGCCGCGAACGCGCCGCGCTTATCCGTGAGGCAATCGAAGAATTACCCGAAAAATATCGCCAAGTAATCCATATGCGCCACGAGGAAGATTTGGATTATCAGGAAATTGCCGACAAGCTGGAAATTCCCTTAGGAACCGTAAAAGCGCACCTTTTCCGCGCCCGTGCTATGCTGTACAAAAAGCTCAAGGGCGAAGTGGTGAATTTTTACGAATAAGATTTTTATTTCTGCAAACATTGTAACCAAATCCTGTGTACAGACTTTTTCTTGAAGAGAGTCTTTTTCCGAAAATTTTCCCTCAATAAAGGTGATTCTATGCGTTACCTCCTTTCTGCTTTCATTGTCGCAGTCGCATTTCTTTTGCCAAATGCCCTTTCCGCGCAAGGAAACTGGCGTATTGGCGGAGGAAATTCCTTTCCCATTGAACGCTTAACCAACGTCGCAAACCCTGATAAATTCACTACTTTGCAAGGTAGTTTGTTGCACCTGACATCGCAAGCGCAGGAAATCGGATGGAACGGCATTCTTCGCTATTCTGCAAATCTCGACAACAATTTGGCATGGACGTTCTTTTCTGGTGTGCATCATTTTTCCAATTCCAACACGCTCATCACCGAGCCAGACCGCATGAATACTTCTGGCTTGCAATGGGCAACCGTTTCGCAAACCATGATTCCCGTTGGAACGGGCATAGAATATCGTGTGCTGAACCTGTGGTTTATTCACGGCTACGTGGCTGCCGATGCAGCGTATCACATTTTCACACCACGCTCTTTGCAGGCAACCTCGACGGGCTTGCAGTCAGACGGCGCATGGTTTGGGCGTGGCGGGGCAAGCGTTGGCGTTGGTGTGGATGTAATGTTTTGGACGTTTGGGGTAGATATTTCTGCGCGGTATCATCTTGTGAATATTGTGGGGCGCACCGAGCAGGAGACGCTTCGGAGCTTTGTTTCATTAAATTTTTCGCTTGTGTTTGGGGAGAAGCGATAACACTCACTTTTCGTTTTCTGAAGCGTTAGTATTCTGAAATAATTTTGCATCTGCCCAAAACGGACCAAAGGGCAGAACAGAAGCAATGATGCCGAGTATCATTGTTTTCATGCTCCAATCATATTCAATTTTTGCTAGAATTACTTGCATAATATACAGCACAAACAAAAGCCCGTGCGCCATGCCGACAACCCGCACCATTCCTGGCATCCCTGCAAGATATTTGAGCGGCATAGCAATACACAAGAGAATGAGAAATGACGCGCCTTCGGCATAACTCACGATGCGAAGCCGTCCGAGTTGGGTTTTTGGAGAAAAATCATTCATAGAAAAAGGGGAATGGTAAGAAAATATTGAGTGCGATGGTAGAAATCAAGCCGCATCCAAGGTCGCTGGGCAAAGGGCGAAATGAGCGACGGCATAGCCAGCAAAATTAACACAATCGTAATCGTAAAAAAAATGTAACTGCTCCTATCAAAAATACTATGGAAACAGAGCAAACATCAACTCTTAGGGGAATTATTCGGCAATCGCTGAGTGGGGAATCAAGAACATCAATTGAATAAAAATGTAAAGGGAATCATGAAAAAAGTAGCAATTTTGATTTCTCATTTCAACGTTTCGTTTTTGAGCGTTATTGATAACTTTTGTAGCAAGGATAGAGCATGATAGGGCGTCATTCACAGGAATCATCGGTATCAGATGAGGATTTATGGTCAGAATGTGTGCGAGATGGTAACGGGAATGCTTTCCGCGCCTTGTATGACCGCTATTTTCAGCAGTTATATCGCTATGGCTATCACCTCACGCCGCAGAGAGAAGCCGTCCAAGACGCAGTGCAGAACCTCTTTGTCTATCTTTACGAACACCAACAATCCATCGGTGAAATTCGCTCCTTTCGTGCGTATATTTTTACGTCGTTTCGCCGAACACTTGCCCGCAATATCAAGCAAGAGCGCAAATACGTTGCCGATGAATACCTCTTGAATGCCGATAGCGATGCCATCTACAACGACCCACGCATAGCTGCTGGATTCCTTTTTGAACTCAGCCCCTCCGTAGAAGAAATATTCTCCCAAAAAGAATCTACCGCCGAACAACGAAACAAGCTCCTCGCCAGTATTAATCAGCTTCCCAAGCGTCAGCGCGAAGTATTGTATCTCCACTATTTTGAAGAACTCTCTTCGGGGGAAATTGCAGCAGCGATGGAGGTAAAGGTGGAAACGGTCTATATCACTCTGCACCGTGCCATTCATTCGTTGCAGGAGTATCTGCAAGGCTCATCACTTTTGGTTCTTCTGCATTGTCTTTCCTTCCTGCTTTCGTGATAATTTTCCAAAAGCCAGTTACGAAGCGGGTTTCATGAAGAAAATTTCAAGCGCGAAAATATTTTTCAAAAAAATGTAAAGATTTCAAAACGGCGTGTCTCTTTATCATTAGACGACTCACACAATACCATCATCAACAATGAACGCACAAGCACACTATACCACAGCCGCAGAACTCGCTCTTGATGAGCAATTTCGCGCCTTCGTGCTGCATCCGAACAAGGAGCGGTCGGATTTTTGGTCAGCATGGCAGAACGCAGTGCCGAATGACCAAGAACGCCGCCGAACCTTGATGGAGGATGCCGAGCGTTTGGTGCTTGCCTTGCGTCCTGTGCAGCCCGATGTCCCCGAAGGCGCACAAGAACTGGTCTGGCAGCGCATCGAATCGCGGATAAATGTTCTGGCAGGCAGCACACTGCCCGGCAGCACACTGCCCGGCAGCACACTGCCCGGCAGCACACTGCCCGGCAGCACAGCGCATATTTCCTCAGAGCCGATACAAGCACCGCTACAAACAGCACAGAAGGCGCGTGTATTCGATTTGTTTGCAACGCCCGGCAAACACGTCCGGTATCGCAGAACCTATATGTGGGCGGCGGCGGCACTGCTTGCGTTGGCAGTTGGTATCGGTGTTTTTCGGCAGAATGATGTTCTTGCGCCCGCAGACGTGCTGGTTGCAACAAGCGATGACGGCGGACGCAGCACCGTTTCGCTGCCAGATGGTTCGGTCGTCATTGTCGGTGAACGCTCGGAACTCTCGTACAGTACAGCAATGATGCGGGATTCCTCCGTGCGTGAGGTGTCTGTACGCGGTGAGGTCTTCTTCCGCGTAAAGAAAACTTCGCGTGATGGGCAAGCAGTCAAGTTTCGCGTGAAAACGGGCGTTGCACTTATCGAAGTGCTGGGGACTGAGTTCAACGTGAATACCCGCAACAATCAAACCGCCGTTGTATTGCAGGAAGGCAAAGTGCGGATTCTCTCGCTGGATGGCGCGACAGAGCTTGCTGTCTTGCATCCGGGGGAGCGGTTTGAGATTGGCAAAGCGGGAACGTCTTCCACGCGAACGGTGCAAACAGAAGCATACACATCATGGAAAGACGGCAAAATCTTCTTTGACGCACTGCCGATGAGCGAAGTAGCTTCTATTTTGCAAAACTCGCATGGCATCACGATTCGCTTTGCCGACTCCAACCTCGTAAATATGCGCTTCTCAGGCGGAATCCCTTCGGATAATCTGCCGCTTTTGCAAGACGTATTGCGAGAAACCTTCAATGCTCGCGTTGAAATGCACCATGACACACTCACGCTGTACGCCCGATAAAACCTTGGCTTTTGCTGTGTTTTCGTCTTGTGTTTTCGTCTCATTGTTGAATGAAAGTGGTGATATGCGTGCTATTTGATGTATGAGTTCGCTCTTCTCTTTTTCACCTTCTGATTATTCAACATTTACAATCAGCTACATTTTTACCCTTACTTCGTAATCAACCATTATGAAAAGAATTCTTATATCCGTTTTTGTCGCTGCTTTTAGCATGGCAACAGAAATTTTCGACCAAAGAATAGCTTTTGCGCAAAATTTTGAACTTGCGCAACAAACTGTTCAGCAAACTCCTCAACAAACTTCTCAATCCGGGCAGGCAAATAGCGAAACAATCGCTCCAGCGAAGATACAGCGCGTTTCTCTGCGCAAGGTACTGACAGCCTTGTCGGAAAAGCATTACGCTATGTTCAACTACAGCGTTGAACTCGTACAAAACATAGACTTCACGCCCGAAGCCGCCGATGGTGTGCTTTCAGCACCTTCCAAAAGTGAGGCAGAGTCTCGTCTGAACATCGCTTTAGAACCTTCCGACTTGCGATGCAAAAAACTTGATGAAAACACCTACGTTATTCAGTCTCGCTCAAAAAAAGCAGAGGGCGCGGACAGTGACAGTGATGCGATTGCAAATACCGCATCAACAATTGCTCCGGCAAGTCCCGAAGCTCCGTCAGTAGCTCAGACGCAATCTCAAACAGTACCACTGACGCAAACAGCACCATTGGCGCAAAATGTAACGATTTCTGGCATCGTCAGCGAGGCACAATCTGGCGAAGCAGTCATCGGTGTTACGATTATTTTGTCAAGTGATAGCACAAACTTCTCCAAAGCAGTATTGGTGCGGGGTACACGGACAAACAAGTTTGGATTTTATTCGCTGCCGAATATTCCCACAGGCACGTACTACATCACGGTTCGCGGGCTTGGTTATGCGACCTTCATGAAAAGCGTTCGCGTGGAAGGCGCAGAGAATGCGGTGCGCGTGAATATCCCGCTTCGCACGCAGGATGTAAAAGCCGAAGCTGTTACCGTACAAGCAGAACGCAGTGCCGCGCCTACAAACCGCGCCATTAGTGCTGTTCAGCTTCAATCAGAACTTATTAGCAAAATGCCCACGCTCGGCGGCGAGGCAGATATTTTCCGCACACTCCAGCTTATGCCCGGCATCAAACCTGGAACAGAACTCAGCAACGGAATCTACGTGCGCGGCGGCTCGTCCGACCAAAACCTCATACTTTTGGACGGCGTAACAGTCTATAATCCTGCACACTTAGCGGGACTTTTTACGGTGTTCAATAACGATGCCATTCGGGATGTGCGCGTGATAAAAGGCGCGTTTCCAGCAGAATACGGCGGGCGGCTTTCCAGCGTGATTGACTTGACCATGAAAGAAGGCAGCAAGGAGAAAATCGGCGGTACGGCGAATCTCAGCCTTGTGGCTTCGCGCCTGACGGTGGAAGGTCCGATTAACGAAAATATCAGCTTCATGGTCTCAGGACGCAGGACGTATTTGGATTTGCTGCTCAATCTTTTCCTTTCGGAAACCGCAAAACTTACCGCGCCAAACTACAACTTTTACGACCTCAACGCGAAGTTGAACTACAAAATCTCCGATAACGACCACCTTTATCTGGCGGGCTATTTCGGCAATGACTTTTTATCGCAAAAAACAAGTGCGCAGGATTTTAGCCTGATTTGGGGCAATGCTACCGGCAACCTTCGGTGGATGCACATTGTTTCGCCGAATCTCTTCACGAATTTCTCCGCCATTTACAGCAACTATCGCTATAACTACAACGAAACCTCGCGCACGGGACAAGGCTTGTCCAAGTCGGTTTCCAACATTCAGGATTACACGCTGCGTGGTGATTTGCAGTATTTCCCAAGCCCTGAACATTCGATAAAAGCTGGTGTTGATGCCACATTGCATCGTTTTACAGTGGCAAATGTTACCGACAACCGCACAGTGGATGAATTTATCCGAAACATTGGTCCCGACGGCAATGCCGATGCGCTGGAAGCCAGTGTGTATGCGCAAGACGAGTGGCAAATTACGCCGCAAATATCGGCAAATATCGGCTTTCGGTTGGCATATTTTCAGCGTGGAAACTATGTGCTGCCAGAGCCGCGTATCGCTCTTACCTACGAGGTTTCCGATGCTTTTACGCTCAAGGGCGCAGCTGCAATGACGAATCAATTTTTGCATCTTCTCGTGCGCAACGACATTACCTTTCCCAGCGACACATGGTTTCCTGCTGGTGAAGTCATCAAGCCCGCAAACGCTCTCCAATACGTGCTTGGGGCAGAAACAAAGCTCTTCGGTGATGAGTATGTGTTCAGCGTGGAAGGCTACTACAAAACGATGAATAATCTTTACGAATTTCGTGATGACGTTGTTCCATCGGTTGTCCTCACCGATGTTTCCTCGCTTACGGCGGGCAAGGGCGAATCCTACGGCGTGGAGTTTTTCTTGAATAAGCGCATGGGCGCGTTCACGGGATGGCTTGGCTACACGCTTTCGTGGACAACACGCACCTTTGCTGAATTGAACGACGGCAAACCCTTTTTCCCGCGCTACGACAGACGGCACGATATTTCGATTGTTCTCAATTACAAATTCAGCGAGGCATGGGAACTGGGCGCGTCGTGGGTTTTCGGCACGGGGCAAGCATTTACGCTGCCTTCATCGCAGTTCTTTTTCCCTAACAATCCAGCAACGGGCGGACTTACCGTAACGCCTGACAGAGGCGTTCCCTCCAATGCCTTTCGGACAAATTTCACCGAACGCAATGGCTTTCGTTTGCCGGATTACCACCGTTTAGACCTGAATTTTACGCACTATTTCACGTGGTTTGGTTTGCCGTTCAACGCCTCCATCAACGTTATCAACGCCTACAACCGCGCAAATCCGTTTTTCTTTTCCGTTGCCTTCGATGCCAATAGCGTAGCCACGCCAACGGCTCGCGTCCAGCAAGCGGCGTTATTTCCTATTCTTCCGACGATTGCGCTTGGGTTTAAGTTTTAATTTTTTTGGACGCAGATTCTCATGATTTTCATGATGAAGATGATTTCAGGAGGGAATACTTCTGTTCTTTTCATCGGTCTGTATCTTCAAACATCATGAAAATCATGGGAATCATAGAAATCTGTGTTGAAAAATCTGACGAACTATTTTTTTATCAAAATTTCATCTTGAAATCAATGTTTCACTTTTCAAAAATCACTCGCATTCGTGCATTCATGTTCTTCGGAGCTGTCTGCACATTTCTTTCACTCATCACAAGTTGCGGACCTTCGGAAGTCATCGGCTTAGACGTTCCGCACGATGAACGGCTTGTTATCAACGGCTTTCTCGAAGAAGGCGTTGCGGTAAAAAATATCATGGTGATAAAAACGCTCGATATTACCGACACGTCCACTATGCGCAGAGCCAGAATCACAGACGCTGAAGTCAGTATCACAAGCGACGGGCAGACGTATCCGTTGTCCTTGCAGCCAGGCGAGCTGGTCTTTGGCGGGCGCGTACCTGCGGGCGTGAATCTTGCCGAGCAGCCGACGTATTATCAAGCGGCGCAATTAGTCCCGCAAGCAGGTAAAACCTACACGCTCAGTGTGCGCTATCAAGGAAAAACGGCAACAGCAACGACAGCAGTTCCCGCAAAACCAAGCGTTATTCCGATGAGTTCTTCGTTTACAACCAAGCCCGATTCGGTTATTTACTTTTTCGGTGGCGATATTGGTCCGCAAGCGAAATCTATTCTGAAAGGCGAAATCTTGGTGCAGTTCACCGCGCAGAGTGGGGCATTTATTGGTACAATCGAGCCAACGCAAGTAAACACGGGCGTTCTGGATTCCACTGGCAGAATGATTACCGTTCCAATCTCTTCGCAACCAAATAGAATTATTGCGCCGATTGCAGAAAATTTTGCTTTGGCAAATAACGTTACGAGAATGAAACTCAGCTTTTGGTATTGGTTGCAGAGCGATTTCAAAGAATTTCCAAAAGAGCGCGAACTGTTGCAGAGAGCAAGTCCGCGAGCGCAGTTACAAATTGCCAGTTTTGATGCGCCTTACGCGAAATTTCTTTTAACCCAAACGCGCGGCAGCACTGCCGATGCAGGGATTTTGGGTCCAAGCGGTCTGAATCCCGCATGGAATGTCAAAGGTGCTGGGATTGGCTTGTTTATTGGTCGCTCAGGTACGGTCAATCTGGAAGTTCGCCCGTAATTGTTGAACGTAAAAACAAAAGCCCGTAATGATAACCATTACGGGCTTTGTTTTTATGCTGTTTTCAGCATTGTTGAGATTTCTACGCCTTATTTGGTACGATAGAACTCAATACGGCGGTTTTTCTTCTTGTTCTCAGGCGTGTCATTTGGAGCAACTGGTTTATCTGGACCATAGCCTTTCGTTGCCAAACGGTCTGCCGAAACGCCCCGACTGGTGAGCCATACTTTAACGGCATCAGCGCGAGCTTGTGAGAGTTTCAAGTTAGAATCCTTGTTGCCTGCATTGTCGGTGTGTCCATCAATTTCCACCGAAATTTCTGGGTACTCATTGAAATAGTCAAGCGCGTTCTCAAGGACTGCTGCTGAGGCTGGGGTAATGGTTGCTTTGCCAGACTCAAACTCAATACCTTCCAAGACGAGTGTGCGACCAACATCAATTTTAGAAAGTGATTTGATGGAGTCGTCAGCAGGAGCAAGCGGATTGCGGCGTTTGCGTACTTCGTCGCCGTCGTTCATTCCACCGCCGTCGGTGTCGGGTTTAAGCGGGTCGGTTTTGTGCTTCAACACTTCATCGCCATCTTTCAAGCCGTCGCCGTCGGTGTCGAGTTTGGTTGGGTCGGTTTTGTATGTGCTGGTTTCGTCGGCATCGGGCAAGCCGTCCGCATCGCTATCGCCGTTGCTTGGAGCGGGTGCTGGTGGCGGTGCTGCTTGGTCAGCTTTGAGCGGGTCGGTTTTGGTCTTGTTGATTTCGTCGGCATCGTTCACACCATCGCCATCGGTGTCTGCAACGCTTGGATTAGTTTTGTATTTGTTTACTTCGTCTGGGTCGGTCAAGCCATCGCCGTCGGTATCAACTTTTGTTGGGTTGCTCTTGAATTTATTTACCTCATCGCCATCGGTCAAGGTATCGCCGTCGGTGTCCATTTTAAGCGGGTCAGTTTTGTGTTGATTTACTTCCGCACCGTCGGTCAAGCCGTCGCCGTCGGTATCAGGTTTTGCTGGATCGGTTTTGATTTTGTTCAATTCCTCGCCATCTGCAAGACCGTCGCCGTCGGTGTCTGCTTTATTCGGGTCAGAGCCGAGTTCTTTTTCGCGGCTATCGGTAATGCCGTCGCCGTCGGTATCAACGGGCGCACTGAAACGATAGAACAAGCCAAGCATTGCTCGCCAATGCGGGTCGGGAACGTTATCTTGGAGCGGATTAACGTTATCGCTCAAAATAATGTTGTTGCCGACGCTAAGGTCGAGACCAAAATTATCCGAAAGCATTTTCACAATCCCCAAGCCCACTGGAATAGCAAGACCAGAGTTTTGGTTTGTAAAATTTGGCGCAGTGCCTGTCGGACGTACTGAGGTATTCAGCAATGCCAAGCCAACACCCGCATCAATGTAGGGTTTCCAGCCATTGTTCACGCCAAAAGGCGAGAGCCGCAAACGGAGGTCGGGAAGTGCTACATCGGTTACAAAGCTGCTCGTACCTTGTCCGCCGCTTGCTTGGGTAAATGTTCCGCCAAGTTCCGCGCCAAGATAGTCGCTGAAATCATAGCGCAGAACTGGTCGCAAGCCAAAATTTAGAGGGCGTATTTGCGACTCCGCTCACTGTCTGCGTTGCACCAGCACCAACGCCGATGGAAAGTTGAGCAAAAGTTATTTGAGGCACTGCAAAAATGCTTGCAAGAAGCACAATACAGTGTGCTGCACGAGAGAAACGATAAGGTTTCATATGCACATCTCCTTAAAGTTAGTAATAGAAAGGAATTAGGGGATATATTTACACGGTGATAACAGTTTTCAACACAACGTAGCACTCATCTCTTCTGATGTATTTGCACAACGACTATAATTTTTTAGCTAACACGACGTAGCACTCGTTTATTTATTTACTCTTTGATTTGCTGATAGTTTTGAAAATATTTCTCCAGAGCAGTCAAAATGATGCAATATCTCGAATGCACATCAGGGGTAGCAGGAACAGAATAACGCGAAAGTACAGTTTTTTGAAATACTTCACGCAATTTTTTTTGCAATTTTTTTGCAATCCTGAATTTAAAAAAGAAATACGGAACTTTTTTCAAACTTGTTGTTTTTTGCGGGAAGATTTGCTAGATTCTGAGTTGTATATGCTACACAAAAAAGAAATGTAGCGGCTGTGTATGATGTGTTCTGTGATGGTACTATATTCATAATGAAGGAGTTTACGGACTATGGGCACGATGGTAAAAAATGTTTCTTCGATAGATAACGTATGGAATCTGCCTACATCAGTCTTGTGGTTTACTATAAGCATTTG
The DNA here is from genome assembly GCA_004292595.1 of Candidatus Kapaibacterium sp. GTDB lineage: Bacteria > Bacteroidota > Ignavibacteria > Kapaibacteriales > UBA4661 > PH2015. The sequence goes on along the minus strand of RDXM01000083.1, from coordinate 48,703 downwards.
TCTGCCTTTGGTCATTGCTGCTTGCGCCTCGACAACGACTGTTTCTCGTCCCGACCCGCCGAGTATAAGCTCAAATACAACTACTTCCGAATCTTCATCGGCAAACACACCGACAACACGCCGTGCAATCACACCGCTTTCGCTTACCGACCAAGAAGCTCTCGAAATAGGGAAGCGCATTTGGCAAAATGAATGCAACGGCACGATTGATGGCTTAACGTCATGGAATAAAAACGAAGAATTTGCTTCGCTCGGAATCGGGCATTTTATCTGGTTTCCCAAAGGCTACAAAGGTCCGTTTGGCGAAGCATTTCCGCGCTTGGTGGATTATTTAATCGCCAACGATGCGCCCGTTCCTGAGTGGCTTCGGGAGAATTTTCGCAAGGGAAATCGCGCTTGTCCTTGGACTTCGCGCGAGGAGTTCAACAACGACCTCCAAAGCCCGAAAATGCAAGAACTTCGCACAATGCTTGCCGAAACCGTCGGACTCCAAGCCCGCATGATTGGTCGGCGCATGGAAAATTCACTCGCAAAAATTCTGGATGCTGTGCCAGAGAAGTCCGCGAAAGAGCAGATTACCACACAATTCTATCGTGTTGCCGACGCGCCGCTTGGTTTATACGCACTCACGGACTACGTGAACTTCAAAGGCGAGGGAATATCTACGTCGGAGGCATATAATCACGTCGGATGGGGATTGCGCCACGTGCTGGAAGCAATGAGCGGCACCGAGCAGGGAAAAGCTGCGATTGTCGAATTTGCTCAAACCGCAGAACGCCTTTTAACCGACCGCATTAAGAATTCTCCACCAGAGCGCAATGAGCAATCATGGTTGCAGAATTGGTCGCAGCGCGTCTGGTCTTACACGAAATAATGACTGCAAGTCGTTACAAATAAATATATCACTCAGAATCTACATTGAATGTAAATCACATCCCTTTTTCTCTATCTATCTTTTAGGAGGCTGAATTATGAATATATCTGTACAACGCTCTCGGCGTGTACGTTGGTTGTTTTCTCGTTGTGTTGTAATTACTGTTATTGCATTATGCAACATTTTAATAACAGTAGCACAACCGCGCAGCATTACGGGAAAAGTAACCTTCAAGGACACAAAATCTGCGCTGCCAGGCGCGAAAATCACAATAAAAGGCATGAAACGGGGCGGAGCAATTTCCAACAAAGACGGCGACTACAAAATCGACGTGCCAGACGGCTCGGCAACGCTTGTGTTTAGTTTGATTGGGCATTTGTCAAAAGAAATAAAAGTTGGAGAGCAAACAAGTATCAATGCGGAGTTGGCACTGGATGATGTGAAGTTGGAAGAAATTGTTGTTACCGCTCTTGGTATTGAGCAGCAGAAACGCGCGGTGAACTACGCTGTGCAGGACATCAAAGCGGGCGACATCGCCGAATCGCAGCAGGTGAATATGGTGAATGCGATGCAAGGACGTATTGCGGGTGTGCAGATTACGAATTCTGGTGGTGCTGCTGGCGGCTCGTCGAGCATCATTATTCGCGGTGGCAATTCGGTGGATTCCGACAACCAACCGCTTTTCATTATTGATGGTGTACCGATGGACAATTCCACCACCACCGAAACAGGCGCAGGAACAAGCGGCTTGAATGGTACACTCGCACGAAGCGTTGCCAATTCTAATCGCGCTATGGATATTAACCCCGAAGATATTGAAACTATCAGCGTGTTGAAAGGTCCGTCCGCAGCCGCGCTCTACGGCTCACGCGCAGCAAACGGTGTTGTCCTCATTACCACCAAACGCGGTAAAGAAGGCACCACCAACGTTACCTATAACAACGCCTTTTCCTACGACGTGGTAAACCGCTTGCCACAACTGCAAAATGTGTACAAACAAGGCTCAAACGGCTTTGTAGATGCAGCAACGCGCCGCTCGTGGGGTCCACGCTTCCAGCAGGGCGAAACTGTGTATGATAATCTTGGGTCGTTTTTCGTGCCAGCCTTTAGTATGATGCACAATATCACGGCTTCGGGCGCGAATGAAAACACAAACTTCCTTTTTTCGCTTAATCGTACTGACCAAAACGGCATTGTACCGATGACCAACTGGACGCGGACATCGCTTCGCCTCAACGCTGGCGCGAAGGTTGCCGACCGCTTCCAAGTGCAAGCATCGCTGAATTATACCAATTCTGGTGGTAATCGCGCATTGCAAGGTCCAGGTTTGTTTGGCAGTTCGGGCGGGATTTTGATTAGCTCCATTTACTGGCCGCGCAATGACCAAATGAGTGCGTGGGAAAACCCTGATGGCACACGCCGCCGCATCCTCACTGGTGCGGTGATTGATGACGCGGACAATCCATATTGGACGCTGCGCTACAACACCATCAACGACGACGTGAACCGCTTTTTGGGCAATGTGAAATTTATTTACGACCCGACCGATTGGCTGAATATCACCTACATTGCGGGAACAGACCTTACGCATGAACTCGGCGAATCTGTGCGCTATCCCGGCACCTCGCTTCGCAACGGAAATACGGGCGTAAGCTACGTTCAGGGCGGTATTTCGCAGTCGCAAAATCTGAATCGCATTATCAATTCGCAGTTGCTCGTTACCATGCGCAAAGAACTTCTGGAGGGCTTGGATGGGGAATTGCTCATTGGAAATTGGATTGAAGCAAATCGCAATTATCAACTTGATTACGCCAGCAATTTTTTCATCAACCCTGATTTTGTCAGCATCAACAACACACCAACCACCGAAAACCGTGTTGTAGAGCGCATTACAGAGAAACGCCTTGTGGGCTTGTTTGCGCAAGCAAATTTGAATTGGCAAAACAAAATGTTCCTCAGCATCCGCGCCCGCAACGACTGGTCGTCGGCATTGCCCGTGAATAACCGCTCATATTTTTATCCCGCCATTGACTTTGGCTATGTCTTTACCGAAGATTTCTTGCGTGGCGATGTTCTCAGCTATGGCAAAATCCGTGCTTCGGTCGCACAAGTGGGCAAGGATGCGGCTGCATACCGCACCAATACTGCTCTTACAAGCAATATCTATCTCGGTGGCGGTTTCCGCAACGACTTCTGGGCGGGCAATCCAACGCTGAAGCCAGAAATTACGCAAGCGGCAGAACTTGGTATTGATTTGCGCTTCTTTCAAGGTGCTATCAACATTGATGCGGCAGTGTATCAGCAAAATACCTTTAATCAGCTTATTGCGCCGCGTATCAGCCAAGCATCAGGATTTATTTTTGCGTACTTGAATGGCGGAACGGTAGAAAATCGCGGTCTTGAGATTGCTATTAGCGGTAATCCTGTTCGTGTAGGTGATTTTCGTTGGGATGTGAGCGCGAACTTTACCGCAAACCAAAGTCGTGTAACCGAACTTCCATCAGTGCTTGCAGAATTGAACCAATCAGATGCGTGGATTATTGACAATATGCGCGGTTCTTCGTTCCCTGGTCAGCCCTTGCAAGCAATTTCCATGAATGATTACAACCGCAATCCCGCAGGGCGCATCATTATTGACAGCGCGACGGGCTTGCCAACGCCGTTTTCAAGCGGTGTCTGGTACTATGGCGGTAATCGCCAGCCTGATGCAATCATTGGTTTCAACAATAGTTTCCAATTCGGCGGCTTTACATTCTCGTTTTTGTGGGATATTCGCATTGGCGGAAAAGTTGTCAATGGCACAGAATGGGACATGGTTCGCGCAGGAATGAGTATGCGTACACTCGACCGCTACAAAAAAGTGGTGCTAGACGGCGTTATCCGCAACCGCGCCGTTTCTGACGCGAACGCGCCTGATGCATGGATTCCGAACACCCGCGAAGTAGAATTGACCGAAGCCTACTACCGCTTTACCTTTGCCGCAGCAGGTTCAAACTTTGTTGAAGATGGCTCGTGGGTGCGCCTTCGCACGGTGAATCTGTCGTACCGCTTCAATAAAGAACTCCTTGCTGGGAGCTTTATCAAAGGACTGGAATTTTTTGCAACCGGACGTAATCTGCTCCTCTTCACGCGCTATACGGGCATGGATCCAGAAGTGTCTGCTTCTGGCGCAGGTGTGCGTGGCGCAGGCTCGAATGGCATGGACTACGGTGGTGTGCCAGCAACGCTTGGCGTAACGGCGGGTTTGAAGATAACGTTTTAATCCATTTTTGTACCTTAATCTCGATACAACATGAAATCACGAATTTTTCTCCTCCTTCTCAGCCTCTCGGCGGCTGTTTGGCTGAGTGCGTGCGATGCCTTTTTGGATGTCAATCGCAATCCAAACTTTCCCGAAGATGCGTCGCCAGCCGCAAAATTGCCGAGCATTATTGCGAATGGGCTTCAACAGCAGACTGCTCTGAGCGTTTTGACGAGCGCACACTTCACGCAACACATCGCAGGGCGGGCTATCAACAATGGTCTCGACCAATTTTTTCTTTCGCCTCCAGCAAATCCCTTCAACGACACGTATTTCCGTGCCGCAAGCAATATTCCTCCAATGATTGACCGAGCAAACCGCGAACAAGCGTGGTTCTACGTTGGTGCGGGAAAAGTGCTGATGGCGGCGTTGCTGTTCCATTTGACCGACCTTCACGGCAATATTCCGTACACGGAGGCGTTTCGCGGTGCAGAAAACTTTACGCCAAAATATGACTCGCAGGAATCTATTTATGCGGCAATGGACAAACTCTTGGATGAAGCAATCGTGGAGTTTGGCAAGACGCAACCGCCCTCCGCGCCAGCCTTTAACGCAAGCGCGGATATTCTTTTTGGCGGCAACACGCAACGCTGGGTGCGCTTTGCCAATGGCTTGAAAGCTCGTCAGTTGAACCATTTAACCAAAAAATCAACCTACAACCCGCAGCGCGTCTTGGAGGCAATTGACCGCGCTATTTTGGCAAATGCCGACGATGCGCAGGTGGCGTTCAGTGCCGCTCAGGTAGGGCATACGAACTTCTGGGGCTTTCAACGCGCCAACGCAAATGCTCGCACCTTCGGTCGGTATTTTATCAATATGCTCGACGGCACAACGCTTGGTGTCCGCGACCCGCGCTACGTCGTCATTTGCCCCGATACCAACCGCGCAAAAGGTCTTGTGAACGGTTCTGGTTCGCCAAACGCACCGGCGGGCTTGACCGCAAACGGCGCGTCGGATTTTTATGGTCGGTATAATATCGCAACAACGGCAACCGCAAACGTCGCTGCTCCTGGAGTTGCTACTGCACCTGCTGTTGAGGGCTGGTACTCGCGCACGGTGGGCGTACAGCTTATTCTCACCAATGCAGAAATGCGCTTTGTCGAAGCAGAAGCCGCTTTCCGCGCCAACAACCGCGACCGCGCATTTACGGCGTTCCGCGCAGGTATCACCGCCCATATGGACAAACTCGGCGTTTCGGTAGCAGACCGCAATGCGTATTTGGCAAGCGCAGCCGTGCCACAGACCGCAGCAGCACTGACCTTGGCAAATATCATGCAGCAAAAATATATCGCACTGTTCTTGCACCACGAAACATGGGTAGATATGCGCCGCTACGATTACAGCACCGACATCTACCGCAATTTTGCTCAACCAACCACGCCAAACGCACAACTTATGGGCGCATTCCCGCGTCGTTTCTTACCTGGCTCGGCAGAATTGCTGTACAATCGCAACAATGCGTACTCCGAAGTGGATGCGAGCGGCGTACCCGATGCAACGTGGATTGTTACGCCTGTTTGGTGGGATAAACCCTAAGCACTGAATAATGAACAATATATTTTTTTGAGGCATCTATGAAAACTCAGCTTTTATGCGCCTTTGCCGCACTTTTGGTGTTGGCATCGTGCGAACGACAATTCCCAACCACGCCCGGCGTGATTTCGCAGGATTTTTATCCCATCATTCAAACCACGAATCCTTGGACTATTCCCGCAAATCCGCGCCCTGGCACGGTTGTAACGCTGGAGATGATTTTTAATTCCTATTCTCCGGCGAAGGAAATCAATCTGTATCAAGTTATCAATCGCACGGTGAGCGGAACGGTAACCCGCGATACCACGCGCAGTGCGACGTTTCCGTATCAGGCGGCGTATTCGCAAGCAAAAGGCGGCGACACGCTGCTTGTGAGCTACACCATTCCTGCGATTTCCCGACCGACGGGAGCAACGGTATCGCTTATTTTGATTGGCGAAGTTGTTACGCAAGCAAATCTGAATAAACGCCGCGCAACGACTGCCGTAACGGTTCCAGCAATGTAAGTATTGAGAAAATGTAAGTATTTAGAATCTAATGACGACCAACGTACAGTTCGCTTCAAGTGCGGGCTGTACGTTTTTTTTTGAAGAGAACTTCTCATGATTTTTTTCCATGATTTACCTCTGCGTTTTTGTATTTTGGCAAGACTTCACGCTATCTTTTCCGTCTTTCTCTTGGTCAAAAAATCGGTCAAAAAATGGTCAGTTTTTAAGATTCAGTATGGGTATTTCAAATGTATATTTCATACTTCAGCCTTGTTTAATTGCCTTCCATTCGATTCTTTCTTCAGTTCTTTTTCTACCACCATCACGAGGAGTGTGTAATGAAACCTTCTTTACACCATTTCCGCAAGAGCTTGAAAATACAAGGGCTTCTGTGGATGATTTGCTTTATTGGTGTGTTCTCGGTTCCTGCCTTTGCGCAGCCGAAAGCATACAAAATTTCGGGAACAGTCTCCGACGCAAAGGGGACGCTTGGCGCAATCACGGTGCGCATTGACAGAACGCCATTCGGTGCGGTTTCTGACCGACAAGGCGCGTATTCACTGAATGCAAAGCTAGAGCCAGGCAAATACACGGTTCTCGTGAATGCAATCAATTACAAATCCTTCAAGAAAGTGCTAACGCTGGGCGACGAAACCGCGATTTTGCTTGATGTGAAGCTCTCGGAAGACGTTTCGCGCATGGATGAAGTTGTTGTAACGGGTACATCTGCCGCAAGTAGCCGCAAGACGCTTGGCAACTCGATTGGCGCGGTCAATGCAAAAGATGTGCAGTTCACGGGCGCGAATGCGATTGATGCTGCGATGGCGGGTAAAGTGGCGGGTGTGCAGATTCAGCAAAATTCGGGGAATCCTGCGGGCGGGGTATCGGTGCGCCTTCGCGGTACAAATACCTTCTCTGGTAGTGCAGACCCGCTCTACATCGTGGATGGCGTAATTATCAACAACGATTCCCGCGAAGTCTTGGATTTGGGTGGCTACGCACAAAATCGTCTTGTGGATATTAACCCCAACGACATTGAGCGTATCGAAGTGCTGAAAGGCGCGGCGGCGGCGGCTATCTACGGCGCACGGGCAAATAATGGCGTTGTACAAATCTTCACCAAGCGCGGCTCGGCAGGCGCACCAACGGTGACGTTCTCAACCCGCATCAATACTGACGACTTGCGCCAAAAAATTGCATGGAATCAAGAACCCTTGCGCCGCTTAGTGCGTGCTGGCAGACCAGATTCCGTTGTAGCAGTAGAAGATAACGGAATGCCCGTGCAACGCTATGACTTGCAAGACCTGATTTTCCGCCGTGCGTGGGGCATTGACAACTACATTTCCGTTGCGGGCGGCTCGCAAGGGACGAAATACTTTTTGTCGGCAAATCAAACCGCAAATGAAGGAATTGTGCGGGGAACGAGCTTCAGCCGTGCGGGTGCGCGTTTGCGCGTGGAGCAGGTTTTGAGCGATAACTTAACCGCCTCGCTTGGTGCGAATTATACAAATAGCTTTTCACGGGAAGTTCCCAACGGTGGCTTGAACGAGCCATATGGTGCGCTTACGGGCTTTATTTTTGCACAAAATAACATCAATCCGCGCCCAAGAGACGGTGTGTATCCGCCGCTCAGTCCGCCAGCTGTCATTACGCGCACAAATCCGCTCGAAGCCATTGACCGATTTGATTTTACCAACAACACCAGCCGTTTTATCGGCGATTTCCAACTGAATTACACGCCAGTTCAGGGCTTGAGCATCAATTACACCTTGGGTTTTGATACCTATTCTCAAGTCGGTAGTGCGCTCATTCCGAGAAATACGACCACACCTGGCTATCCAGGCGGACTTGGACGGCGCGGTACTTTCAATGTTGCGCAAGTGAATAACGACATCAATATCGTTTATGCGGCGGATATTGGCGAGAGTATCAAATCAACAACGCAATTTGGCGGTACGATGCAGTATGAACGCCGAGATTTGCTGCGCGTACAATCCGAGCAGCTTAGTCCCGTTACTGCCGTTGCGTCGAGCGGGGCAATCGGGCAGAATCTGCTTGATAGCCGCGAAGAACTCGCGCTGTACGGCGCGTTTTTGCAGGAAAGTATTGATATTAACGGAATGTTCTTCCTCACGGGTGCTATCCGTGTTGATGCGTCATCGGTGTTTGGTCCCGAAAATCGCTTCCAGTTTTTCCCAAAAGTGAGTGCTTCTGCGCTGCTTTCAGAGTTTTGGAAAGAAAGCGAATTAGCAAAAATTATCTCGGTGGCAAAATTGCGTGGCGCGTGGGGACAGTCTGGTGGACTTACCGCTATCGGACCATACACCCGCTTTACCAACTACGCACCAGTAAATTATTCAGGCATTCCAGGCTTGATTGTACCAACGCAACTTGGCTCTACTGGTGTGCGTCCTGAGCGTCAGACGGAATTAGAAGTCGGCGCAGATGTGGCATTTTTGGAAGACCGTATCAGCGTTGAGTTCAGTTATTACGATAAAGTTACGACTGATTTGTTGCTGAATCGCAGCGTTGCTCCGACCACTGGTTTTACCAACTTTCTCACCAATGTTGGAACGCTGACCAGTCGTGGCATTGAGTTATTGGTGCGGGCAGTGCCTGTTCAAACCGAAGATTTCAAATGGTCAATCACGGGCATTTACAACCAAAACCGCAGTGTTATCAATGGTGTAGAAGGTGGTTTCTTGCAAATCGCTGATGGCTTTAGTCAGGTTGCCGTTGTGAATGGGCAGCAACTCGGCGTATTCCGTACCTTCTACGGTGCGCGGAAGCCCGATGGCACGTACTTACTCACTCCAGCAGGCTTTCCGCAGCGCGAGCGCGGCACTATCAATGCCGATGGAACGGTTACCATTGGTCGTGATGCTGCTGGTCAGCCCTCAGGAGTGCAGTTGCAGAAAGTCGTTGGCGACCCGAACCCTGATTTTACCTTGTCGTTCATCAATGAATTTACTTTAGGGAAATTTTCGTTACGGGTTCAAGTGGATGGAATGTACGGTCAGGATGTGTTCAACTTTACACGTCGCGTAGGTATAAACCAGAACTACGGTGGCTTGGCAGACTACGGCGTTGAGCTTCGGGATAATTTCCCAACGCGCCGCGACGGTGGCTTGCCGCTTGGCTGGAATCAAGCACTGTTCCCACTCTTGGGCGATTTTATAGAAGATGGCTCGTTTACACGTTTGCGTGAAGTTGCGGTGTCATATGAAATCATTCCCGAAAACTTTATGAGCATTCGTTCAGCGCGGCTCACCTTGGCTGGACGCAATCTTTTTGTGCTGACACGCTATTCTGGCTGGGACCCTGAAGTAAATACGGGTGGTCAGCGTGCAGCAGTGCGTGGTTTTGATTTCGTTGAAGTACCACTTCCGCGCAGCTTCAGTTTTGGTTTGCAACTCACGTTCTAGCGGCATTCTTTCAGCGTACACGGCAAAATCCTTGAAACGCTGGTAAAATCAGGCTTCAGTGGCACAGACATTCTTGTCTGTGTTTTTCCTGAATCCCGCACCAACGCTCACAGACAAGAATGTCTGTGCCACTACTGAAGAAATTTTGCCGTGAATCAAGTTTTTTTTATATGATTACTCACTTCATTTATTTTTCAATTATGAAATCTCTTCTTTTAATTCGTTCCGCAATGGCAACGGGAATCTGCGCGATAAGTCTGATATTCTCAAGCTGCTCGCTGGACTACGCTAATCCAAACGCTGCGACGGAAGCCCAAGTCCTCAGCACACGAGAAGGATTGCTGGGTTTGGCAATCGGAATGCAGCAGTTTTATGCTGCAAACGGTACGGGTGTGCTGGAATCGTACATCACCCGAAGCGGCGTAACGGCGCGGGAACTTGTTGTTACAACAACGTTTCAAAATCCATTGGACTTGGAAGTAGGCGGTTCCGCACTTCCGACAGAGAACGGCGATATTCTTGCAATTTGGCAACGCTCATACCGCGTTATCAGTATGGCAGACAATATCTTGAGTAATGTTCCAAAACTGACCGATGTACAGCTTCCGCCGCCGATGCGCTCTGGTACGCTCGCGTTGGCTTCGCTTTACAAAGCAATGTGTTTGGGGCATTTGGTGATGTATTTCGAGCAAGCACCGATTACTGTTGGAACATTGGCTGCGCCCGCGCCATTCCGCAATCGGGCGGATGTTTTAGCGGAAGCACTTCGTTTGCTGGACGACGCGGCGCGGCAAATTGCAACAACCGCACCGAACACGGAATTTACCACTACCGTTCTCGCTCGCGGATTAAACCTCAGCACGACCATTCAAGCCATGCGAGCGCGATTTTTGCTCATGGCGGGGCGCAATGCTGATGCTATCCAAGCGGCAACGGCTGTTCCTCAAGCGGCAGCGTCGGTCTCAAATTTCACCTTTGATGCGCAGCAAAATCGCAATCCAATTTTCTTGTCCATCGTTCAAGCGGGCAGCAGCTACGCGCCGCGTGATTTCTTCGGTGTGGCGGGGCTTGATACCAACGACCAACGCTTGCGTTTCTTTATGAGCCTGAATGCTACTCGCTTTGGCAATGCTTCGCGCTTGCCGGCGGATAACTTAGTCGCGCCGTTCTTCGCGGCGGTGGATGCTTCGATTCCCGTCTTTCGTTTAGGCGAAATGCTCTTGATTCGCGCAGAAGCAAATGCACGACTTGGCAACCTCATGGCTGCTGTTGAGGATATTAACCGCATCCGCACGAAAGCTCGCACCGCAGACCCGCATGGAATCGGAGCCGCATTGCCAGCATATTCTGGCGCGATGGCGGCAGAAGCGGTCTTGGCTGAGATTTATGCTCAACGCTGCGTGGAGCTGTACCTGACGGGTATGCGCATGGAAGATGCTCGCCGTTTTGGTCGCCCTGCGCCGCCTACGATGCCTGTTTTTACCTCAGAGCGGAATCGGAATTTTTATCCGTATCCTTCGTTGGAGCGAGATAACAACCGCGTAAATACGCCGCCCGACCCAGCAATCTAATTTCTCAGTAAACATCTTCAAAACCCGCATGAATGCTTGTTTTTAGCATTCATGCGGGTTTTCTATTTTGTACTCTATTTTGTACTGGGGATTAGTTTTTGCAAAACCACCGCCGAAGTGCTATTTTACGAGAGAAGTCGCTTCATTACCAATTTTGGAGAAATATTCGCCATGACCGAAACACTCACACTCCCGTATTCATCATCTCTGGAGAGCGGTGCAAGAACTATGACCGTTGCCGAGTTCCGCGCAATGGAATTTGATGACGATGACCCGTTTTATTATGAACTTATCGAAGGCGAACTTGTGAGAAAACTCACACCAAATCCTTTTCATCAGCGTGTTTCTGGTCATCTTTCAGAACAAGCCTGAAGAAGCATTGCTAACGCATTACACTTAAACCTTTTGCATATCTTCTCGTCTCAAAGAGGGAGAACGTACCCCAATCAGGTACAGTTCAGTATGCGATTTTTCCTTTTGCTGATAATGGTTTTATCGTAAATTTGGTTGTTCCACGCAATATCCCAACCTTTGTGCAAACAGTATATTTCATGTAATACCAATGTTGTCAAAACATTAGCAAACAATTCAACTTTTTTATTTTCCTATTTTTTATTTTCTCATTATTTGGAGTCATTCTATGATTTCTTCATGCACTTCTCTTGTACAACGCTTCACAGTTTCGTCATTTCTCGCCTTTGCCATTTGTGCATTGTTTGCGAATACGGCATCGGCGCAGGATTTAGAAGTTCCAGCAAATCTTCAGGCAGCCATTTTTAAGAAGGTATTTGCATATGTAAAAATCGGTCCGCCAAAAATCACGATTGTTCACTCAGCAGCAGGCGCGAAATCGAAAGATGATTTGCTTACGCAATTCAAAAATGTTGGCTTAGAGGCAGATGCCGTTGATGATGGAAATATTGCCAAAGTCTCAGGAAATGTCGTGTATCTTGTTCCGGGTGTGTCGCCAGCAGTTGCGAAAAAAATCAGCAAAAAATTCATCATCACGTGTAGCAAAGATTTCATCACTGACGGTGCAGCAATGATGGCAATTATCAACGCGGGCGGCAAGCCTTCTCTCCTTGCAAATACAACCAGCATTGGTGCGGCAGGAATTGAGGTGGATCCGCAATTGTTCCGCATTGCAAGCCAAGTAAAGTAAGTATTTGCACGGCTTTGGACAAATATCTCTTTTCTACCTTCATAAATTTCTATGCTATGAACAACGAAGATAAAATACTAGACTACCTTGTGAATCTGAATGAGAAACTCGACTCTCTTTCGGTTAAATTTGATAATTTAGAAAGCAAGGTTGATGAACGTTTTGATAGAGTCGAGCAGCGTTTGGATAAGGTTGAGCAGCGTTTGGATAAGGTCGAGCAAGATACTCGTGAAATAAAACACGACATCCGCGACATCAAGCATGATATTTCTTCATTGGACAAGCGCGTTAGTAAGTTGGAAGTTCAAGGCATTGCCAGTGAAGCCCGCCAAGAGGCTATCATTGAAAAACTGGATGTTTTGAAGGTTCAAGTAGTAAGCATTGCAGAAGCACAACAATCGGTAGGCTACTGGATGGAAAACCACGAGCGACGTATTTCCTCGTTGGAAGCAATCATGTAGCATAGAAAAAGTTAAGAGAAAGCCAAACCTCAAAAGCCGCACAAACACTTGTTTATTAAACACTTGTTTCTGCGGCTTTTCTTTTTGCAATTCGAGTCTCTGCAATACTTCTGCAATCCTCACTCAATCCAACGCTGCTCATTCACGATACGTTCTTGTTTTGCAGGAATATTATCAAACAACGAAAATGCTTCTTGCGTAGCAATGATAATCTGTCCGAAGCGTTCTATATTGGGTAAATATGCCACATCTACACGCAACGTTCCTTCGCCACCAGCAAACGACGGATATTGCAAACGCAGTCCCGCTCCGCAAGAAACCAGGTTCCCCGTTGATTCAAACGCATTTCTGCTCGCATTCAAATATTCAGCTCTGCCAACTTCCAAAAATACTGCTCCGCGTGCCTTAAATACGCCCACTTCGGCAATCGGAATACCACGCAATTCCATCTGCCCTAGTATTCTTGCACCACCAATGAACGTATTGATGCCATACCCGCGCACCCACATTCCTGTTCCTGCGCCATTGCGTGGGCGCAACTGAGCATCTGCAACTTCAGCAATAAAGCGCGTTGCAAGCGTAATCTCTGGCGAGAAGGCGTAGTGTACCGACATTCGCAGATGTGCTGCACCAGCACCATTAATCCAATAATTCGCGTACGAAATCGGAAACACAGTCGGACGACCCAGAAAAAATCCGCCCATTTCTCCCTGAACAGATGCGTACACGTTTGCTCCTAAAAATCGCTGCACTCCGCTACGAAGAAGAAAATATGCAGGGTTGCGGACTTGATTATCCAATACCGTCGAGATGATTCCTGTCCACCCATGAAAATACCAACCGAGTTCTGGCATTCCGAAGCGCGTCCAATCGGTCACTGTTGTGGGAACGTCGAAATTTCGCCGTTCAAGAGCCAAGCCGCCATGCACCTGCACAGCATTATCGGTAATGCGCCGTTGTTCCTGCGCCGCACGTGTGCTTGCATCAAGAGCCACGCGCCCCATGAGGTAAAATTCATTATCCCACGTCCAACCACGTATTGCCAGAAAAACAGATGCTCGGTGGCTTTCAAAGCTCTTCAATTCAAACGTCATGGGCAACAACAGCGCGGCATCGGGAGGTGTGCGCACGAGTGAGGAATTGTACCAAAACTCTCGCCCCTGAGCGCGTGAATACTCAATGTGTGTCTCGAAATAGGGCGATTCCACACTATACGGAACTTCTATCTGCACTGCCTGTTCATTCCGAAATTGATGCACCAACAAATGCCCACGTAAGTGCAACCATTCCCAAAGCCGTCGCGTTTCGAGGTCGAGAGTGCCTTGCCAGCCAATGCCATTCAGAGTCCGATATTCCGCTGCTGCTCTGAGGGATGTCGCCGTGCCGCCAAGCTGCGTAATCTCCACACCCGCACCTGCCGTTCCAATGCCGCCGCCTGTCTCGGCGAGCAGAAATGGTGCGATGCTGGGGCGTTCTTCGAGGGCAATATGCACGTCCAAACGCTTGGCAATAGTGGTATCAAACGAAAATCGTACCGAGCGAAACATCTTCGACAACAGAAGGTTTTGCGAGGTTTGGACAATATACGATGGTGACACTTCTTCGCCTTCGGCAAAAAGAAATTCTGGTACAAGAAGTTCGGATGCGGGCGAGCGATGCGAAGGCAGAAAAATACGCTCAAAGAGTGCCGTATTTTTTGTGCTTGGTTTGGTATTCGAGAAGATGACATCTCGAATCATGGCTTTTAGAGCAATATCGGGAAGAAGAACATTGGATTGGGAAGATTGCTGCGCAAAAAGAAGCAAGGGAACGCAGAGCAGAGAAAAGCCACACAGCAAGGCATGATGAGGCTTGGGAAAAGAAAAACGTGTCAAACGAGCTTCTCCAAAAATTGAGACAAACAGAATGAAAAGAAGCAATGACGCGCTATAGGAACTCCAAGCAGAAAAAGAAATATTGAACGAAATCGAAATACCGTATGAAATAGTGAAATTACGAAAAAATATCTTTTCTCTGCAAAGAAATCTATCAGGACTTTGGCAAAGCTACACGCTCGCATTCATCTTGTCTGGGGAGAAAAAATGTGCAAGAAGTTTTGCCATTCGTCATAATTTCTTCAAATTTGCTCCGAAACAATACTTGAGATGTGTTCCACACTATTTTTCACTTTTTATTTCACTTTTTACAGAAATTTTCTTATGAGCTTAACAGATTACTACATTCTTTGGCTTACTACGACAAGTTTTATTACGTTTGCCTTGTATGGTATGGATAAGTTTCAAGCAAGGCACGGTCATCAACGTGTTCCTGAACGAACCCTGCATTTATGCGCCCTTGTGGGTGGTTTTGTGGGTGCGTGGCTTGGGCGTTTGGCGTTCCGACACAAGACACAAAAGCCTATTTTTACGGTCGTTTTACTTGTTGCAACAGCTCTCCATCTTGTCGGTATCTGGTTTGTATTTGTAAGAGCAAAAGTGTAGCAGCGATATGTTAGGCAGGTTGCATTAGGCAGGTTGCATGACGATTATATCATTTTTTTGCTCCCTTGTCAGCGTCGCTGGAGGGCAGGGAAGCATAACAAGGAATGTCGCTCCTTTTCCAAGCTCCGATTCGCACCACACCCTTCCATTCATTCCTTCTATCATACGCTTGACGATAGAAAGCCCAAGTCCAGTAGAATGCTCGTTTCCCGTTGGTTGGGCAGAAAGGCGGACAAATTTGCCAAAAAGTCGTTTTTTATCGTCTTCCGACAAGCCAGGTCCTTCGTCTTGAACTTCAACACGAATGCCATGACTGCTTTTCAGAACCCGCACCCAGATATTACGTCCTGAGGGGGAGTATTTTACAGCATTTGAGACAATGTTATCAATAACTTGCATCGTTGCCGTGCTATCGCCAATGGCGTGCATTGCATAAAAAGGAGCATCAAAATAGAGAGTGATTCCTTTTTCGTCGGCGCGATTTCGATAATCAGCAACAACATCTGCCACAACGGTCGCCACATCAAATACTTCGCTCTGAAGCCGCATATTTCCTGTTTCGATAGCGTTAATATCCAAGAGATTTTTGATAATCGTAAACATCTTTTCTATCGCTCGGCTCAGTATTTGTGCGGTTTCTTCGACATCTTTCATGGTGAGGCGGTCATGCGAATGCTCTAGCATTGCCACCAATCCCCGCATTCCCGCCAAGGGATTCTTCAAATCATGAGCGGCAATACCCAAAAACTCATTTTTTTCGTTGTTTGCTTGCTCCAATTCGTTGTTCATCATCCGTAATTCCATATTCGCATTGGACAGCTCCAAGTTGGTGCGGCTGACAAGAACAGTTTGTTCTTCCAGCATTTCCTTTTGCTGCTGAATGACGGTGTTTGCCTGCAACAGCTCATCATTACTATCTTGCAGCTCCTGCGTGCGCTTGCGTACATTGGCAATCATCATATTGAAGGCTTCTGCTAAACGCCCGACTTCATCGCGGCTGCGTATTTTTACAGTAATATCGTGATTGCCTTCCGCGAAATGTTGGGCGGCCTGCTCGAGCTTCATGATTGGTTTGGAAAAATGGTGCGCAATCCAGAAGGCAAGTAGGGTGCTGCTCAGAAGAGAAATCAGCATAACAGCCCAAACGATATATCCGACTGTCTCTGCTTGCGCTTGCTTTGCTGCCACAATGCGTGCTAAGGACGGCTGAATATGCTCCATGATAATGTTGAGTCGCGCATCGCTTTTTTGAATATCGCCTAGAAGTGTCGCTGTTTGTTCAAAGGTTTGGATGTAAGATGCGAGAAACTTTGTGAGGCGTTGCTTGTCGGAAGCGATGATACGTGGCGACTGAGCGATTTGCTGCTGTGCGCGAAGAACAAGCTGACGAACTTCGCCTATGTACGATTCGTCGCCTCGCATAAAATAGTCTTTTTCGCGGCGGCGCGTTTGCAGTATCGTAATTTCAATTTCGCTTTGTCCTAATTCGCGGATAAGCTCTTGCGCGGCATGAATAGAACGGCGAAATTCTCCCTCTGCGCCACTATTTTCATTGACCCCTCGCTGCCGCATATTTTCTTGCAGATGCCGAAATTCCGTGAGGTACTGCTGCATTTTACTCCGCACGTGCTGTGTTGCTTCCTCGCGCTCAAAGTACACCAACAGCGATACACTCCGCAGCAGATATTCTTCCGCATCGTCGGCATCGTCGGTGCTGCGCCGATAAATGTATTTGCTTTTGCTATGGTGAGCTTTGAGAAGTTCTGCCTGTAATTCTGCCGCATGAACAGAAGCCGATAATGAATGGCGTTGTAGAAACGCACACAGAGCGACAAGGACGGTAAATGCAACCAAAAAAAGTGCAAAGGCAAGAATTTTCGTGCGTAAGGGAAGATTTTTTGCTCCCGTAGTGCGAGACGGTGAATGCTTCAAGGATTCAGTGTGAAAAAATCGGTGTGCAAACATAGCGTAAGTATTGGTAAATCAAGAAATCTGCGACACTACAACAGCATCTCTGATAGCAGCATAACGGCGAAACAATTTGTAGAATACAAAACTAGCATTTCTCAAGGAAATACGCCATTACACCAGCATCAAATCTTGATAACATCACTTTCGTTTATCTCTGCATCACCGCCCTTGCAAACGATAGCCAACACCTGATTCTGTTAGTATGAGTGCGGGTTCGGCGGGATTATCTTCGATTTTTCGGCGCAGTGCCGCCACGTGAACATGAACATAATGCGTCGAATCCGCATATTGATTTCCCCAAACCTCGCGTAAAATCTGCGAATACGTCAGTACGCGCCCTTCATGGCGAACGAGAAAACTCAAAATTTTGTATTCCGTTGCGGTAAGTTTCACGACTGCGCCGTGCTTTTTCACCATATGTGCAGCAAGGTCAATTTCCAGCGTTCCCAAGCAGACAAGCGGCGATTCTACGCCCTTCGTGGCAGCATGGCGCAGGGCAACCCGCAAACGTGCGAGCAATTCCTGCGGTGAAAAGGGCTTGGTAACATAATCATCCGCGCCTGCATCCAGCAGCATCACTTTGTCCGCCTCGCTTCCGCGCACCGACAGCACAATCACGGGAACGCTGCTCCACGAGCGCACAGAGCGCAGCACCTCTACGCCTGGCATATCGGGCAAACTCATATCCAGTACGATTGCGTCGGGACGCTGCATGGCGGCTTGGGTGATGCCGTCCTTGCCTGTGCCTGCTTCAAACACCGCATAACTGCTTGCTTCTAGTGTAATTGTCAGCAAACGCCGCATCTGCTCTTCGTCGTCAATGATAAGGATGTTCATGTAGTTTTCTTGTTATTGAATTCTTGCCGCCCGCAGAGATACTTGCTTCGCGCCTCCGCCAAGCCACTGCGTACCGACTTCTTCAAAGCCAAATTTATCGTGAAAAATGCGCGATGGCTCATTCGGCGGAACAATGTTGAACTCGCACGTAATCATGGGAATGCCTGCGTTTCGGGCAAACGCAAAAAGGTCATCGTACAGCAACGAACCGAGTTTGCGTCCCTGAAAGGCATTACCCACGACAATGCGGTCCACATAGAGAAATCGCTCATAGCGTGCAGCAAACCATTCGTAGTTGTCGTTGCGGTACGAGGCGTGGTCTTGCATTGCGAGCAGAAAGGCAGCAACTGCGCCATCCACAGTCGCAACGCGGTGATACGCCGAAAGTGCGTGAAGCTCCTGTGTGCAAACTTCGTCCATCGGGCTGGTATGCTGAACTTCGCTGGCGTTGAGGGCAACAATGCTCGCAAAATCTGCTGCTTCGGCGTTGCGGAGAAGAATTTTTTCCATAGTGAAAATTTTGGTCAAAATATTTGTGAATGCGATGAAAAAGGCTTTGAAAAAAGGAATGCGCTTGTACATTTGCTCGCAAATATACATAAATCTTTCACCAGCTCGCATAAGGGCGCGGGAACACAGTTTTTGCCATCGGCGGCAGGGTGAACCTACATCGCCTCCGGCACGGAAGAAAACTCATCATTCGGTACATCCGCGCCGCGTGGAAGAAGAATCGTGAACTGTAAGCCACCATTCACGCGGTTTTCCGCCAGACGGTTTTCCGCCGTTATCGTCCCGCCATGCGCTTCTACAAAACCCTTCACAATCGAAAGCCCAAGCCCCGTGCCGCCAGCTTTTGCGCCATCGGCACGGTAAAATTTGTCAAACAAATGTGGCAACGTTTCCGCCGAAACGCCCGCGCCGTTGTCGGCGATGGTGAGGCAAAAACCGTCCTTCGTTTCCTGAAAGCCGCATTGTATCTGCGTTCCTGCGGGTGTGTAGCGGGCAGCGTTGAGCAAAATATTCACCAGCGATTGCTCAATCAGCCCCGTGTCGCAGTAGCACAACATCACATCGGAAGCGGCTTCCAATTTGACGACATGCTGCGAAAGCTCTGCACGAGTGCGGGTAAGCGCAGTTTGGAAGGTTTCCGCGAGATTGCACCATTGCTTGCGAAGGCGTAAATGTCCTGCTTCAAGGCGCGTCATGTCCAGCAAATTTTCAACAAGTGTATTCAAACGGCGGCTTGCATGGTGGATTTCGCGGACGTAGTTTTGATTGATGTCGGCTTGTGCAGGTGAAAGCGTTTCGGTTTGCGAAAGCAATGCCTCGGCTGAACCGCTCACCACAGCAAGTGGCGTGCGAAATTCGTGCGAAATAGAATTGAGAAGCGTTGCGGTGAGTTGTTCCGATTGCGCGGTGATTTCGGCTTGCACACGGCTCTGCTCTGCCTCTTTGCCAAGAGACTCACGCTCCAGTGCTGAAGCCAGTTGCCGCGCCAGATGCTCCACCAAATGCCGCCAATCCGCACGAATCGCCCCTCCCTGAACAACAACAATTCCCAGCACACCAACACAACCACGCGGCGCAAGAAGCGGCGTGTAATGCCCGCTCACCGCAGGAAGCGTTGAGGTGAAAAGCCCTGCAGAGCGTTTATTGCGAAATACCCATTCGGCAGTGCCGCGCTCTTTGGCATCAGGCTGAAACGTGCTTGCGTCGTGTGCTTTGTCGCACAAGTGTTCATGCGGCTTTCCGTCGTTTTCGTGCGATAACATCACCGCGACATCCGCATCAAACAACGCGCCGATATGCTTTACGCCGCACGCAACAACGTCCTCCACCGTGCGGGCAGCAGAGAGTTCGCGGGCGAGGTCGTAGAGGGCAGTGGTGCGCTCTTCGCGCTGGCGGATGGCGCGTTCACGAAGGCGAATGCGGCTTGTGAGAATGCCGAGCGCAAGGGCAATCACAAAATACAACAAAAACATGAGTCGGTCTTCCACCGAGCCGATAATGAAGGTAAAACGCGGCGGAATAAACAGGAAATTCCACAATACCGCACTGAGCGCAGACATGAGAATAATTGCACTTCCCGACAGGAACAGCGCCGAGAGCGCGACACCAAAAAGCATGATTAAGCCGATAGATTGATAGGTGATAAAAGGCAGAAGCGGCAAGCACACGAGCGCAAGCCCCAGAGCCAATCCCGTTGCCAGCGCGTAGTTTTGCCAGCGCGTCGAGGATTCGGATAACACCTCGCGGAGGAAGGATTGAAGCTGTGTCCAGCGCGTAAGGCGTTTTGCACGGCTAAAACGATGTTCGGGTAAATCTTCCGCCCGCACGACGTGAACATCAATCGTGCCGCTTTCGTCAATGAGTTTGTCCACAATCGCCGTCGTTCCTTGTTTTGCAGGCTTTCCAATGACGATTTGCGAGATATTGTGCTGCCGTGCGGCTCGCAGGATTCCGCGCACTACGTCGTCGTCGGCAATCGTGTGAATGTCTGCGCCAAGTTCCCGCGCCAGTGCGAGATTTTTCTCCAACCGTGCCGTATTTTCTGGGCTTTGCGGCTTCAGCGTTTCCACACTGAGCGCAATCCACGAGGATTTCATCGTGTACGCCATGCGCCGCGTCCAGCGCACAAGCTGCTCGGAATAGGGACTACCGCTCACCGCCACAAGCAAGCGGTCGCCCGACTTCCACGATTCGGCGATAAAATGCGCTTGGCGATATTCGTTCAGTTGCCCTTCGACGCGCTCTGCTGTGAGGCGCAGAGCCATTTCGCGGAGTGCCGTCAGATTTCCTTTGCGAAAAAAATTCCTTCGTGCCTCTTCGGAACGCTCAGGCGAATAGACTTTGCCTTCTTCCAAGCGGTCAATCAGTTCTTCGGGGGAAATGTCAATGAGTTCGATTTCATCCGCTCGCTCCAAAACGGAATCTGGCACGGTTTCTCGGATGGTAATGCCCGTGATGCTGCGCACCGTATCGGCGCGGCTTTCGAGGTGCTGCACGTTCAGCGTGGAATAGACATCAATTCCTGCTTCCAAAAGCTCCAACACGTCTTGCCAACGTTTTTCGTGGCGCGGAGGCGCGTTATCGCTGGGGGAATTGGTATGAGCGAGTTCATCCACAAGGATTAACGCGGGCTTCAGGACAAGCGCAGCATCAAGGTCGAATTCCTCCATAATCGTTCCGCGATACGGCAGAATCTTACGCGACAGCACATCCAAACCCTGCACCAATGCTTCGGTTTCGGCGCGTCCGTGTGTTTCGACATAGCCCACAAGCACCTCCACTCCTTCCGCTAAGCGCGTATGCGCCTCTTGGAGCATGGCGTAGGTTTTTCCAACGCCGGGCGACATTCCAAAAAAGAGCTTGAGCGAGCCGTGTGTGCGCTGTTTGCGGGATTCCTGTGCTTGGATGTTTTGGAGCAGGTCGTCAGGATTGGGGCGAGTTTTCATTATTTTTCCAAATTTTATCCAATTATTGAAGCACATCCACCATCATATTCAACTTCACCACATTCACCCGCGCATTGCCGAAAATTCCAAATTGCGGCTGTTCCACCGAGCGTTCAACAAGGTTTTTCAAATCTTGTGCGCGTTTTTCATCGAAACTACGCGCTTTTGCTACCCGCGCAACCTGCATCCGTGCGGCTTCAGGGCTGATGTGCGGGTCTAAACCGCTTCCCGATGCAAACGCCATTTCGGACGGAACCTCTTGCCTAGAAGCAAGACTGTTGCTTGTGCGGAAGGCAGAGCGACGTTCTTGAACCACCGTTTGCAAAGCCGCGCTGGTCGGACCTTTATTGCTCGCGCCGCTTGCAACTGTGCCGTAATCACACGCCGATGGACGCGCTTGGAAATAAATTACGCTGTCGAATTTTTGTGCTAAAAGTTCAGAGCCGCGAACATGATTCTGTGCGCCTTTCAGCACTGCGCTTTGCAGCACAGAGCCATTTGCTTGATACGAAAAAAATCCCTGCCCGATGCCCGTAACGGCAAGCGGATACAAAACGCCTGTAAGCAGCGTCATAACAAGGAAAAAGCGGAGAGCGATGAGAAATGTTTTCATGTTTTTTTGAAAGGAAGGGGAATAAAAAAAATTTGTTGAATGAGTTGTTTTTGAATTTTTGACTGTTGCACATTCAACGATATTTGCTTTTGGCTATGTACTTTCCTGATTCGTGATTTGAACGTAATATTTCCATGCTTTGTCAATGAGATGTTTGTCTCTCGACTGTGCCGAAGAATAGATTTGTGTTCCATTGCTAAAAAACTTTCCCGTTAGAGTGGAAAACTCTTGGTTTGCAATCAGGTTGTAAATAGTTTCAGCCGATTGTTCGGGTGTTTTGCGAAACCCTTTAACCATGCGGAAGATAGCCCGCAATACGAGTGGCATTTGGGCAATATCTTCATCGGAAACGAGTCTTGTTTTTGTTGCCCCAGGATGAATACAGTTGAAGCGAATGTGTTTGTCGGCATAGAGTTCCGCGCATTTGTAGGTCAGCATGGTCAGCAAGAGCTTACTTTTATTGTACACAGCATTGCCAGAATAGTTTGAATGGCTCATGATGTCCTCAAAATCTGCTTTTCCATACTTTTCACCAATTGATGAAATGTTGTAAACACGTGGATTGCTTGCTTTTTCAAGAGCAGGGAGCAAGCCTTGCGCGAGTAAAAACGGAGCGACCACATTCACCGCAACGTTCAACTCAATCTTGTCAGGCGTTTCCGTACGTGTTTCTGTGTACACGGCGGCATTATTGATGAGAACATCAAGAGTTGGGTGCCGTTGGAGTATCGCATTGCAACAGCTCTGAATTTGGCTCTTTCGGGATACATCGCAAGCGAAGACGGAAACGTTTTGATTACTTGTGCTGGCAGTTATTTCGTCCGATAAACGTTGAATCTCGCTCTCTTTGCGAACAAGCAAAACAAGTTGATAGGGATGCTTTGCCACGACTAACGCCAGCGCTTTCCCAATTCCTGAATTTGCACCAGTAATGAGTATCGTTTTCATGGTTTCCTCTATTTATGAAGGCTTGTAAAATTTGACCAGCCAAATGAAGCTGGTGAGATACAATACCCTTTGAACAATGCCCTGATACTGTTGTACAAGCCCAAAGGATGCTGAAAGCCCGATAATCGCCAGTAAAAAAATCAAATTGACAAATTTTTCGGTCGTAGTTGTTGAAGAAAAAAGTTGTACCAAAACTCCAACGGTCAAAGCAATACCAGCAATTTGTGCAAATGTAGAATGGAGATTTTCTTGCAGTAGGGAATACGTTTCAGTATGAAAAAACGGCTTTGTGCAAAAAATTCCCGTCAAACCAACACCGAGACTATAAACGAGTATCGGCAATATCCGCCATGTCAAACCATTCAGCATAATTCCAAGGGTCATGGTTATGCCAAAAGCCAAAAAACCAAACTGCATAAGAAGTTTTCTTTCATAGCCTTGTGACCCCAAGTCGCTAATAGTATTGTTCGTCCAATCATAGTTATTCGTTGCGAAAATATGAGCCACGAGAATAACAGCGACAAAAATGGCGACAGAGAGCAGAGGATAATGAATCTTGAAATTTTCCATGGAGTTCTTTTTTTGTGTTTATTGTTTCAGCCGTTGTCAAGAGCGAGTTGGAACTTGCTAGAAAACTAGACTAAATGAAGTGCCACAACAAGAATATCAATCACCTTAATCCCCACAAACGGCACAAGTACGCCACCTACGCCGTAGAGAAGGAAATTTTTCCAGAGCAAGGTCGAGGCGGGAAGCGGCTTATACGCCACACCGCGCAAGGCAAGTGGAATCAGCGCAACAATCACGAGCGCGTTGAAAATAATTGCCGATAAAATTGCGCTTTGCGGCGTGGCAAGCTGCATGATGTTCAGCGCGGATAAAGCACCCACACCATTTGTTGCGTAAACAGTTGCAAAAATTGCGGGAATAATCGCAAAGTATTTCGCCACGTCGTTGGCAATGCTGAAGGTGGTCAGTGCGCCGCGTGTCATCAAAAGCTGTTTGCCGATTTGCACCACTTCCAAAAGTTTCGTGGGATTATTGTCCAAATCCACCATGTTTCCTGCTTCGCGGGCTGCTTGTGTGCCGGAGTTCATAGCCACGCCAACGTCTGCTTGTGCCAGAGCGGGCGCGTCGTTTGTTCCGTCGCCGACCATTGCCACCAGATGCCCATTTGCTTGTTCGTCGCGGATGCGCTTTAGCTTGGCTTCGGGCGTTGCTTCGGCGATGTAATCATCCACGCCGGCTTCGGCGGCAATAGCGGCGGCGGTAAGCGGATTGTCGCCCGTAATCATCACGGTTTTGATGCCCGCTTTTCGGAGTTCCGCAAAGCGTTCTTTGATGCCGCCTTTGACAATATCTTTCAGGTGAATCACGCCTAAAACCGTAACGCTACCGTCCTGCATTTCCGCGACCACAAGCGGCGTTCCGCCTGTTTTAGCAATGTCCTCCACAGACCGCTTCACGTCTGGCGGGAAGGCAGTGCCGTTTTCTTCAGCAAGGCGAATAATCGCGTCGGAAGCACCTTTGCGAATGGAGCGTTTGCCGTAATCCACGCCACTCATGCGGGTTTGCGCGGTGAAGGGGATGAACGTGGCGTGATGCTCGGTGTCGTCATGTCCGCGAATGCCGAATTTTTCCTTTGCCAAGACCACAATGGAGCGTCCTTAAGACCACAATGGAGCGTCCTTCAGGCGTTTCGTCGGCAAGCGAGGAAAGCTGCGCGGCTTCGGCAAGGCGCTTCACATCTACTCCTCGAGCGGGAACAAACGCAGAAGCCATGCGGTTTCCAAGCGTGATTGTGCCTGTTTTGTCGAGCAAAAGCACGTCCACATCGCCCGCCGCCTCGACCGCGCGACCGCTCGTGGCAATCACATTGCGTTGAATGAGCCTATCCATGCCGCTTATGCCGATTGCGGAGAGCAAACCGCCAATCGTTGTTGGAATGAGGCACACCAAAAGTGCAATCAACACCGGAACGCTGAGGAGTGAAGGAACGCCTTGCACAGTCAGTCCCGATGCGGTCTCGGCATAATACGCAAAACCTTTCAACGTTACCACCGCAAGCAAAAACACGATGGAAAGTGCCGCAAGCAAGATGGAAAGCGCGATTTCGTTGGGTGTTTTCTGACGCTGTGCGCCTTCCACGAGAGCAATCATGCGGTCGAGAAAGGAATCGCCATGCTCGGCGGTAATGCGAACATAAATGCAATCGCTGATAACCTGCGTCCCGCCTGTAACGGCACTTCTGTCGCCGCCTGCCTCGCGGATGACGGGCGCGGATTCGCCCGTGATGGCAGATTCGTTCACGCTGGCAATGCCTTTAATGACTTCGCCGTCGCCTGGAATTACATCACTCGATTCGCAGATGACGACGTTGCCAAGTTTTAGCGCACTTGCACCGACGCGCTGTTCAACTAATGATGGATAGTTAGGAAGAAATCGCGCCATCGTCCCCGTGCGGGTTTTGCGAAGCGCGTCCGCCTGTGCTTTGCCGCGCCCTTCGGCGATTGCTTCGGCGAAATTGGCAAACAGCACCGTGAACCAGAGCCAGAGCGTGATTTGCAGCGTAAAGTCCGAAAATGCTCCCGTAGCTGCATCCCGCACCACAACAAGCGTGGACAGGACCGCACCAACAGCAACGATGAACATGACGGGGTTTTTGAGCTGCACGCGCGGGCTGAGTTTGGTGAAGGCTTCCAAGGCAGCGCGGCGCGTAATTGCTGGGTCGAAGAGGGATTGGGATTGCATGGTAGTTGTTGGTTTTGAGTTGTTGATTATTCGTTTTTGGGCATGAGAAGGACGTAATGATGCGGTTTGTGGGCATCATTAGCAAAAAAAATGGAGTGGATTATGAATTTTGAATGCTTTCTATGGCTTCTCGTAAATATGTGTAGGCATTGCCAGGCTTAATGTTAGGCGGCTGTTGATTGGGGTTTCGGTGAGCAACCCAATTGCGATATTTTTTGATGTGCGTAAGATTTTCAAGAAGTTTTGAATCGAACAACGATTTAGTCATATCAATTTTATCATCTAATCTCCACCATTCAATATCTTTGAGAACACGGTCATAAAGCAACTCTGAAATCGGAGATCTTAAGGAAATAGTGACACCATTTTGCAAATACTCGACCAAACAACGCTCAAACACTATCCACAGTGATAAAATTGTAGAATCTGCCAGATGCTTTTCTGTCGCATCCGCTCGTTCTTTTGCAATCTCAGGAGTGAAGCTATGCAATTCAGATTGCTTCAGTAATGACGCACTTAGCCCTACAGTTCCTTTTAACGCAAGTTTAACGTTGAGTTTGAATAATTTTAATGTTTTGCGCTGAAATTCATAATCAGCATAGATTTCATCAAGCTCCTGCAAGCGATTCATCATACGAAACCTCTGCAAGAATGTCAATGAATAATTCTTTATTGATAGGTTTTACGCGAGCTAAACGACGTACTTCAGTAAAGTACCACCCCTTGTGCTGGAATCCTCGGAAAACACTCCAACGCTTGGTTTCTGTTGTCTCTGGCGCATTGCCTACTTTTGTTGAAACATCAACATCAATTCCTGAATCAGGAACTAAATACAGAAGGTAATCACTGTCAATATCTCCAATAATATCCACTCGCCCTTCTGCTGCAATTACTAAAGCACCACCCGGCTTCAATTCAGCAATCAGTTCTCTGGTTTCCACGTTTGTAATAGTGAGTGTTGGTGCGATGTACTTGCCGATATTCTGCTGCTCCAAGTTCATTTCGCCTCGAGTGAATCGGTATTGTTCGCCCTCCAGCCACGTTTCAATTTCACCATACAAATCATTCAAACGCTCTCTATACCGCTCTGCAACAGCTTTGTAGTCAATTTCGGTATTTGTTTCCATAATGCTTTTTCAACAAATTGATGAGGTTGTATTTCCAGCAAATATACGGATTTTTTTACCAATTTTTCAGAACGTCCGCCCAGCATTCATCAGCAAATGCTCCACTATCGGACCCAGTGCCAATGCGGGGAAGAAGGTAAGCGCACCGACAATCAGAATGACCGCGATGAGCAGCATCACAAAAAGCGGCGTGTCCGTCGGGAACGTGCCGAGCGACGGTGGTGTGTACTTTTTCGTAACCATGCTACCAGCTATCGCCAAGGCAGGTAGAATCACGCCAAAACGCCCGATGAGCATTCCAAATCCCAGCGCAATGTTGTAAAACGGTGTGTCCACCGTCAAGCCCGCAAAAGCGCTTCCATTGTTGCCCGCAGCCGATGTGAAGGCGTAGAGAATTTCCGAAAACCCGTGCGGACCTTGATTATTCAAGCTATTCAAGCCTTGCGGAATCAGCACTGCGAGCATCGTACCAATCAAAATCACCGCACTCGGAGCGAGAATAGCCACCATCGCCATCTGCACCTCGAATGCTTCAATTTTTTTGCCCAAATACTCAGGCGTGCGCCCAACCATTAAGCCTGCAATGAAGACCGTCAGCACAACGAACATCAGCATTCCGTACATTCCCGCGCCAACACCGCCGAAAATCACTTCGCCGAGCATCATATTGAGCATTGCCATTCCGCCCGCAAGTGGCGAAAAACTATCGTGCATGGCATTCACCGAGCCGTTGGAGGCAACCGTCGTGGTCATGCCCCAGAGAATGCTGTTTGCTACGCCGAAGCGTTGTTCTTTGCCTTCCATGAGGTGTGCGGTCTGCAAAACGCTGTTGTACTGCGTTTCCGACCAGAGCGACACGCCCAGAACCACGAGCAGAACCACCAACATCGCTGCAAACAGCGTCCAGCCTTGCTTTGCCGAACCAACGATTTTTCCGTAGGTGATAGTAAGTGCGGCGGGAATGAGCAAAATTGCCAGCACTTGCAGAAAATTGCTGAACGGCGTGGGATTCTCGAACGGATGCGCACTGTTCACACCAAAAAAGCCGCCGCCGTTTGTGCCAAGCTGCTTGATAGCGATTTGCGATGCAGCAGGACCAAGCGGAATCATCTGCTCACGCCCCTCGAGCGTGGTTGCGGGAATGTATGCGCTAAACGTCTGCACGACACCTTGCGAAATAAGCACTAGAGCCAAAAGAAGGGACATAGGAAGGAGAATGTAGAGAGTTGCACGGGTTAAATCCACCCAAAAATTACCGAGAGAATTCGATTGCTTGCGGGCGATACCACGTGCCAATGCGAGGATGACGGCAATGCCCGTTGCGGCACTCACGAAATTTTGCACTCCCAAACCCAGCATTTGCGTAGCGTAGGAAAGTGCTGCCTCGCCGGAATAGGCTTGCCAGTTGGTGTTGGTCATAAAGCTCACGGCGGTATTGAAGGCGAGATAGACCGATGTTCCGTTGATACCTTGCGGATTGAGCGGTAATACTCCTTGCGCAAGCATCAGTCCAAAGACCGTAAGAAATCCTAACGCATTAAACGCCAAAAGCGCGGTAGCGTACTTTTTCCACGTCATTTCTTCCTCAGAATCAATGCCAGAAACCTTGTAAATAAGCCGTTCTGCGGGCGCAAACGCAGGAGTGAGCCATGTCCTTTCGCCCTGAAACACGTTTGCCATAAAACCGCCCAAAAGCGGCGTTGCTACAAGAAGAAGCCCGAAATAGAGGGCAAGCTGGAGATAATCGTTTGCTTGCATGATTGCCGCTCCTTAAAATTTTTCGGGATACAGCATAGCATACCCCAAATATCCCAAAAGCAGCACTGCAAGCACGAGTCCGATGATAAATTCGAGTGCCATAAACAAAAAAGTTTTGCTTTCGCCGTTCAACAAATGTTGTGAATTACGAAAGCAAAACTACGGCGTATTTTCTCAAGAGGCGTTCAAATCTTGGTTGGAAATTCTCAAGATTTTCTCAAGGCATAAAGGCAGTAAGTCGTAAACATCATGTTTAGTAAAGGTTTGCTTTGCTAACACGCTCAGTCACGCTATCGTCTTGAGATACGTCTGTCTCGTAGTTCAGTCCATGCACTGCGGATTGATAGAATTGTTTGCTTGTCAAATCCTAGGTAGTCGTGAAGAACAATAGAATCTACATATTCCAGTGCTTTTATCTCATTTCCTTTTCGCAGAAGTGTATCTATTTTATCATAATCAAGAACAAGATGCTCATTATAAGGGATTGGTATTTCTTCTGCTTCGCGTGGTTCTAATTCCAGCACTCCGCCGCCATAACTACGACCACAAACCTCCGCCCATGCGAGGGTAAGAGAATTGAAAAAGGATGCAGCTAGCAGTTTATGATTCACTCCCTTTTGGATACGAACACGATGTATTGTGTCGGTTGCCGTAACAGATGCTTCATTTAAGACAAGAAGGGGAAATTTATGAATTTGCCTATAGAGAAAGGCATCGGGAACATGAATAGAAGGTACATCGTACCAACGTTTTCTAATGCTACACTTATATCCCTCATGAATTTTTTCCTGTTCGCCCAATGCGATATAATCTTGTAATTCCTTTGGAAAATGTTCTTGGTCAATACCATTCAAATTAAGCAAGTATGAAGGGTACTGATACCGTTTCGATTGTAAAATTTCGATTGTAAAATGAATAGTTTCAATTCTCCGAAACAAGGCAGCATGCTGCCTTGCTCAAATCAAAGTATTCAAAATACAGTCAAAACGGTATGAGTTTGATACTCAGCAAAATCGTCGGGGCTAAATCGTATAGATTTAATTGCACCAGTACGCCCTAAGATAGGTATAGCGTGACCATTAAGATTCAACTCTTTGCGTTTATCGGTGTGAACAACAAAAAAACTATTGCGTCCAGTAACGATGCCCACATCAACACTCGCAAGTTTCCCGAGCGGAATAAGTTCGGGGTGCTGTTCTGCTTGGTCAAGTGCAGCAAACGAGGATTCCGATAAAAACAAACTCGTCCACTTCATACCCTTGCGAGAGTGCTTTGCGGGCAAATGGGCGATAGCATTATTCAAATCGTCTAATGCTAACAATTCCTCACCGGATTGAAGTTCTAATGTATGAATATCGCTTGTTGCTGTTCCAAGGGGACGTTTCCCATCTGCTAAAAGCAAGACCACCTCTTGTTGAATTTCAGGAAAGACAAGTCTTTTGAAACCAATCATCACAATATGCTCAAATTGCTTTGTCAAGCGTTCTCGAAGCTCCTCAGCATATTTCACTTGGAGCAATTCTGCAGGTAATACCATTGCCAAACGCCCACCATGTTTAACAAGTTCAAGAGAAAGCTGCACAAATGCCACCCACGCATTGGCTCATTTTGTTGGTTTATACCCAACATATCGCAGATGTTCAAAAGCAACACTCCGACTTGCATCATTCAAATATTGAAATCGAATATATGGTGGATTACCGATAACAACATCAAATTCCTCATGACGATATAAATCACTATATGCACAAAAGAAATCATCGCATAGCCATTGGTATTCTATGTGCTGATTACTTGCGTTTGGATATTGTTCTGTACGGTGCTGTGCTTTTTGTAGTTCTTGACTTTCAATCTCAATGGCAATAATTTTTGCCGTTCTCTTTTTCCTGCTCTTACTCATAGTTGAAAAGCGTTGAAGCAAAGCCTCAATAAAATTGCCATCCCCACAACTCGGCTCAAGAATGCTCTCACTCCCTGTCCGAATCGCCCAAGAAGCTAAATATGTAGCAAGTGATAACGGCGTATAATAACCTCCACGAAGTTTTTGCTCGGAGGTATTAGATTTATTCGTTTGAAATGTCGGTTTTGTTATTGTACTCATAATTCCTAATCTATCAATTGGCATGGTGAAAATTATACCGTTTCATCATCAATATTGTCGTTATCATCACTTACTTCGTCGTGCGGTGGCAGCCCTTTGTATCGGTTGAGGTAGTGAGGATAAATAAGGTTAGAAAATTGCTCTACTCGCAGTGGTGAAGAAATCGGCGGTATCGTTTCATGTACTTTGCCTGTATCGGGATTCCAAACTACCAGTGCAATCGCTTCTGCTAGGTGTGTTTGGTCAAGAACATCCTTACGTGTGGAAAGGCGCTCAAGTGTGCGCACTAAATCACTGAGTTGTTTTGTAGCCAAAGCAGGTTCTGGAATAACAACCATAAATGCAACCAACGCATATGGGAAACGAGTGTGCACCGTTGCCGCTTCAGTAGCTAAATCATTCACCATATTTTGCCAGTTTTTGCGAACGCTTGATAAGTCATTTAAGGTTTTGCTATCAAACGCAATACGCGGTCCATCCGGACGATACGCAACATCAAAATTTTGTGGACGCACACCTCCAATAATCCTTGTTGGACCGACTTCGACACAATCCGACTCAAGTGGTGTAAGTCGTGCCTTTGTTGTGTGCCTTTACTGGCTTGAAAGAAGAAACTGCGCTACCATGGTGCAAGCATTTTGCTAGGAAATGAACGTAAAAGTCAGGGATGTAGAGGATTGGGGATAGTCTTTAGGAAGCAACAAAGATAAAAAAAAACGGCTCAAAACACAAGGTTTTAAGCTATTTTATTTTGTTTGCGTCGAAACTATGTGGCATAATTCGCCAATCATCGCAGAAGTCTGTTATTTTATCATTGCATTTACTTTCTCCCACAGCGCATTGTCAAAGCCAGAAACGGCAAAGTTTGGATTTGCGGGGTCGGAAGCATTACCCATGCGAATCACGATCATTTTTTTACTCGGAATGATGTAAATACGCTGGTCTTTCGCGCCCATTGCTGCGTACATATCCGATGGCGCACTCGGCACTAATGCGCCTTGAAACACTCTTTGAGAGCCAGGAACCATGTAGCTTGTTTTGCCATTCAACCACCACAAATACCCGTAAGCGGGATTGATACTTTGCGAAGAAGTGATACTTTCATTAAAAAACGCTTCATTGACGATTTGCTCGTTGTTCCATTTTCCTTTGTTGAGTGCGAGCAAGCCAAATCGCGCCATGCTGCGGGTGTTGCTGTGATAGACCTTGAAAATGATGCCATTATTCCAAAAACCATCCATGCCAAGTTTGTTTTTCAGCTTCGTGGTAAAATACGCCTCATAACTTTGATTGCTCGTTCTCGCAACAATATCCATTAACCGTTGAAAAACATTGTGATACGACCAGCGTGTACCAGCATCAGCAAGGTAGGTGAGGTTAGACACAATGACGAGCTCGCTTGCATCATTTATCCCAGAAGTCATGGTGAGCAAATGTCGTGAAGTAATCAAATTTTCTTTTGCTATTGGCTGGCTTGTCCAGCCAGTGCCGAGATACTGCGATACTCTTGTGTTGATGTTCAAAAGATTTTCCTGTTGCGCGATGCCGACCGCAGCCGTTACAAGCGTTTTTCCTGCGCTATTCCATTCCCACGTTTCTGTTGGGGTATGTCCATCAAAATACTCTTCCATTACAATTCTTCCATTCACCAATATCATAAAGGATTTTGTGTTCTTTTGAGCAAGAAAATCTTTCAATGGCTGAGCACCACTTTGATTCCAGCCCAAACTTGACAAGGAGGTTGTTTCCCAAGCATTGCTCGTCGTGGGAGGGAAATATAGCGAATCTGCGGGTGTAGGCGGGGTTGTTGCATTATTTCTCCCACAACTCGACAGTGCGA
Source organism: Candidatus Kapaibacterium sp. (assembly GCA_004292595.1). Taxonomy (GTDB): domain Bacteria; phylum Bacteroidota; class Ignavibacteria; order Kapaibacteriales; family UBA4661; genus PH2015. The sequence goes on along the minus strand of RDXM01000083.1, from coordinate 16,007 downwards.
AGAGCAGTACGAAAGCGTAAGTAAATGGCTTCATAATTATTGCAAAATAGTGAAGAGAACGAGCATTTTTTGTCTATACAAATATATGCTTTCCTGCTGCCATTCTTGACAATTCCTTTGTTTTCCGCCCGTGAAACATGTAACTTTCGCCTGCAAAATGCGTTCTTCTTTTGAGACAATCTTCACAAAACAAGCTCTGTAGCTATGACCATTTTTGGTGTACTTTTTAGTTCAATGTGTACTTTTTTGGCAATCACCATTTTTGTAATGACCATGAAAACTTTTCTGCGAGCAGCATCGCAAATAAACCGTACACGCCCGTTTCTAGGCGTTCCGAAGCAGAAACCGCAAATTTTTCTTGTCTGTGTCATGGCGTTGTGTGCATCCTTCCTGCCAGAGCGCGTTGCGGCACAACAGCTCACCTCGTTTGGCAAAATTAAACCGCAATATCAGACCTTTACGTGGAATTATGTTCAATCCCGCAGTTTCGATATTTACTATCACGAAGGCGGCGACTACCTTGCGCAATACGCAGGTGTCGCGCTGGAAGAAGGCGCGAAAACCACGCAGCGCATTCTCGGCTTTGCGTGGAACGAGCGTTTGCCAGTCATGCTGTATAATTCACCCAACGAAGCGCAGCAAACCAACGCGCAGGAAGCACTGATTGAGCGCGGCGTGGGTGGAATTTACGAATTGCGCAAAAACCGCATGGTTGCTGCTTTTCGGGGTGATTGGGAAGAATTTCGCCTCACGCTGCGGCGCGAACTCGCACTTACGATGGTGAATCTACTCTACTACGGCGTGAATTTACCTTCGCCTATCAATGGACAATTTGACCTGCCCCTGTGGTTTAATGAGGGCTTGGCGGAATATATCAGCCGCGAAGGCGTGGATGCCGAGACCGATATGCTCATGCGCGATATGGTCGTGAATGACCAATTTACAAGCCTTGCCGCGCTCGAAGGCTATGCGCGAGTGAAAACGGGACAAGCACTTTTTGCGTACATTGCTGAGAAATATGGTGCGGGAAAAATTTCCGAACTCATCACCCGTGCGCGGGGCATTGGCTCGGTGGATGGCGCGTTTCGGGCAACCTTTGGTGTCAATGTAGATGGTTTTACAACAATTTGGAAGCGGGAATTACGCCAGCAATACACCGTGAGTGCTGGACGCTACGATGATATTGAAAAAGCCGCTCAACGCCTCGCCGATGCTGGCAAAGACGGTGCGCCCATGTTCGCACAAACGCTTGCCGCACCTGCTTTCTCGCCGAATGGTGACCGCTTGGCGTACCTTTCGGCTCGTGATGGTGCGTGGGCGGTGTATGTGCAGGATATGCGTGCAAAGCGGCAGGACAATATCACACGCCTTGTCGCAACGGGCGAGCCTCTCGACACGAAATATACTGGCTCAGACGGGCTTTCTCTCTCGTGGAAGCCAGAATCGGGCGCGAAAGGTGATGCGGCGCAAATTGCCTACATCACGCAAGGTGGCGGCATGGACGGCATTTCGCTTGTGAATCCGCAAAGTGGCGCAGTTACGCGCTTGGAATTGAATTACAAACTCATTCGTTCGCTCGCTTTTTCGCCCGATGGAAAAACGTTGGCATTTGTGGCGGTAGAAAATGAATTGCCGAATATTTACTTGTACGACCTCGCAAGCAAGAAAACAAGCCGCTTGACGAATGATGTGTTTAGCGAAAATCTGCCAACGTGGTCGCCCGACGGTAAAAATATCTTTTTCGTTTCCGACCGCGCGGGAATTCTCACAACAAACACCTCTAGCGCGACGTTTTCTATCTGGGAGCATGATTCCCGCTCGCACGACGTATATGCGTACAACTTTCCCGCGAAAAAAATTGAGCGCATTACCAGCGACGCAAATTCCCGCAAAACCGCACTCAGCCTGAGCGCGGACGGTAAAAAACTGCTCATTGTTTCCGACCGAAGCGGCATTGCGAACGTATATGAATGGAACATTGCCGCACGGACGCTCACGCCGAAGTCGAACTTTGCCACAGGCGTACAGTCTATCGGACTTCAGCGCGATGCTTCGCGTCTCGCCTTTACCAGCATTCGCAAGGGTTCTTCGGGGCTATTCATCGTGAATACGCCGTTTGACCGCAAAAATGTCGTACCAGAGCCAACGGAACTGCGCAAGCAAGCAATGGAGCGGGAAGCGATTGCCGAAAAAGCTCTAGGGCGCGTGAATGCTGCTGCTGCCAATGGTGGTTCGTTGCCGTCGGGACAATCTTCGGAAAATGGCGCAGATACAAGCATTGTGGCAGGTGTAAGCAAAAAAGCTGCTCCTTCCAATCAGCCGCAAGAAACCGAAACGCCAAAAAGTTATGGCAAATTCGATGTTGATTTTTCCAAGCAAAAAATGGTTGAGCAGAATCCTGATGTTGCCTCCAGAGCCGCACAAGACCTTGTTGCCGAGCAAAATGATTACACCAAACCTGGAAAGTTACCGTCCTTGCCATTGCCGTTCAATTTAGAGTTCGATTCCTACAGTATCGCTCCTACTTTTGATACCTTTTTTGGAACGCAGCCAAACCTCGAAGTACAGTCTTTTCTTGGTAATTCTGGACTTGCAGGGCAGGCAATTTGGCAAGATATTATGGGCAACAATCGCTTGCACGTCTCTGCAAACGTGTTACTTCGGATTGAGAATAATGATATTGCTGTTACATACAGTTATTTGCCAGAGTTTCTGGACTACGAAGTAAGTCTGCTCCGCACCTCGCGCAGGATGCCGTTGTTTGATTCTCAAACACGCTCATTTCTTTGGGCGCAGCTTACGTACTGGGGTGGCACGGGCAAAGTAATGATGCCGCTTGCGCCGGGAATGCGCTTAGAAGGGAAGTTATCCGTGTTCAATACCGTGCGTGAAAGCCTTGACCCAAGCCTCGCTCGGACGTTTAATCGCTCCGATTTCGTGCTGATTCCCGAAGTGCGTTTTGTGCAGGACAATTCCGAAACGGGCTTTTTTGGTTCGGTGAATGGCTCAAAAATGCAAGCAAAAATTGAGTCGGTGCCTGGCTTTGCGGGCTTGACGTTTGTTCGGGGCAGCGCGGACTATCGGCAGTACATTCCGCTCAAAAATGTTGGTGTCATTGCCGCACGAGCTTCCATTGGCGCAAATATCGGCTCGAACCCCCAACAGTTCTTCGTTGGCGGACAAGAGAGCTTGATTTTGGGACGCACCTTTGCAACAGATTTACCGTTTTCTCGTGCAGAAGACTTATATTTCAACTATGTAGTGTCACCATTGCGTGGTTTTCCGCTCTTTTCTGCCGTTGGAAGCAATTTCTTTTCCGCCAACGTCGAAGCACGATTTAATTTGTTGCAGCCAGACGGCTCAAGTAATTTACTGAGTAATATCATCAACGGCTTACAGGCTGTCGGCTTTGTGGATATTGGCTCTGCGTGGACGAATCCTTTGCGCCTCGCGCTGGCAGCGCAGAAATTCGATGCTTTTGGCAATCCAGCAGGCTACGAAAATGGCGATGTACTGATGTCCTTCGGCTTTGGCGTGCGCACGTACTTGTTGGGACAATGGCCCGTGAAAATTGACCTTGCGTTCCAAAACTTGCAAACAGGTCTGAGCCGTCCGAGTTTGGTGATTGGTTTTGGATATAATTTTTAAGATTGTTTGATATTTGTACCAAAAAAGCGCGAAAGAATGCGGTATGTAAGCCGTTTTCTCTCGCGCTTTTCTTTTTAGATTTCGATAATTATTGCGATTATTGCGCCAAAAGTCGCACCTCATCAATGGTAAGTTCAGTCGCTTCTGCAACTTGTTCGAGGCTCAATCCCATGCGGAGCATTTTGTAGGCGATTGCCTCTTGTTTTTGGCGTTCTCCTTGTTGCAATCCTTGTTGCAATCCTTGTTGTTTTGCAGCTTGTTCCATTTCCTGCAAATCTTTGTAATAGCGCGTTTCCTCGAAGGGAGTGAGTCGAAGGTCAAACATGGCAGCAATCTCCTTGTGGGTGAGATGGGGAAGTTTTTCGGAAAGTAATCGCTTCAAAAAGCGTATGAAATCTATGTCGTCGAGCAATGCGGTTTGTTGAACTATTGCTTGTTGTACTGCTGTTGCAACATCTTTTTCGTTTGACTTGGCAGTAAAAATGTTGAGCAAACTGAGCGGAAATTCTTGCAAAAGTTCGCCAGATAACTCATCCAAATATACCACTTTTAGGCGTTCCGATGCAAGATATTCCGCTACATCCTCTGGCACACCCGCATTGATACTGCGTTGTGGGAAAATCACGACAACGTGCCAGTTCGCGGGTAAATTTTGCTGGTACAAATACAGCATAATCTCCGCAAAGATGCGCCGAAACAGGCGTTCGTCTTTTTGAAACTGCACTTCCACAAAGTAGAATCTATCGGAAAAATCTGCTTTTGCCAGCACACCATCGAAGCGAAAGGATAAATCTTTGATTTCGACTGATTGAAAACTGTACGACGATATGTCTTGAATGTGCGAGGCATCCTCGCCCGCAAGCATAAGCAGAGCCTCAGGCAACAGCTGGAAGTATTTGTAAAATAGCGAGTCAGATTTCATGCAGCTTGGAAACGATTGGGTGGTCTTAATGAACGGATGAAAGAATGAACGTGCGCGAGCATGAGTTTTCACGCCCGCGTACTCTACAAAATTATGATAAATTCACACGCCGACCATGTAATTTCTCTGCTGATAGACCAAATACGGAACAATAGGAACGCGCCTCATTCGTGTTTATGAGGGAATCAATATGTACAATTTTTGAGCAATTTTTTGAGCAAAGGAACGCAAGGCATGGTGTACGTCACACGCAAAGAACATTTTTCGGCAGCGCACCGTTTGTATAATCCTGATTGGTCAGACGAGCGCAACGAAGCTGTGTTCGACAAATGCAACAACCCACGCGGACACGGACATAACTACGTTATGGAAGTAACTGTTGCTGGAATGCCCGACCCAGAAACGGGCTATGTGATAGATTTGAAGCAACTCAGAGACATTTTGAATGTAGAAATTATCGACAAGGTGGACCACAAGCATTTGAACTACGATGTAGATTTCTTACAAGGAATCATCCCGACGGTAGAAAATCTTGCTGTCATGTTTTGGAGCGCGATTGATGCAAAGCTCCCAAGCGGCAAGCTGCATTCCATCAAGCTCTTTGAATCAGACAATAATTTTTGCGAATACTTTGGCGAACCAGTGAAAATCAAGAAATTTGCATTATTGCATGAGAACGCTCATGCCGAACTTGTGTGAATGCACGCCAAACATATTGCACGAACATTCTCGAAACACAGCATTTATTCCCGTGCTGAGACTATAATCACTTCACCACAACGCGCACGACACCAAAGCAATTATCAAGCAACGAAAGGAACTGAACAATGAGTAAAATGAACGGTTTGAATGGCTTTCATCGCAATACTAACGGAAGCAGCAACGGCACGGCACAACAATGCACGTGTGGACATGACGACCACGACGAGATTGCTCTTTTAGAGCGTCCCGCCTTTAGTTCTTCTGACGACGACGAAAGAGAGATAGATACGGATCACGTTTCCATACCGCGCAGCGAGATTCTGCCTGCCTTGCCGAGCATGAGTTCGCTTGGCTATAAGCTCTTCGATGCCAACGGAAATACGGTGCTGACCGCCTACGAGCGCGACGAAATGAAGCGGCTTGCAGAACAAAAAGTGCAGGAATTATTCGATATTTTGCGCATTGACCGCAACGACCCGAACTCGTGCGACACGCCGAATCGTTTGGCAAAAATGTGGATTGATGAAATCTTCAAAGGCAGATACGAAGCTGCTCCGAAGGTAACGGTCTTTCCAAACCGCAAGCAGGTGGACGAACTCGTGATTAGCAAAGGAATTGGCGTGATGTCGGTCTGCTCGCACCACTGGCAGACGATTTCTGGCACGTGTACGATTGGCTACATTCCGGGCGAGTCGGTGATTGGTTTGTCCAAGCTCACGCGCATTGCTGATTGGTTCTCGCGTCGTGGGCAGATTCAGGAAGAATTGGGCGAGCAGATTGCGGAATATCTGAACGATATTTTGAAGCCGAAAGCGATTGGCGTGGTCATTAGATCCCGCCACTATTGCATGATTGCTCGCGGTGTGAACAGCGAAGAAGAAAAAGCCTTGATGATTACAACGGCGGTGCGCGGACGCTTGGAGCGCGATGAAACCTTGCGCCGCGAGTTTTTCTCCTTGATTGGCGCGTAAAAGTATATCGCCTAAAGACAAGTAATGGTGGGGCTTTCAATAATTCAATAATTATTGAAAGTCTCACTTTTTTGATACTTATCACACTTGGCATTGTGGCAAAGAAACCATCAATAAAAGACCAAAAAATTCTCATTGGAGTAGATGAAGTTGGGCGCGGTTGCTTGGCCGGACCGCTCTACGCTGCGGCGGTGATATTGCCCGAAGGCTTTGATACAAGCGGGCTGCGCGATTCTAAAAAACTTTCTCCGCGCCAGCGCGAACGCCTTGCCGAGCGCATCAATGCTGAGGCAGTTGTGGGAATGGGCATTGCCAGCGTGGAAACGATTGCAAAAATTAACGTGTTGCAAGCAACAATGGAAGCAATGCACGCCGCATTATATCAGGTCTTTGAGCGCATTGGTGACCTTTCGCACAGAAAACAGCATGAAATTATTGTTGATGGAAATTACTTTCACAGTACCGAGTTTGTTTTCGATGTGCAAACGATTGTGCGGGGAGATGCGATATACCCGTGTATTTCTGCGGCTTCCATCGTGGCAAAGGTAGCGCGAGATGCGTATATGCGCGATGTGGCGCACGTGGATTTTCCCCTCTACAATTTTGCTCGGCATAAAGGCTACGGCACGAAAGAACACCGCGAAGCTATTATCAATTATGGTGCTTGCCCGCTTCACCGAAAGCTATTTCTGCGCAATATTGTTCGACAAATGCAGGAATTACAATGATATTCACTCTCGTCGAAAATACAGTGTCGAAAGCTGAGATGGAAGTTGTCTGGTGAGCAGAACTATCGTTCCCATTCTATGACCGTTTCGCTTGCAGTGTCCGTGCTGCACGGCGCGAAAATACGCCACCCTTGGCGGACATCGCCGTAAAAAAGGGAGATTGGACAGCGTTCCATCTGCAAACCCGCACTATTGCTTATTGTGCAAGAGATTGTTTGAAAGCGGCAGAGAATCTTGCTGGGCGAAATTTGCTCGCATTCACACTCATCGGACAAAATCAAATTCACTTCGCCTGAATACCGCTTCAATTCTTGTCTTTGGTGTTGTTCTCCTGGAATAAACTCATCGTTGATACAAAGTTTTCCTTGCTCTGCATTTGACTCAAGTTTCCACGTCCGCCGATGCTTCACGCCGAAGCGTGAGAAATAGCCAGAATGCTCTGCACACAGCGTCAAACCTTGCTCTGAGGCAGTATATTCCAGAAGAGCAGGAGCAAGTTCATCCCGCTTAATGCGCCACAAACCCGCGTATTCGGTCTGTTCTGCCTTTTCGAGCATGACGGTATTATGCGCTTTGGTAGAGCGAAGAGCGTTGCGAAGCTCAGTATTGCTGGTGTAGCAGCCTGTTCCGCTATCAATCAGTATGCTTTCTCCTTGCGCCCACAACTCAAACGACAAACAATCGTTGTGTCCATGCCCGCCCCAGCCGTTCATGCCATAATCGCCGATGTCCGCCATAAAGTGCGTGGTTTCATTACGCCAAACAACATAGTTTCCGTGCGGGAAATGTGTTGAAAATGGAGAACGTACTTTGTTTTGCTTTGGAACAAGAGTATTTCCGAAAAAGATACACTCAAAGTCTAGGTTTTTCAAGTGATTATTGTAATCTTCAAAAGGTGTGTAGCGAAGAACTCTGCCATTGTCCGTGTCGCCAAAGCGAGGTGCAGAGCTGTCTGCACGGGAATACGTGAAAATGTAGGAAAAGGATTGCGTAAGTTGTTGATAGTAAACAATTTCAAAAGGCTCTCGGACGCGCTCTGCTGCTGCAAATGCTATCGTACACATCTCAACAACAAAGCGGTGATAGGACGTTGATTTTTCGTAATTTATGCCATCCGAATAAAACTGTCGCATGATTTCTCGTTCCATAAAGCGTTTCCCACATCGAAACCATGTATTGCCTATATTTTTCAACGTTGTATCATCTTGTTGCATGAAAAACGCGCCCAGCACCACCAAGCCCATGGCGTTGGACATGAAGTGGTTTGCATTATTGCGTACAAATTCCAGATTGTACGACAAAAACTCACCGTGCTGCCACAGAGACCGCATGAATCCTTGCCAAAATTCTTTTGTTCCTTCGTGTGCTTCATAAAAAAAGCTCGCCGCAACAATCCAGTTTGTTGCGCGAATGGCAACTTCCATCGGCATTGCCCAGTTTATGCCCATTCCAAGCGGGTTTGCAGCTTGCCATGACTCCACATCCCGCATAAATGCTTGCACATTTTCACTGCACAATACTTCCTTTGCGTTTTTTGTTGTATGTTCTTCTTTTTCAAGCACATATGCCATTCCAAGCCATAGAAACCACTGGCATCTATTCACATCCCACACATATTTCACATCGCTGCCGTTCACAGATTGCACGAAATCCAGTTCTGATGCGGCTTTCGAGGAATCCCACCGTGCGCCGCTTGCGTAATCTTTCTGCCAGTCAATCTGCTCGCCGTGCGCTCGTAACTCGTTGGAAAAGAAAGCGAAACGGTGTTCGCGGGCTTCTTTGGCTTGGTGGTGTATTTCTGTATCAGAAAGAAGCGCACACAAAAGCGATTTCTGCAATGAATGTTCTTTACTGTTGAAAAACAAGGGCTGTACGCGAGCGGGGAAGTCTGCCGCGAGGCGAGCGCGGACGTGTTTTTTGCGGAAGAGCTTCCACCACCAAGGGCGAAGAATGCGATGCCAGACCACGCGCAGATAATGCGGAATTTTTTTTATTGAGAATGTCCTTGTATTCATGGTGGATAAGCGTGTTAAAATTCAAAATATTGAGCAAAATTATTGAAAGTAAATTCTCGAAGAATTGAGGTTTGATGCGGGTTTGCGGGCTTTTTTTTGTGGTACTTTGGTACAAAAATTGCATTATCTTTGGACATAGACAAGCATTGTTTTTGAGAGCAACGACTGGTAAAAAATCTCAGAATAACAATGCAAGCACTACCGAAATATCACGATAATATCACGAATATCACGATAAAAAATCTCAGAATAGAAGGAATACCGCTATGTACAACGCCCACCTTTCCGCTATGTTTACCCCTGGCACATTGCTCCGACTTGCCCGCGAAGAGCGTAAACTCTCGCTTGCCGATGTAAAACTTGTGTGCAAAATCCGCGAAACCGCGCTGCACGCCATGGAAACTGACCAATACGAGCGATTTCCCGATTCGTATATGCGCACATTTTTGCCCGAGTATGTAGCATTTCTCGGTATTCCATCCAAAATATTTGCCGATTCGCTAGCGAAGCATTTTCCTGAACGCGAGGATTTGCACCAATATTTCAGCGCACACGCTTTGCGGCAGACTGCCAATGAGCAAATATATGACACGGAATCCTCTTTTACCGAGCAATCACGCACATTTGTACGGAAAAATGCGCGAAAAGGCTTTGTAGGAGCAATCGTAGGGGTTCTCGCGTGGTTGGTTGTGAGTGTGGGCGGAGATGTTTTGCAATTTGACACAACTCAATTTGGTCGTACATTTGATACGACAACTGCCGCTACTACCGCCCCAGCAGCAGAGCCAGCCGAAGCAAAAACAGAGCAAGGATTTTTCCAATCGCTCTTGGCAAAAGTGATTGTTCCCACACCAGAGAATATGCGCGGTACGCCATTCACAGAGGTAATTGCACCGCCTCCAGCAGAGAATAGTCATCAAGCAGGTAGTCATCAAGCAGTTTCTCAAATAAACCGTACTAAGTCTAATACTTTGAATGATATGGCGCAACTTGAAGCAGAGAAAAATGAAACCATACGCCGCGAAGAAGAAATGCAGCACACTAACGCAAAGATGCGGGTTATTAGCCTTGCAGCGATTCTACCAATGCAGCGCGAATTACAAAACGCACTTGAGCAGGGCTTTGAAACAATCATGCACGACGAAAAAGCAGATGCCCGAATGCGCCGCCAAACATCGCTTGCAAGCGTTTCACTCTCTGCTGCAAAAACACGTTTGGAGAAAGATGCAAACAAAGATGCAAACAAAGATGTAAATAATACTCTCAATACTCTTCGGAAAAATCGCACAGAAAATACAGAAAAAGCGACATTTTTCACCGCAGATATGGAAGAAAACGAAGAAGAACACGAAACGGCAGAAAACAACAGAAGCAGCAACGATGCAGGAACTATCAGCAATACACGCCTCGAAGACCTGCGCAGCAATGCAGAAGCGATGCGGGCGCGTATTGCACTTATCATGCAAACACGGCGTTTTGCAGCGTCAGGAGCAAGCGCAGAGCAGGGACGCATGGCGGCAGCAGCATCCACCAGTGAGCAAGGGCGAATATCATCGAAGCAAGGAATTATGCCGCGTATAGAGCCTGTAACCTTGCAAGCACTGAGTACAGTGCAGAGCATTGATGCTCAAATGCAGCAAGCGCATATGCAGCAGCGTTTCGCACCCATTCATGTTCAGTTGCCACAGGATTGGGCGCACACGGCGAACAGCATGGATGCGAGCGCAGATAATTAAGAACGCATAATTGAGAACACAAATAATTTGGCACAGAATTAGCATTATTGTAAAGTAGAAATTATTACAGAAAACTGACAACAACACAAACAAAAAATAGATGTAGAAAATTGACCTAGAAAATTGACAGAGAAACCGCAATAAACGGAACTTGTTCTATCGGGGGGTGGACGCGTTCCGTTTGTTGTTTTAAAGTATTTCGTCACTGCTCCGGTCTCAAAACATCATCCACAAATCGTTTTGACTGTATTTTGAATACTTTGATTTGAGCAAGGCAGCATGCTGCCTTGTTTCGGAGAATTGAAACTATTCATTTTACAATCGAAACGGTATTAGTACAAAAAAGCCCGCTCAACACAAGGTGTAGCGGGCTTTTTCGTTTTTATTCTTCTTATCTATTTTTCTTGTCTATTCTGTTTATGTGTTCTGTTTATCTGCTGCGGTCGAGGCGTGCCATTGTTTTCGATTTTTCACCAATAAGAACATTATACTCTGCGAGTGTTTTGACCGAGCAGCCAAGAAGCTCTGTTGTAGAGCGGTCTTTGATGTATTCTGTTGCAGTGATTTCCAGCGTGTAGTCGCCGTTGGCAGGAAAACGCACCGAAACGTAGTGTTTGCGTCCTTCGCGGGTACATTTTACCTGCGTGTGCTGTTCTTTGGCATCGCGGGCAGCATAGACACGTGCGCCCAACTGCACACCCTGAGCCGCTTCAAAGACGAGATTCAGCACACGTTCTTTAGACTGAATGCGATAGGATTGATGCGTCAATGCGGTAACATGATAGCCGTAGAACGCACCAAAACATTGCACACCGTTGGTAAATTGTTCCCGCGAAATTGGTTCGCCGAGAAGCTGCCAATATTTATCATCAGGAAAATTTGTGTAAATCATTTGCTCGGGCTGAATGCAGAAAAACGCATCGGCGTAGGCAAGCTGATAGGAACCGTCGGTTTCTACTTCTTTATACACAGGCAAATCCACCAAGTACCATTTTCCGCCAGTGCGAAAGGCATTCCACGTGTGGCGTTTGAGGCTCGAAGCGTCGCCAGGAGTAAAATTTATACCTTTTTGTATGCCACTAATTGCAAATGCTTCGACGCTTGCGGTGTGCATCATTTTGACAAATAAATTTGCAAAACCAGAGGCAAGTGCGCGGCGTGAAACCAAGATAGAATCTGGGTTGTCGGAGGGAATATCTTTTGTTATTCCTGCTGCGGCATCAAAATCGTAGCTGACATTTGATGTTATCCAGCGTGCAATAGCACGTGCTTTTTCAATGTCGTTGGTTGCTGGTTTGGTCAGATATGCCACAATTTTGTGCAGAGGCTGAAGAGCGATATGCTGCGGAACAGTTTGCGCGTGTTTATCAATAGCGGTGTAGTTTGATGTTGCTGTGGGTGTGTTATTTGGCAAGGGCGCAGAAGCATTTGCCGAAAATATTGAACAGCTACAAGCAAGAGCAAGACCAGCAACCGAGCGGCTGACACGAGAAAATATGGGCGATGTTGGAAGAATATTCATAGTCATAGTGAAAAAAGAAACGTGATATGATGCTCGCAGTATGCCGCACCTCCCGTCATTTTGAGCAATTTATATGCCAAATTCCTTGCAAGCCAGAAATCATGCCTCTTTCAGGAACATTAGCTATGTAAAGTATAGCAATGATGCGCTTATTGGGTAATAGGTTAGAAATACCTTGTCGGGAATATATCGAAAGAAAAATGTCTCATAATAAAACATTTTACATAATACTTTCAGAAAGAGCGAGACAAGGGAGCCTATCTCGTAATGATGCCCATGATCTTCGCAGATGAACATGAAAAAAGAAGGGGGAGTATGGCTCGCTGAAATCCTCTTCATCACGAAAATCATGGGAATCTGCATTAAAAATACCTGACCAGTTACAAAAAAAAACAGTTACAAGGAAATTTGCACTGTTGGGGCAGCGACCGCGCGAGCATTTTTCTTGCGAACCTCTGCCGCGAGCTTTGCCGCTAAGTCCATAATAGCACGTTGTTGAAGTGGGGCTTTATCGTTCAGCACCACAGGCATTCCTTCGTCGCCACCCTGACGAATGCTGATGTTGAGCGGTACTTCGCCCAAAAATGGTACGTTGGTCTCTTTGGCAATACGCTCGCCGCCGCCTTGACCAAAAATATAGTCCCGCGAACCGTCAGGAAGCGCGTAGTAGCTCATGTTTTCAATCACGCCAAGCGTTTCAATGTTCACGCGGCTAAACATCGAAATGCCGCGCCGAACATCCGCCAACGCAAGGTTTTGCGGCGTTGTTACGACGATTGCACCCGTGAGCGGAATACGCTGTGCCATGGTCAGGTGAATATCTCCCGTGCCGGGCGGCAGGTCGAAGAGCAAGTAATCAAGCTCGCCCCAAGCAATCTGCTCAATAAACGTGTTCAAATAGCCTGCCTGCATCGGACCGCGCATGATTGCTGCTTGGTCGCGCCCCATGACAAAGCCCATCGAAACGAGCTTTACGCCGTATTTTTCCATCGGATGCCCGATAAACGTGCCATCTTCGGTTTTTTCGCCGCGCAGTTGTTCTTCTTCCAAGTCGAAGAGCGTCGGAACGCTGGGACCATGAATATCGGCATCAATCAAGCCCACCACTGCGCCTTTTTTGGCGAGCGCGGCAGCCAGATTCGCCGCAATCGTTGATTTCCCAACGCCGCCTTTGCCAGAAGCAATGGCAATAAGATTTTTCACCTGCGCAAGCGGGCGATTGTGCGGAATTTTTGGCAGTTTTTCCTGCACATACACTTCCACTGTTGCCGACGGTGCAACCCGCGCCACGGCTGTTTTACAAGCAAGATTGATATTTTCTGCAACAAAATGAAGCGGTTGGTAGAGCAGTAGATAAATTTTTACTGTCGAGCCATGTATTTCAATGTTGTGAATAGCTTCTAATTCGCCTAGGGTTTTATGAATGTCGCTATCCTGCACGTGCAAAACTGCCTCGCGGATTGCTTCAGCATTCAGTGGTGATGAGCCGTTTGAGCCATTCAGTAATGTATTGAGCATTCCCATGATAGTGGTTATCTATTAGTGTGGTGGTGAAAAGAAGTGGTGAATCTTTCTTGTATCTTGTCCAGATGCTTTGTGCAAGGCACGAAGCTCGAACAAGGCACAAATTCGGAAAAAATCAAGAAAGGAGGAAACCTTTTTCTGCGGGTTGGAGCCAGAGATGTACCGACCCTGACGATACAACGCCTACAAGCTAGATTCCACCTTGCCTACAAGAGATATACTGAAAAAGTGTACACATTAAAAAATAGGCTTCAAGACAAGGTAGAAACTCGCTTGTAGATGTGTCAAAGAGTATTTGCACCACGTTTGTCTCCCATTGGCTGTGGAATGAGATTCGAGAAAAAGAGAAGTCCTTGCCTGAAAGCGTTTTTTTTGAGATATTGTGCCGAGATAGATTATATGTAATCATCCTAACTGCTTACTAATACTCATTTTTAGGGAAAAACTATGCTTCAACGCATGACAAAACCGTATATTCCAACAGATTTTCCGCACGGGAGCGAGGAAGAACGCCGCGCCCACCTTATTGCCACGATTGCGCTTCTTGGATGTATTACGTCGTGGTTTATTGCTGCATCATATTTTTCGTACAAGCATTATTTGTCGGTTGGTGTGCTGATAGTCGCGTCGTTTCTGTATTTCGGGGTCATGGTGTTGCTGCGCACGAGCAAAAATACGGTGTTGAGTACGCACGTACTTTGTGCTATGGGTTTTCTGAAATTCAATGCACTGATTGTTACCTCTGGGGGGCTGCAATCATCGGTTTTGCAATGGCTTACTGCTGTTCCGCTTGTTGCCGCCTTGATTTTAGGACGGTCGTACATGATACGTTGGACGCTTCTTTGTGCGGGGATTGCTATCATTTATTTTGGTCTATCTCTGTCGGGATATGTGTTTATCAATAAAGTTCCGCCGCAAAATTTTATTCGCTCCGAATTTGTAGGTTTTTTATCAATGGTTCTTGTTTCGGCTGCCATCGGCTACACCTTTGAAAGCGGCAGAAAATCTGCATTGGAGACCGTTGTGGAAGCAAACTTTGCAACATCAGAAGCAAACCAGTATTTACACCGTGCTGCCAGCGACCTAAGTGCCGAAAAAGCCCGCGTCGAAGCATCCATGCGAGAGTCAGAGGAAATGCGCCGTTATTTGTCGGAAAGCGTTGAGGAAATGCTGCGCGGGGTACAGCGATTTTCCGAAGGCGACCTCACAGTGCGCCTCGTAGCCAAGCGCGACGATGATATTGGGCGGTTGTATCATGGCTTCAATGACGCATTGGCAGCCGTTTGTGGGGCTATTCAGCACGTGGCACAGAGCGCAGAAACAACGGTGGGCGCGAGCGAGCAGATTTCTGAGCGAACGCAGCATCTCTCAAGCGGTGTGCAGGTGCAGTCCCGCGAGGTCGAAGGCGTTGTGCGCATGAGCGAAGGTCTTGCCGAGGCAATGAGAAGTCATGCGGTCTCGGCAACGGAATTAGCACGAAATTCTCACGAAGATATTGCCGATTCTTCCACCACAAAGAACAGTATGAACGAAATGATTGCAGGAATGGAGCGGATTCAGCGCGTCGTGGCTACGTCGTCGGCGAGCATCGAAGAGCTTGGGCGGCGTAGCGATGTGATTGGTGAAATCATTCAAACTATTGAAGAAATTGCCGACCAAACAAACCTGTTGGCATTAAATGCGGCGATTGAAGCCGCTCGCGCAGGTGAGCAAGGACGCGGCTTTGCGGTCGTCGCCGATGAAGTGCGTAAACTTGCCGAGCGCACACAAAAAGCAACAAAAGAAATTTCATCGGTAATTCACGAAATACAAGCAAATACAGGCACTGCCGTTGATACAATGCGCAATGGAACGCAGGAAGTGGTGCGCGGAAAAGAACTTGTGAGTGTTACGAGTGCAGCACTGGAGCGGTATATGGAGCGCGTACAGCGTAATATCCAAGCATATACACATCTTGCAAAAACGGGCGCAGAACGCGCTGAGGAATCAAGCCGCTTGGCAAATGGTGTAGAGCAGATTCAAGGCGTTACGCACAACTCAGCGCAGTACGCGCATCAAATTGCCCATGCCGCCGCCGATATGAACCGTATTGCCGATGAGCTATTGCGCACAGTGCAACGTTTTCGGGTGATGTGATGTAAAAGTGAGTATTTGAGAAAGTGAGTATTTGAGAAAGTGAGTATTTGAGAAAGTGAGTATTTGAGAAAGTGAGTATTTGAGAAAGTGAGTATTTGAGAAA
>RDXM01000141.1 GCA_004292595.1 Candidatus Kapaibacterium sp. | reverse complement strand
ACTGTATTTCCGTGATGTCGTGATGGAAGTATGGGTCGGTCTTTTTAACTTCAAGAATCATCGCCGTAAAGCACCTTGTTAATTTAGATAATGTCTATTGTCGAAGATATTGACTTTTGAAAGACGGAAGTAGTTTATTTTACAATAAAAAAAGACTATTTTATATAAAAAACGTGCTTTTAGTAGGTTGGTAGATAGTGGGTTTGGGGCTGAACAGCTTCAGAGTTTTTTCTTTTCATTCGTATTTCAGCAGTTTGCCGAAAATTTCTTTTCTTCTCGGCTTCAAGCAGGAACTTTTTTTGCATATTTCGTTGTATTCTTGGTATTTTACAAGAGCGCAAGCACACGTGCTTTGCCGTACTCTTTCGACCGTTCTCCCAAACACCGCATATAACCTATTGTTTCTCACTGTTTGTTTAATCCAAGCGAGTAACTATGCCAACGATTACCATTGACGACCGCAAAATTGATGCAAAAGCCGGACAAACTATTATCCAAGCTGCCCTCGAAAACGGTATGGATGTACCGCATTTTTGCTGGCATCCGTCCTTGTCGGTGGCGGGAAACTGCCGAATGTGTCTTGTGGATGTGGGTATGCCCAAGATGAATCCCGACCGCACACCCGCGCTCGACGACAACGGCAATCCCGTGATTATGTTCATGCCGAAGCTCCAGATTGCCTGCGCTACGCAGGTTTCGGAGGGAATGGTCGTGCGCTTGGGTCATCCGAAAGTCGAAACCGCGCAGAATGCCGTGATGGAGTTTCTCCTTGTCAATCACCCGCTTGATTGCCCAATTTGTGATGAAGCGGGGCAGTGCAAACTCCAAGAATACGGCTACAAACACTCCAACGGCGCAAGCCGCTTCGACGAAACGAAAAATCACAAAGACAAGCGTGTTTCCTTAGGTCCAAATGTGTTGTTCGACGGCGAGCGCTGTATTTCCTGCTCGCGCTGCATTCGCTACGCCAAAGAAGAAGCCGAACAGCCCGTTCTGAGCTTTGTGCAGCGCGGCGACCATGTTACGATTGAAACATTTCCAGGGACGCAGTTCGACAGTCCGTATTCGATGAACGTGATTGAAATTTGCCCCGTCGGTGCGCTGACCAGCCCCGACTTCCGCTTCAAAGCTCGCGTTTGGGATATGTCGTTCAATGAAACAATTTGCACTGGCTGTTCGCGCGGCTGCAACACGCAAGCTGGCGTGCGCAACAACGAGATTCTGCGTCTTGAGCCGAATACGAACATGGACGTAAACCAATACTGGATGTGCGACCATGGACGCTTGACGCAATACGATTTTGTGAACCAAAACCGCGTAACAAAGCCACTTGTCCGCAGCAATGGTACGCTCGCCGAAACAGACTGGAACGATGCCATTCAAAAAGCAACGGAATTACTCAAAGGTGTGAACGGTAGTGAAATTGCGGTGCTTGGGTCGTCTCGCGCAACCAACGAGGACAACTATGCGCTTGCTCGCTTGGCAAAGGAAGTATTGAAAACGCCAAATGTGGATTTCTTCCGCTTTGAAAATGCGTCGTTTGGCGATGCAAAATTACGCAAAAGCGATATGTCGCCGAATAGCATTGGCGCTGATGCGGTTGGCGTAAAACCTAGCGCGGGCGGCGTTTCGGCGAAAGATTTGGCAGCGAAAATCTCTTCTGGCGCAATCAAGGCATTGTACGTGTTGGATGACGACATTGCGGCACTTTCCCCCGAACTAGCTTCCGCGCTCGACAAACTCAAGGTTCTCATTGTCCACGCGCACAACCACACGGCAACGGCGAAAAAAGCGCACGTCGTGTTTGCAAGCGCGACATATGCTGAGTTGGAAGGCACATACACGAATTTTCAAAACCGCGTCCAGCACGTCGAGCCGTTTATCGTAACCACCGAAAACGAGCGTAAAATGGGCATGAAAATGAGCCGCTTGGATAAATTCGGCGCACACAACGACCGATGGACACAAGGCGAACGACGCAACTGCCGCCAAAGCTGGCGTGTTATCACGAGTTTGGCAAAAGGCTTGGGCGCGAATGCTGATGCGTGGCGGTACCGCGCTTCGGAAGATGTTTTTGAAGAACTTGCTGATAAAATCTCGTTCTTTAGCGGCTTGGATTATGCGTTGCTCGACGAGCGCAAAGGCGTGGTTTCGGGCGAAGCGGAGAAGGAATTTGCTCCCGCATTTGAGTACGAATCGCATACCTTGAAGCCGAACTAAATCAAGGGCAAAAGGATAAAGGCAAAAGGATAAAGGTTTTTTGCACGATGTAACGATAATCGGAGAATTTATTTATGAGTAACGACCCAAGAATTATTGAGCTTTTGAGCGAAATGCTCATTGAGCAACGCCAGACAAATCAACGTTTAGAAGGTGTTGAACGAGAGCTTTCAGGAGTGAAGCATGAAATTTCGGAACTAAAGCACCAACAAGAGATTACGAACATCAAACAAGATGCTATGATTGATGAGCTTGGACGTTTGCGCACCGCACTGATGAAGGTTGCCGAAGGCTCAAGCGTAAGTTTTGAACAAATTGACGACCATGAACGCCGCATAAAAGCTCTCGAAGCACGATTGTAAGCATTGTAGCCATTTCGCAGTTTTCTATCATTTTTGAATCATTTCCTCCTTATCATGGATTTCAACCGCGAAGAAAATTTCGCTGCCTTTGTTACCAAGAAAGTAGATTATTACTTGGGCAAATGGGAATTGTTTGAGAATTCTTCGGAGAAAATTTCGTGGAATTGGTCGGCGTTTTTGTTTTCTACCTATTGGATGATATACCGCCGAATGTACATCCCCGCGATTGCCGTTTTTGCCGCAAGTCGCATTGTGAAGTACGTCATTGCTCTGAGCGGTGGACGCGCCTATCGCCTGACGACCATTCTTTTTTCGGTCGCAATCGGAATGCTTGGGAATTATATCTACTATGCCTACACATCAAGCAAAATCGCGGATGTAGCCGATACCGCCAGCACCGACGACCCCGCCATTATCGGACGCACCTTGCGTGAAATAGGCGGCACGTCATGGCTCTGGGTGTTTCTTCTTGCCTTTGTGGGCGGTGCGATTGATACTCTCTTGAAAAAAGCACTCTTCAACCGCGCAGTATCGCTGGAAAACTTTGATGCTGACACGATTTGGGATGTGCTGTAAAAATTCAAATCACAGTAAAACTTCTTTTAGTAGTGGCACAGACATTCTTGTCTGTGAGTGTTAGTGAAGGTTTGAGGAGAGAAACACAGACAGGAATGTCTGTGCCACTGAAGCCTGATTTTAACGACCATTCAAGAGTTTTATTGCGATGAAACTCAACGATATTGCAAAATATACTCTTCTCACCCGCATAAACACTTGCTTCTATGGACTTCCTCACTCTTTGTTTGGTGTCGCTTTTGAAAGGCGCACTCGTGTTGTTTCTCGTCATGCTGCCGGGCGCGATTATTTCCGTGTATTCGGAGCGGCGCGTGGCTGCCTTTATCCAGCAGCGATTGGGTCCGAACCGCGTTGGTCCATTCGGCTTGATGCAAGCATTTGCCGATGTTGCCAAGCTCATTTTCAAAGAAGACGTTGTGCCAGCCGAAGCGAATAAATTTTTTCACTCGCTCGCGCCGCTTATTGCCTGTACCACCACGCTCGCGCTCTTTGCTGTGATTCCTTTTGCAGACTACGTGATGATAAACGGAACCCGCATAGATATTGCGGTTGCGCCGAATATCAATCTCGCTGTGCTGTATATTTTGGCAGTGAGTTCGGTTGCGGTGTATGGCATTACCTTTGCGGGTTGGTCGTCGGGCAATAAATACTCGCTTCTGGGCGCACTTCGCGCGTCGGCGCAAATGATTTCCTACGAACTCACGCTTGGCTCGTCGCTTATCGGCATTATCATGATGACAGGTTCGATGAACTTGGGCGATATTGTGTATGCGCAAGCAAATCTGAAATGGAATATCTTCTACCAACCGCTTGGCTTCTTGATTTTCCTCGTTGCGTCCTTTGCTGAGACCAATCGCGCTCCCTTCGACCTCGTAGAAGCAGAGCCAGAGCTGGTTGGCGGCTATCACACGGAATATGCGGGCATGAAGTTTGGGTTGTTTATGCTTGTGGAATTTGTGCATACGATTATCGCGCCGTGTATCATCGTTACGCTGTTTTTGGGCGGCTGGCAGATTCCCGTTCCGACTTTTATTTTGAATGCTATTGGCATTTATGACGGCTCAATTCCGATGGTTTTGCTGCAACTCGCTTCTTTCCTTGTCAAAGTTTTGGCAATGATGTTTTTCTTTATCTGGGTTCGCTGGTCGCTTCCGCGTTTCCGCTACGACCAACTTATGAACTTGGGTTGGAAAGTGATGTTGCCGCTTTCGCTCGTAAACATTATCATTACAGCGATTGTGGTGTATTTCACGAAGTAAATTTTTCCGCCAAATCTTTTGCAAAACGATTCACCAACTATCATTTCATCGAACAATTATGGCAAATATCAACACCAATACTCGCGCCCAAAAGATGACGTTTTGGGAGAAAATCTATCTTCCTGAAATTGCCAAAGGTCTGTCGCTGACGTTTAAGCAAATCTTCGAGCCGAAAATTACACGCTCCTATCCCGAAGAACGCTTTGAGCCAACGGGGTCGTATCGTGGTCGTCCAGTGCTGGTGCTGGAAGAAGAAGGTGAACGCTGCGTGGCGTGTGGATTGTGTTCGCGGGTGTGTCCAGCACTCGCCATCGAAGTGCAAGCGGGCGAAACGCTCACACGCGACAAAGAACGCTATCCCGAAAAATTTGAAATCAATATGCTGCGCTGTATTTTTTGTGGTTTTTGCGAGGAAGTATGCCCCGAAGAGGCAATCGTTATGAGCAAAGATTACGAAATGGTTTACCAAAACCGCGAAGATGCTATACTCGGCAAGGATAAATTGCTTGTGCCAGTGGCGCAGCTTCAAGACCGCTTGGAGTATTTGCGGACGCATCAATACTACGAGCCAAAAGCAGCGTAAATGCTGGTGGTGGGATTGAGAAAACAGTGTTTTTTTTATCAAAACGTTCAAGAACGAATAGGACGTTCGCACAATGTGCTTTTGAAGCTCACAGACAGGAATGTCTGTGCCACCAAAGCCAGTATCTATCAGTTTTGCAGTGGCACAGGCATTCTTGCCTGTGAGATTTGCGGAAGTCCTAACGAATATCACATCAAGCGGCTGTACGAGAACATCAGAGCATTCTCGCACAGCCGTTTTTTCTTTGCTTCTTCGCACGTCTGCTGGCGTTGTCTGCTCCGATTCCACGCACTTTTTCGTATATTTTCGTATATTGCGGTGCTGGAATCACAGCAACAAGGATATATGCAGTGCTTTCTGTCAAACCCGCATCGTACCTCATCTTTCGACAACAATTTTCCGTTCATAATGATTGCACAAGTTCGCGGCACGATTGTCGCTAAAAGTCCCGTAGAACTCGTTATTGATTGCAATGGCGTTGGGTATGCGGTTTCGGTCTCAACGGCAACGTCGGAGCGGCTTCCAGCGATTGGCGAAGCAACAACGCTGCTCACGATGATGATTGTCCGCGAAGATGCGCACCAACTGTTCGGTTTTATGAGCGAAGCCGAGCGTGATGTATTCAAACTCCTGATTTCCATTAGCGGCATTGGTCCGAAGATTGCCATTTCGATTCTCTCCGCCGTGCAGATTGTCGAACTGCAAGATACTATCATGCGCAGCGACCTTGTTCGCCTCCAGAAACTTCCCGGTATTGGCAAAAAAACTGCCGAGCGAATTATTGTGGAATTGCGCGATAAAATCGGCTCGGTGCAAGGATTTGAGCAGCTTCCGCAGGAAACTATCCACAGCGCGACGCAGCGCAACGTCCGCGAGGAAACGCTCGCGGCAATGACTAAACTCGGCTACCAACGCGCTGTTGCAGAAAAAGCTATCAAAACCACGCTCCAAGCCGAACCAGAAACAATTTTCACGGTCGAGCAATTATTGCGCAAAGCCCTTCGCAACACGGCACGATAAGGCGCGTTGTACTAAATTCTTTTGGTGCGGTGTTGCCTTTGGTGCTATATTGGCGTAAGAAATTTGGGCAAAAAATCCACCCAACATTTATGATGTTTATGATTCAATGCGCCTCCTTTGGGGCGATGCGCGTTTCAGCCTACGAAATTACACACTCTCTACCACTTCATTTTTTGGCGAAAGATACGTTATGTCGCAAACTACTATTCGTCCCGTAACGACTGAATCCGACCGAATGCGCTTTATCAAATCGCAATGGAATTTCTACAAGAACGACCCCAACTGGGTTGCGCCGCTTATTGATGAGCGAAAAAAGCTCCTCAGCGTAACGAAGAATCCTATTTATCAACACTCAAAAATCGAAATGTTTCTTGCCGAGCGCGATGGCGTGGTTGTTGGGCGCATTGCGGGAATTACGAATGGAAATCATAACAAAAAATACCAAGATAAAGTTGGTTTTTTTGGCTTTTTTGAGTGCGAAAATAACCAAGACACCGCCAATAAACTCTTCGATGCCGCCCACGCATGGCTGAAACAGCAAGGAATGACGGCATCGCGCGGACCTGTGAATCCCTCCATGAACGACGAAGCTGCGCTTTTGGTGGAAGGCTTTGATGAGCCGCCCGTGATACTGACCACCTACAATCCCGCATATTATGTGGCATTGCTGGAAAATGCAGGCTACGCAAAAGCGAAAGATATGTATGCGTATTTGCTGCGCCATGAAAATTATCAAAGCGACAAGATGAAACGTCTGCAAGCGGCTCTGCGTGAGCGATACAAGATTACCATTCGAGAAATCAATATCAGCAACAAAACGCAACTTGAAAAAGATGCAAATGACATTAAAGAAATTTACAATGCAGCGTGGGCGAGTAACTGGGGAATCGTTCCCTTTACCGACAGCGAATTTGCCGCACTCGTGAAAGATTTGAAGCCGATTGCCGACCAACGTCTTATCTACTTTGCCGAAGTCGATGGTAAAGTGGCAGGTTTTATGCTGGCTCTGCCCGATATTAACCGTGCGCTTATTCACAATCGCTCTGGGAGTTTGTTGGGCGCGGGCTGGAATTTGTTCACACAGCGCAGCAAGGTAGATTTGTGCCGCATTATCGTGATGGGTGTTTTGCCGGAATATCAGAAAATTGGCATTGATGCGGTGATGTACTACGAAATTGAAGAACGCAGCCGCGAAAAATATCCACAAGGCGGCGAAGCCTCATGGATAGCCGAAGACAACGAAGCAATGAACCGCGCACTTACCAAAACGATGAACGCAAAACGCTATAAAACGTATCGTATTTACGAGAAAAATATTTAGCGAATACGCTTCTACGCTTCATCATTCGTGCATTCACAACCACGCAACTCTCAACACTTTCACTTTTTCCCACCAAAGCTATGAAGAGCATTTTGAACAATAACAATAGCTGCAACAGCAGACCACGACTTGCCTCTGGCGTATCTCGTGTGTGCATGAGTCTTTTCCTCGCGCTCGCTTTTTTAGTTGTTGTTGCCGATGTGCTGCTCGCGCAGCGCAGAGGGAGCTTTGGTGGTTCGCGCTCGTCATCCTCATCATCGCGCCCGTCGTATTCGTCGCCGTCGCGCTCAAGCGGGTCGAGTTTTGGCGGTTCGCGTTCGTCGTCGCCGAGTTATGCGCCGTCGCGTCCGTCGTACTCGTCGCCGTCGCGCTCGTATTCATCGGGTTCTTCGGGCGGATCGTCGTTTGGGACGCGCCGCTCGTCGCCAAGCGTTTCGGTGCCGTCGCGCTCGTATTCATCGGGTGGAGCTGCTGCGGGTGGTGCTTTTTCAAGCGGAAACTCGCGCACAAGAAGCTACGGCATTCCACGCAAAGAAAACTACGGCGGGCAAACATATTCGTATCGCGGAAATACGAATGGTGTGGCTGTAAACCGCTCTACGTCTATGATTCCACGCAATTATTCGTATTCTTACAACGACGTGTACAGCCGCCGCAATAGTTATTATTCAGGTTTGCATTTCGCGCCGCCGAGCTACATTGGCTATACAAGCCCTAGTTATGGGATGTTCAGCACATTGTTTATGCTGAGTGCCTTGCAAAATCTGCAAGCACAACAAAACGCCATGTTCTTTTACAATCACTGGAATACGCCGTCAATGATGGCGTGGCGCGGCGATATGAATACCGCAGCCCAATCCGACCCGCAAGCCGCCCAGCGCATCCGCGACCTCGAAGCCCGCGTCCAGCAAATGGAACGTGAAAAAAGCGGTCTCCGCGACACCACGTATATGCCCTCTGGCGTTGATTCGAGTGTGGTTTTGAGCAATGAAGCTCTTGGCGTAAAAAATGACGAGGACGGCAGCGATAATGCCGATGCCGCCGCCGCTCGTTCTGGTCGCCCTGAACGCAAGGAATCAAGCGGGGGTGGAGGCTTTTTGTGGTTCTTGTTGATTGGTGGCGGAGTGGGCGCGTGGTGGTTTATTCGCCGCAGCAAAAAAGCGCGTGAGTCGGAGAATACGGGTAGTTTTTCGTAAGAATTTGCAATTATTATTCCTCTATTTTTTTCACCATTTTCCATAGCACAAACAACCATGACGACAAGCGCAGAACGGCATGAATACAAAGCCGAGATGAAACAACTTCTCCATTTGATTGTCCATTCGCTGTACACTCATCCCGAAGTTTTTGTCCGCGAACTTATCTCCAATGCGTCCGACGCAATCAACAAAGCCCGCTTCCGCAGTTTGACCGATGCCACAATGCTCGACCGCGACGCGCCCTTTGAGATTCACCTCAGCGTGGATGCCGCCGAGCAGCGATTTATCCTCGAAGACACGGGAATTGGCATGACGAAAGAGGATTTGCTGAACAAACTCGGCACAGTTGCGAGTTCGGGGACGCTGGAATTTATCAAGCAAATGAAGGAGCAAAACGCCACGCTCGACGGCAATATGATTGGGCAATTTGGCGTAGGCTTTTATGCGGTGTTCATGGTTGCCGACGATGTTACGGTGGAAACGCGCCACGCCGACCCAGATTCTATCGGGCTTCGCTGGCAATCCGACGGCAAAGGTAGTTTCACGATTGAAGAATGCGACAAAGCCACACGCGGAACCCGCATCAGCTTTCGTTTGAAGGACGAAGCGAAGGAATTTAGCGAGGAATATCGCTTGAAATCTCTTATTCAGAAGTATTCTAATTTTGTTGATTTTCCCATTACCCTGAATGGCGAAAAAGCAAACAGCGTCCGCGCCTTGTGGCAAGCCCCGAAGGAGAGCATCACGACTGAAGAAGCGCATGAATTCTACAAGTTTGTGGCAGGAGATTACCAAGAACCGCTTGGCTACGTGCATATCGCTATCGAAGGTGCGGTGAATTTCAAATCGCTCGTCTTTGTTCCGAAAACGCCCATTTTGCGCCCTTTCGCTCAAGACCTTGATAAATCCTTGCATCTCTACACGAACAAAGTCTTGATTCAAGAGCATTGCAAAGAGCTTCTGCCCGACTACCTGCGCTTCCTGCGCGGCGTGGTGGATACGGACGATTTGCCGCTCAACGTCTCGCGCGAAATCACGCAGACCAGCCCACAGATGACGAAAATCCGCAATGTGATTACAAGCAAGGTTCTAAGCCTCTTAGAGGACTGGGCAAGCAACGACGCTGCGAAGTACGAGGAATTTTACCGCGCTGTGGGCAATGTCTTCAAAATCGGCATCAATTCTGACTTCACGAACCGCGAGAAAATTACCGCACTCTTGCGTTTTGAAAGTTCTACGCAACCCGCAGGAACGATTGTTGGCTTAAAAAGCTACACAGAGCGCATGAAACCTGAGCAAAACGAAATCTACTTCTTCACGGGCGAACGCCGCGAAGCAATGCTCGCCCAACCGAATATGGAGTATTTCATCAAGCACGGACTGGAAGTCCTGCTGCTCACCGACCCGCTTGACATCATAATTGCGCCGTCTATTCCGAGCTTTGACGGCAAGGCATTGGTTTCGATTGATAAAGCGACATTATCAGCTTCTGCTTCTGGGCAATCAAGCGAAAACACGCCCGAAGCCGCACCAACAGACGATTCTTCGCCGATTCTCGTGCTTTTCAAAGAAGTGCTGGGCGAAAGCGTCGAAAACGTGCAATCCTCCAAACGCTTGGTAGAATCAGCCGTTACGCTGGTTGTTGGCAAAGAAGGCTTGGATGCGCAAATGGAAAAAATGATGAAAATGATGGATAGCAATTTCACGGGCGGACGCAAAGTTTTGGAAGTAAATATGGAACATCCGCTTATCACAAAGCTCGCTGCGATGCAGCTTGCAGAGCCAGGCAGCCCGCGCTTGCGTCAGTTTATCACGCAGTTGTACGAAGGAGCATTGCTCTTGGAAGGAAATATGCCGTCTCCAGCAGTGTTTGTGCGCCGCATGACGGAAATTATGACGGAAGCTGCATCGTGATTTTTTGGACGCAGATGAAGCCCAGATTGAATGGATGAAGATGATTAACGAGCAGAAAACATCTACTATCATCTTCATCAATCCAATCATCTTCAATCTGCGTCCCCTCTTCATCGACGAGACCCGACCAGTTACCAAAAACGAACTCAAAATTCAGCACTCAAAACTCAACATTTGCCCCAATGAACTCCAAACGTTGCGCTTTCCTTTCGATGGATAATCCCGATGATTTCGTGATTGATGACGAACTCGCCTACGAACCGCTTCGCCGCTTAAAATGGGAAGTGGAAACCGTTTCGTGGCGGGCGCAAGTAAACTGGGACCTCTACGACCTTGTGATTATCCGCTCTCCGTGGGATTACCAAAACGCGCCCGACGAATTTTTGCGGGTGTTAGATAAAATCACGCATTCGAGCGCGGAATTGCAGAACCCGTTGCCGCTTGTACGCTGGAATCTGGACAAACGCTACCTCCGAGAGTTGGAAACACGCGGTATTCCGATTGTTCCGACGTGTTGGGGCGAAAATGCGAACGACCTTCACGAAGCGAGTATTCATGCGTGGTATGGGCAATTATCTACGCCAGAGCTTATCATCAAGCCCGTTATCAGCGCAAACGCCGACCACACCTACCGCGTGCCGTACAATCAGCGTTTGGAGCTTTTGCCCATGCTTCAGGATGTTTTCCGCAATCGCGCATTTATGGTGCAGCCCTTTGTGCCGTCAGTGCTGGAGGAAGGCGAGTTTTCGCTGTTTTATTTTGCTGGTGAATATAGTCATGCTATTTTGAAAACACCGAAAGAGAATGATTTTCGCGTTCAGGAAGAGCATGGCGGCTACATTCGCGGCGTACAGCCCAGCGAAAAATTACGCCAGCAAGCCGATGCAGCAATGGAGGTACTTCCAGCATCGCCCCTGTACGCGAGAGTAGATTTTGTGCGGCTTCCAAAGGCGAACACCACAGAACATTTTGTGGTCATGGAATTTGAACTTATCGAACCCGCGCTATATCTTCGCATGGACGAAGGCGCACCAGCCCGCTTTGCAAACGCTATCAACAATTTTAATACAGTGGATGCGTGGATGGCGAGGATGTACTAAGGCGAAGTATGAAATCTGAAGGATGAAAATAGGCTAAGTCCGCGACAAAATTTCCTCTCTAGTGGCATAGACATTCCTGTCTGTGAGTGTTAGTGCAGGCTTCAGGCGGAAAACACAGACAAGAATGTCTGTGCCACTGAAGCCTGATTTTATCAGTCTTTCAAAGGTTTTGTCGTGTACTTAGGGAGCTAAGACTTTCGCAGACAAGTTGAGGGAATCCCTCAAGTCTGCGCTACTGTCCGTGCCAGATTTTATGAGGCTTTCGCCGAAACAATTCAACACTGAAAACTCAACACTCAACACTGAATTTATGACTTTTTGTTTAGGAATTAAGGTAAAAGATGGCTTAGTTGGAATTGCTGATACCCGCATCACGACTGGCTCGGAATGTATTACCGCAAAGAAAGTAACGATTCACCGCTACGGTCGCTATCCGATGTTTTTGATGACTTCTGGTTTGCGCTCGGTGCGCGATAAAGCACTCACGTATTTCACGGAAGTCATTGAAGATAATGAACATCATTTTGATAAACTCTACAAAGCCGTGAATGAATTTGGCAAGCAAATACGCCGCGTTGCCGACGAAGACCGCGACGCATTGAAAAAAGGTGGGCTGGACTTCAATATCCATGCGCTGATTGGCGGGCAGCTGGAGCGCGATAGCGAACACCGCCTCTTTTTGCTGTACCCCGAAGGGAATTGGGTAGAAATTGGCGAAGGCACACCGTATCATATTATTGGCTCGGCACGGTACGGAAAGCCAGTATTAGACAGGGCTTTGGGCTTTGCTTCGCCAATGGATTTCGCGCTGAAAGTCGGTTATTTGGCATTCGACGCAACCTTTATGAGCGCGACCGATGTTTCCTTCCCGATTGACGTGGTGATGTACCGCAACAACACGCACGACATCATTGAACGCCGCTTCGAGAAAGATGATTTTGAAGCCGCCGCAGGTGCCTGGCAAGACCATATCGTACAATCTATCAAGAATTTACCAATGGGACAGCTTGATTCTGTTTTTGCCAAAGCACTCGAACAGCCTTTGCGCCCAAGCCACACCTACTCTTCGCCGATGTCGCCTGCTGCGCAGCTCATCTTATCGCATAATGCTGATACCTCTGCGGGACAAGGAAATATGCTGCATTCAGCTACTTCTAGCAGAAACGGCGCAACACTGGCGCGAGAAACACACTTTTCAAGCCAGCAGCATATCCCGAAAACGCAGTATTGATGGGATGTGGAGTGCTTTGAAGCTCCTTCTCCTACTCAAGAAATTGCTGCTTCAGATGTAGTCCACCTTGAAGGTGGACTACATCTCAATTCCTTCACTTTTCGATATACAATTTTTATCCATTTTTAGTGTAGATATTTTTGTTTTTCATTTTTATTATTTTTGGAGTCATTGACCATGCAAAACTGTGATGTTTGTGTTATTGGTGGAGGGCCTGCTGGATATGCAGCGGCAATGCGGGCGCTGGACTTTGGCAAGCGTGTTATTTTGATTGAAAAAGACCGGTTGGGTGGAGCGGCAATTTACAACGGTGCGCTGTCCTCGAAGACGCTCTGGGAGCTGTCGCGCGATGTGCGGCGCTTGCGCGTAACTGAGCGTGGCTATACGGTGTTCGATTACAAATTGGACTTTGCGCAGATTGTAAAAGTAGCAAACAAAGCCGTGCAGGAACGCCACGAACAGCTTGCCAAGCAGGTGAATGAACTCGCAGAACACATTTGTTGCGACCGTTTTCGCTTCATTCATGGCTTTGGGAAGCTCGTTTCGGCGCATGAAATTGAGGTGACAACGCCGAAAGGCAAGGAAACTATCACGGCGGAATACGTCGTATTGGCGACAGGAAGCATTCCGCGCAAATTGCCGAATGTTACCATTGACGAGCAAAGCATTGCGACCAGCGATGGCGTTGGGAATTGGACAAAATTCCCTGAAAGCATGGTCATTCTTGGTGCGGGCGTGATTGGCTGTGAGTTTGCTTCTATTTTTTCTAATTTCGGCATGACCGACGTGCGTCTGATTGACAAAGCCGACCATATTTTGCCATTTGAGGACAAAGATATTTCCGAAATGATTACCGAGAACTTCGTTGCAAGCGGCATCCAGATTCATCGCAACGCAAGTTTGGAGAAAATGGAAATTGACGAAAAAGGCTGGGTAAATTACACGCTGAAGTTCAAGAACGGGCGCGTGGAAACCTACAACGTCGAAAAAGCCTTGATTTCGATTGGGCGCGTTACGGCGGTTGGTGGCTTGGGAGCGCGTGAAATTGGGATAAATATTACCGATAGCGGAAACTTCATCGTTGATAGCGACGGGCGCACAAATATCCCGAATATCTTTGCCGTCGGCGACCTCACTGCCGATATTTGCCTTGTGAATGTGGGCGAATTGGAAGGGCGACACGTCATTGAAACGATGTACAATTCTCAAGCGAACAAGCATTTGAGCTACGAAAATATCTCAACAATTATGTTCCTCATGCCAGAATCATCGGGTGTGGGCGCGAATGAGCAGATGCTGATGCAGAAAGGGATTCCGTACCGTGTGGCGACATTTAGCTATAATTACATCAATCGCGCAATCGCAATGCGGAGTTTGAAAGGGCTGTACAAAATTCTCGTCAGCGATGATGATGATATGCGGCTTTTGGGGATGCGCATTATTGGAGAGCAGTCCTCAAGCGCGATTCAGGCGGCGGCATTGCTAATTCATATGGGCAAAGGGATTGCGGAGCTTGCCGAACTTATTCACCCGCACCCGTCTATCGTCGAAGGGGCGCAGGAATGTGTGCGGATGCTGCTTGGTACGTCGGTTATTAAACCGCAGGTCTTTCCAGCAGATTTGCGCTGTGTGCGCGTTGCAAACGGCATTGCGACGGAGATTAACCACTTTTTGCAGCATAGTAAGCAGGAATAACGGCATATGCAGCAATCTATTTTTAACATCGCGCTCGTAGTGCGGGATTACGACGAAGCAATAGACTTTTACACGAAAAAGCTCCATTTTACGCTTGTCGAGGACACTTATCAGGCGGAGCAAAATAAACGCTGGGTGGTAGTCGCGCCACCAAATTCTGTCGGAACAGCACTTGTGCTGGCACGAGCATCCAAGCCAGAACAAGAGGCATTCGTCGGCAATCAAACGGGCGGGCGCGTCTTTCTCTTTCTCCAAACAGATGATTTCTGGCGCGATTACAACGACATGAAGGCGAACGGTATTCACTTCGTCCGTGAACCCAGAGAAGAAAGCTATGGAACAGTTGTTGTTTTCGAGGATTTGTACGGTAATTTGTGGGATTTAGTACAAATGACAGAAAAAGCAAAAGGATAAAGGCTGGAAAGTTCTATCAATGCTTGCTTTGTAGCCAATGACGAACCACTAATGACCAACAGCCAATGACCGACCAAAAAAAACGCCGCCTTATGCTTGGAATGCTGATAGGTGTTCCGCTTGCGGCATATACGCTGTTTTCTTCGCGGGGTCTTTTTTCGCGTGTTTCTCTTGAGTGGGAACAGCGCAGCCTTAAAGAGCGCGTAGAAGCTGCCACGAAGGAGCAGGACTCACTTAAAGCCGTCATACATCAGCTTGAAACCGATACCGTAATGATTGAGCGCATCGCACGAGAAAAATACGGCATGATTCGTGACGGTGAGCGGGTGTTTATTGTCAATGAGCAGCCGTCTCTGAAGAAATAAATTCTCTACACTTCTGATTTTTTATGGCATCACATTACTGCATCAACACCATTTGAAAAATATGACACAAATGCACGAACTCCGCGAGCTTCCCGACCTTGCTAGCGCACTGGAAGCGGCTCAAACAGGAATAACACTTTTTTTCAAGCATAGCGCAACGTGCGACCTTAGCGCGGCAGCATGGGAAGAATTTTTAGATTTTCTCCGCGAAAATACTGCCCCCGTAACGGTGTATTATTGCGTTGTGCAGGATGCTCGCCCGATTTCCAACGAGATAGAATCTCGCTTGGGTATTCGCCACGAAAGCCCGCAGGCAATTTTCCTTCGCAATGGTATGCCGTATTGGAACGCCTCGCATCGGCGTATCACTACCACGGCACTCCATGAACAAGCGCAAGCACCGATAGAAACAGGTGCGTAGGCATTCTGCCAGCACGGCAGGTTCTTTTCTCGTCTTTTTTCACTGTTGATTATTCCATGAAATTTTCTCGTATTCGTTTGGCCCGCGTCATTGCTGCTCTCTCGGTTGTTTGTATTTGTGGAGAGTGTTGTTGTATCAGCCAAAAACTTTTTGCGCAATCTCCTGCCCAAAACCAAGCACCGCGCACGCCAGAACGCAGCACACTGTCGGTGACGATTGCAACGGCGCAGGGCGTTACTGGTGCGACGATTCCTGTGCGAAATTGGGTGCTTGCTACCACTGCCAACGCACAGAATGAATCGGCACAAGCAACAGCACGGCAACGTGTGAATATTTCGCCGTTGTATGCTCGAACTGAAGCGGCGGCGGCCAATGCTGCCTTCGCACAAATTCCAAAAGAGAACCATTTGGAGCGGGCGCAAGCAATGTTTACCTTGCTGCGACTGACTGAATATGAAACAATTACCCGAGAATTTGACACCACCGTCGTAAAAATCACCCCTCTGCAACTGGCAAAGCAATGGCGCAAACGCGAGGAATCGCTCGGCGCGTACAAGCGCATCGTCGCTACAAGCGCAGAGCAGTTTGCAACGGGCGACCTCGTAACGGTTGAAGCGGAATTTGCACTGATGCCCTTCGACGTAAAATTTTCTTTCACCGACAAGCACTTGCTGAACGGGATTGCCTTTTCAGGCGCGACAGCAAAATACAGACTGCCGCAGTATGTCCGCATGGATAGCATTGAAGAGCGTTCCGTCACCATTGGCGCAGGAAGTGCGTATCCGCTTGATGGCGTACTGACCTTGCCGAAAAATCGCAGCACCACTGCTACATTACCCATCGCCATTTTGCTGCACGGTGCTGGTGCAGAAGATAAAGACCGCACAAGCGGACCTCTGAAGCCCAGCAAAGACCTTGCTTTGGGGTTGGCAATGCGTGGGATTGCGAGTATTCGCTACGACAAACGCACAAAACGCTACGCTCTCCAAGGCGCAGAAGCAACAACATTCACCGTCCGTGAGGAAGTGATTGATGATGCCGTTGCCGCGCTGGAAACCGCTCGAATGCTTGCTGCGGAGGCACTTTCTGGTGTCAATCAATCGAAAACAATGATAGATGATAAGAATATTGTGATGATTGCACCGAATCTTGCTGCCACACTGCTGCCACGCATTTACGAGCGCGATGCAGAGAAAAACCCACGCCAACCCCGCATAAAATCTGCTGTTTTGCTTGCGCCCAATGCGCAATCGTGGATGGAATCTCTTCGCACCCGATTCAAGCGAGCATTTATGCTGGATGGCAATATGAATGCCGACGAACAGCGCGTCATGGCAACCTTAGAAAAAGAAATAAAAATCGCCACCAGCGATACACTCTCGTCCAAGACACTGCCGAATACATTACCTTTTAATCTACCAGCGAGCTTTTGGTTGGATTTACGGTCATACAATCACACCAAAGCCTTGCAGAATGCGCTTTTTCCGATGTTGATTTTGCATGGTGAGCGCGATAACTACATGAGTTTTGAGGAAGAATTTCCGAAGTGGAAGAGTATCTTTAGTGCGAAAAAAAATGTCGAATGGAAATCATATCCGAAACTGGTGAATCTGCTCGTGCCGCAGCCAGCCGAAAAAGAAACCGTCGAGCGTCCAGCGAATATCCCGCAAGAGGTGGTGCGCGATATTGCAGACTGGATACGAAAACAAGACCACCTTCAACAGAAATAATGTTTGCCGAAGCACCGAATGTGAGCCTACAATATTTGATTTGAGCTTACAATGGCTGCTGGTGTTGCTCAAATAAAGATAATTGTATGACTCCACCGCTAGGCTCGAACACCGCATAGAATGGTGCATTGAGCCATGTTCCGAGATTGCAATATACGTGAGAGGTATCGTGCAGAGAACAGGAATGTGGGGAAATGGCAGAGAACGATTGTGCTAGAGCAGAGTGTATCTCACCACGACGTGCTTGCATGAAACATTCTTTGTGCAAATGCCCCATGATGACCACATCGTAGCCTTGCTGGAACTGATACAGTGCGAAATGTTCTAATGCTGTGCGTTCTTGTCGAAAATGGAGATTATCCTCGTTTTCACGAGCCTTCATGCGACTTCTCCGCGATGCCCATGCTGCAAGCCGAATACCAATATCGGGATGAATCCATTGCCAAAGGCGCAAAGACAGAGGATTGCGCAAAAGAGAACGTACAATACGAGCGGTGAAGTCGTGAGGAATTTTGCCGTCGCCATGTGCAAGATAAAATCGTTTTCCGTGGAGCGCGAGCGCGAGGTCGCCAGCGTGGATGCGAATACCCAGTTCGTGTTCAAAAAAATGACGATGACCAAAATCGTGATTACCGATAAGATAATCAACAGGAATCCCAGAATCTGCAAAATCACTGAGGGCTGCAAGAGTACGAATATGCTGTTTTGGGATAACAGTGCCGTATTCAAACCAGTAGTCAAAAAGGTCGCCTAAAATAAAAAGCCGCTCACAGTGCGGCTTTATTGTGCGAAGAAATTCTACCAAGGTATGTTCGCGGTGTTTGTCATCGTTCTTTGGTAGGTCTAATCCTAAGTGTTGGTCGGAAATAAAATATATCATATTCGATACACGCCAAGGGATGCGCACTTCAAAGGAAGAATCTGAATATTATGCGGCTTTGCTATGTCCTTCGGTTTCACTGTCTGCTTTGGGCCAAATCTTAGAAGCGATAATAGATGCTGCTAATACGAACACAACAAAACCTAGTGCCAAGCCGATAGGAATTTTGTAAATATCCATAATGAGCATTTTAAATCCGATGAAGGAAAGAATAATTGACAAGCCAAATTTCAAATAGTGAAACAGGTTCATAATACCAGCCAGTGCGAAGTAGAGCGAGCGCAAGCCTAAAATGGCAAAGATATTGGAGGTATAGACAATAAAGGGGTCTTGGGTAACAGCAAAAACAGCGGGAATGGAATCCACTGCAAAGAGGATGTCGGTTGCTTCGACGATAATCAGCACGATAAAGAGCAATGTTGCGTACCGGCGACCGTTTTCGACAACAAAGAAGTTCTCGCCAACATAACTATCCTTGACAGGAAAAAATCGTCGAAAGAGCTTGACAAGGATATTATTTTCAGGATTCACTTCATCGCCTTTATCTAATGCCATGCGAACACCAGTGATGACGAGAAATATGCCAAAAAGGTAGAGAATGAGGTGGAACTTTGCAATCAATATCGTACCAACGCCGATAAATAGTGCTCGCATCACCAGCGCACCAATAATACCCCAAAACAAGACTTTATGTTGGTAATCGGACGGAACTTTGAAATACGAAAAGACCAGCAAAAAGACAAATAAATTATCAACGCTGAGAGATTCTTCCAAAAGATAGCCAGCCAGAAATTCTAAAGCGGAATCATATCCCTTGAGGAAGTACACACCTGCATTGAAAACTAATGCGAGCGCAACCCATATCGCACTCCATGAAAGAGCTTCCCGCATGGAAACTGTGTGCGATTTTCGGTGAAAAACACCCAAATCCAAGGCAAGCATCACGAAAATAAAGACGTGAAAACCTATCCACCATATTATTTGCTCGGGCATATATCTATCCTTATGAACAAGAAAAATGAACCAAGTACAACGCAGCACAAATTTTTCTGCCTGTTTTCGTCCCTGTCATTGCTTGTGGAGCAAGTGCTTGTAGAGCAAGTGAATTATCACGTGTGCAGCTTTAGAAATCAGCCAGATATCTAAAGACGACAAAACAATAGGATTTGCTCTTGCAGATACAGTTCGCAAAATTCGTGCCGTAATAGCGTTTGCCAAGAATGACGCATGGAGAATACCTACCAAATGATTTTCTCTGAAATTCCTTCAACGCCCGTAGCGGTGTAGGCAGTACCGAGAGAAATCACACACTACCAAACAAAAATACACTAATACCGATTTCCGCCAACGTTACCGTATTTTTATGGAACATCCTGCCTCTCTATTTACGAACTCTATTTACGAAAATGAGACCCAAAGGCAGATGGAACTATTTTTCTTTTATCGCGGTTTCGGAATTATTCCGTAATTTAGTAAAATTCTATTACGAAACACTATTTTTCTCCGTTTCGGCAAAGAATTTCGCAGCGATACGTCGTAGATACATCGCAGGTGTTGCGAAACGCCCTTGTACGTGCGTTTCACGGACAAAACGTGCAGTATCGCCCTTTGTATCATTGCCCTTTGTATCATTGCCCTTTGTATCATTGCCCCTTGTATCACCACCACTTGTATTTGTCTCATTTTTTTTGACTAATCACGCAACTCACTATGGAAGCACACCGCATCAAAGCACACGAACAAGCCAGTACAAAAGGACGTTTTGTCTCCAATAAGGACGAGACGATACCATTGTTCAAAAATCCCGTGCTGGAGTATTTTTCGCATATTCATCCAGTAACACCACTTGCTACTTTCGTTCCCGTAACCGCTTACACGATATATCTTTCGTATAATGCGCTTGGTCTATGGCTCACCTTGGCAGTATTCGCTGCTGGTGCGTTTTTTTGGACGCTCACCGAATACGTGCTGCACCGTTGGGTATTTCATTCGCATCCAACATCGGACTGGGGGCAGCGTATTCACTTTCTCGTTCACGGTATTCACCACGACTATCCGCGCGATAGTACGCGGCTTGTGATGCCGCTTCTGGTCAGCATTCCGCTCGCAGCCCTATTTTATGGTGCTTTTCTTGCGATACTTGGTGTGTACGCAAATGGCGCATTTGCTGGATTTATCGTTGGATATATGATTTATGATTCTATCCATTACGCAACCCATCACCTGCCCATGACCAGCAAATTTGGGCGTTTTCTGAAAACCTATCATATGCGTCATCACTACCAAGATAGCGACACCGCATATGGCGTGAGTAATCCTTTATGGGACTACATCATCGGCACCGTCCCGCAGTATCTGAAGGATACAACGAAATCACAGGAATTTAACAAGCGTTCTGAATTGTAAATCGCATCTCGTTTACTAGACTCCCAACCACTTTTATCAAAGCGTACATTATGGCAGTAGCAGCAGGATTATCCGAAACACTCACAAAAACGACGGTGCTTGAAGTTCTCGCGCCTATTTGCGGCACAGTCCAGACGGTAGAGCATCAGGGCGAATTAACGGTGATGATTGAGCGTGGCGACCTTCTCGAAGCTATGCGCGAACTGCGCGATAATCCTCGCAGCAGTTTCGAGATGATTATTGATATTACGGCAATAGACCATTACCGCCGTGAGCATCGCTATGAAGTCGTCTATATTTTGTACTCGCTCACGCACAATGCCCGTATTTGCTGCAAAGTCGCGCTGTCTGAATATGAAGAGCCGCACTGTCCGTCGCTGACAGACGTGTACGAAGCAGCAAACTGGTTCGAGCGCGAAACCTTTGATATGTACGGAATTGTTTTCGAGGGGCATCCCGACCTACGCCGTTTCTATATGCCAGAAGATTTTGTGGATCCCGAAACGGGCGAAGGGCTTTTCCCGCTTCGCAAAGATTTCCCGCTTATGGGCGTGCAAGGTTCGCTACCCATGCCAGAGAAATTTCCGACCTATCGCTAAAGCAGCCAGAATGCTTTTGCCTTTGCTATAATTACCGAACTACAGACAAGAACTGCGCACCACGAGAATGGTGATGTGCGGTTTTTGTCTGTGTTGTTTTCTGGATTTCGAGAGCTTCCACATTGCATATTTCCTTTCATTTTTGAATCCAATTACGTTGCGCATCTATGAGCAAACCATCTACCGACACAGGCTATATCCCGCAAATTACGGGTGTTCGTGCGATTGCAGCATACATGGTGTTTTTTCACCATTTTCCTATTCCTGCTTTGCCGCCGTTTATTCTCCAGCTTTTTAAGGAATTTCACACGGGCGTAGGATTGTTTTTTGTTCTCAGTGGTTTTTTGATTTTCCAACGCTATTATCAAACCGCCACGCTTGATAAACGCTGGTGGCTGACGTACATTCGCAATCGTGTGGCGCGGATTTATCCGATGTATTTTTTGCTGACAATGGCCGGTTTTGCGAGCCGTTTTCTGCGACATGGCGAATTGAAGCCAGACGTTATTTTTCTGAACCTGACCTTTTTGCGCGGTTTTTCGTTTGATTACTTGTTCACGGGCATTCCGCAAGGCTGGACGCTGACAGTGGAAGAATGCTTCTATTTTTCTGCTCCGCTCTTTTTCCTTGCTATTCGTCGGTGGAATTTCCTCGCGCCGCTAGGAATCGTCTATTGTACAGGCTTTTTGCTCTACTTGATTGGCGATGCGATTCAGTTCCGTCAGTTTTTCTCGCCGTTTATATTTGTGTTTTACTACACATTTTTTGGGCGGTGTTTTGAGTTTTTCTGCGGTATGTGGCTGGCAAAATTCCTGATGGAGCGCGAACAATCAGGAACAATGCCGCAAACGCGCTTCGTAACGTGGATGGGCGTTGCTGGCGCAATGGCGTGTATCTACGGGATGTCCACGTTTCAATCGCCAAATCTCTACATGGGCGTTGGAATGTTCCACCCGATTGGTGGTGTGCTGAATAACTTTGTGTTGCCAATCTGCTATGCCATGATTTATTACGGCTTAATCGTGGAGCAATCATGGCTGCGTCGCTTTCTGGCAACCGACGTGATGGTGCTGCTGGGCAAAAGCTCGTACATTTATTACTTGATTCATATGGGCTTGACGCAAGCAATCGTAAGCCGCATCTTGCCGCACGAACACACAACGCTGGGCGTGATTACGCAGTTTGTTGCCTTGAATATTATTGCCATCATTCTCTTTAAGTTTGTCGAAGACCCGCTTAATCACTGGATTCGGCGTGTTTGGAAACCCGCATAAATGCTGTATGCGTGGCTGATGAAAAAAGAATTGTTTTTTTCTGGGATTAAGCGTAATTTTGTAGGCTGTACTCGAAATTTTTTGCGGCATTCTTCGTCAATGCCCTGAAAATTCGCTACAGCCTTTTTTATGAGATTGCATTTGGGTTTTGGTGTCACAAAAAGAGCCAAAACCTAGACAAAAAGTGAAGGAATAAGATGTAGTCCACCTTTGAGGTGGACTACATCTAAAGTACCAAACTTTTTAGTATATATCAACTGTACGCGCCCGTAGCTCAATTAGGATAGAGCGTTGGATTCCGGTTCCAAAGGTTGGGGGTTCGACTCCCTTCGGGCGTGCAACAATAAATTGTCTTTTCCATTTTGTTCAAACATATTGCAATGAGTACCAAAGAAATACTCGAAAATAACGAAGAATTTATTGATAACACGCTGGATGCAGTAAGCGAAGCCGAAGCACAGCGCAAGCGGATATTTCAATTTGCCTTGATTGGTATTGGTGTCATTGCTTTGCTTGTCGGTGGATTTTTCTTTTATCGTTACAATCAAGAAAAAACAGAACAAGAAGCAGCATTGAAACTCTCACGCATTCGCCCCTTCTTTGATGCTGGACAGATGGAAGCAGCAATCGGCGGCGTTGCTGGCACCATTCGTGGCGAACAAGTTGTTGGTTTGAACGCAATCGCAGCGCAATACGGCTCAAGCGAAAGCGGGCGTTTGTCGGCGTTGTATGCTGGCAGCGCACTTGCATCCTTGAACCGCTACAGTGAAGCAGAATCAATGTTCGATAAAGCAAGCTCCGCAAGCAGCGACATTACGAAAATGGGTGGTTTAGCAGGCTTGGCTTCCTGCAAAGCGCAAGCGGGCAACAGCGCAGAAGCAGCGAAATTATACGAAGATGCGGCAGTCTTAGGCGCGAAATTGGGCGACGAAGACCGCTACCGCCTCTTTGCGGCAATGCACTACGAAAAAGCTGGCAATAAAGACAAAGCTATCACACTGTACAAATCTATCGCTCATTCGCAAGAGTTTTCCGAATCTATTAACGAAGCAAAAGCAGGAATTATTCGGCTTGGCGGTACGATTGACTAATGTGACTAATGCGCGAAGAATATTTTTTTGACGAAGTGAAAAGCCTGTGACCGTCTTGGTTTCAGGCTTTTTTTGTAACCCTATCCAACAAGAACCAATGCAAGGAAAACAACTCCGCCGTCTCGAAAACGACCTCTGGAAAGCCGCCGACCAGCTTCGCGCCAATAGCAAACTGACTGCTTCCGAATACTCCATGCCCGTGCTGGGCTTGATATTTTTGCGCCACGCTTTTAATCGTTTTCAAAAAGCACTGGTCGAAGTCGAAGCCGCCCTGCCTGTGCATCCGCATCGCGGCAGACGAGCCATTACCAAGCAAGATTTTCTCGCACGCAACGCACTCTTTTTGCCCGAAAGTGCGCGGTTCGATTATTTGGCAGCACTGCCCGAGAGCGCAGACATTGGCGAGGCGATTGATAACGCTATGAAAGCCATCGAAAACGAACACGAGAATCTTAGCCGCGTTCTGCCTCACAACTACTCTATTTTCAGCAAAGAACTTCTGCACGAACTCCTGCGCATCTTCAACAAAGAAGCACTGCAAAAAGCTGAAGGCGATATGTTCGGGAAAATCTATGAATTCTTCCTCAATAAATTTGCAGAATCAACTGAAAAGGAAATCAACCAAGTTGAGCTATTCGTACCCGACTCCATTTTGAAAATATATGTTGAAATTATTGAGCCCAACTCTGGTATTGTATTTGACCCTATTTGTGGAACAGCGAGAACATTGGTGGTCGCACCCCACTCAAGCGTGGAGTATGAACATTATTCGTTCTTGACCTGTTTTTTCGGTCGCCCACGTTTTTTGGGCTTCTGGTACACTGGCTCT
>RDXM01000140.1 GCA_004292595.1 Candidatus Kapaibacterium sp. | reverse complement strand
TTGAGACTTCTTGCCTGTGTTCATCGCTTGAACCTCGCACCAACACTCACAGACAAGAATGTCTGTGCCACTATGGAAAAAATTTTGTCGCGTACAGAGCATTTCGTCACTCAAAAAATGAGTACGCAGCCCATGAGTACATTTCTTCGTACTGTTTTTCGCCCGATTGTGCGCTCTCTTGTGCGCTGGAGCGAGCGTACAATCAGCGTTTTATTGGGAAATCAACTGCTCTTGGCGTTGTTGCTTTTGGCTATCGTGCCAATGCTCGGAACAACAGGATATGTGCTGATTGAGCGATGGAATCTCTTCGACGCGCTCTACATGACGATTATCACGATGGCAACGATTGGCTTTGGCGAGGTGCATCCGCTCTCGCACGCAGGACGCGCCTTTACGATGGCGTTTATTGTTGTAGGAACGGGCATTGTTGCCTACGCGCTCACGATTGTTGTGGAAGCCATTCTTCAGCCAGAATTTATCACGAAACGCATTCTCCACCGCAAACTTCGTACTATGGAACAGCATTACATTGTGTGTGGTTTTGGGCGTGCTGGAGCGCGGATTGCGCAGGAATTACGCACGGCGGAGAAGTCGTTTGTGGTGATTGACATGAATGAAATTGCGATAAAAACCTTTCGTACGCACGGTGGAATCGCGCTTGTGGGCGATGCGACCGATGAAGGCGTTCTTCACGAAGCTGGTATTTCTCGCGCAAAGGGCTTGGTTACGTCCTTGCCCACCGATGCGGCAAATATCTTCGTCGCTCTGACCGCACGGGGACTGAATCCGAGCCTATACATCGTTGCCAGAGCCGAACAAAGCACCGCCAAAAGCAAACTTCTCCGCGCTGGGGCAAATGCAGTGCTATCGCCACAGGAAATAGGCGCAGTGCGCATGACGCAGATGCTTTTGCAAGAAAATATTGTTGATGCTTTCGAGATTGTTACGCGCACCAATACACTCGACCTCGCCGTAGAAGAGTTCTCCGTCCGCGATTTTCCTGTATGGTGGGGTAAGTCCATCACGGCACTGCAATTCCCTGAACGCTTTCGCGTCGTTATTCTTGCTGTCAAAAATGCAGATGAATCCGTTCAGTTTCCCGCCTTGCCTGAAACCCTGATAGAATCTAGCATGACGCTGATTCTTACGGGCGAAAATGAGCAACTTGCTCGCTTGCAACGCGAGATGCGCACATAATCCTTTGTTATTCACACCACACCTATTGATTTTTTTGCTCAGATTCTATGAAAAAATTTACCACCGTTATTGTCTGGCTCAGAAACGATTTGCGCCTCCACGATAACGAAGCTCTTGCCCGCGCCGTGCGCGATGCAGACGAGGTTTTGCCAGTGTATTGCTTCGACGACCGCCAGTTTGCAACCACGTCGTTGGGTTTTCCGAAAACGGGCGCGGTCAGGGCGCAGTTTTTGCGCGAAAGCGTCGAGGATACGCAAGCGGCACTGCGCTCACGAGGCGCGGATTTGCTCATTCGGCGCGGCTTGCCAGAAATAATTTTACCAAGCCTTGCCCGCGAGATTGCTGCGCAAGCGGTCTATTTCCACGAAGAAGTTACCGATGAAGAATTAGTCGTCGAGCAAGCATTGGTCGAGGCTCTGAGCAAAACGCTCGTGAATAATTCTCCCGTGCAGGATGTTTCTTTTTGGGGCAGCACCCTGCATCACCTGAACGATATTCCCTTCAATACCGAGCAGCTACCCGACGTTTTTACGCACTTTCGCAAGGATGTTGAGAAAAAGTCGAAGGTGCGAGCAATATTTCCTACGCCGCAAGCAATTACGCTGCCTTCAGCATTTTCTCGCTTGCCACAACAGGAAATTCCTTCTCTGCAAGACCTTTGCCCAACAAGCGACCTGCCAACGCCTGACTCCCGTGCTGTTCTGCCCTTCAAAGGCGGCGAAACGCAAGCATTGAAGCGTCTTGCAGACTACTTCTGGGAGCGCGATTGTCTGAAAAATTACAAAGAAACCCGCAATGGTTTGATTGGTGCGGATTATTCCTCGAAGTTCTCGGCGTGGCTTGCGCTGGGCTGTTTGTCGCCGCGTTTTGTTTTTGCCGAAGTGCAGCGCTACGAGCGGGAGCGCGTTACGAATGATTCCACGTACTGGTTGGTGTTTGAGCTTCTCTGGCGCGATTTCTTCCGTTTTACGGCACGAAAATACGACACCGCACTCTTTCGCGCTTCGGGCATTATGAACGTGAAACGCTCATGGAATCTGGATTGGAAGGCATTTGAACGCTGGAAAACTGGCACCACAGGCGTTCCCTTTGT
Source organism: Candidatus Kapaibacterium sp. (assembly GCA_004292595.1). Lineage (GTDB taxonomy): Bacteria > Bacteroidota > Ignavibacteria > Kapaibacteriales > UBA4661 > PH2015. Next base: position 22,263 of record RDXM01000140.1, on the reverse strand, counting down.
GGATGCAAATATGCGCGAACTCTTGCTGACGGGTTTTATGTCGAATCGCGGTCGGCAAAATGTGGCGAGCTATCTTGTGAAAGATATGAAGCTGCACTGGCATATGGGCGCAGAGTGGTTTGAATCGCAGTTGGTGGATTATGATGTTTGCTCGAACTACGGAAACTGGAATTATGCGGCGGGCATCGGCAACGACCCACGCGAAGACCGCTACTTCAATATTCCCAAGCAAGCCTCCATGTACGACCCGCAGGGCGACTATGTGCGCCGATGGTTGGAGCAGAAGTGAAGTTCTACAAACAACCTCCATTATTGCCGATAACTCAATGTGGATGCAAACTTTGGAGCATTTGTAGAAACTCTAAAGTCTTGGGCTAAAGCCCATAGTTTTGGACTAGCGTTTGAGACCAATAAATTTTTGCATATAGACCGTGAAACTCTGACTTCATTGCATTTTTTTGAACTTTTGCATGATGAACTTCCCGATATTATTGCTTACAATCCCGATAAAAACTGGTTATATTTGATTGAAGCGGTTCATAGTAGCGGACCAATCAGCGAGGTTCGTCGCTTAGAGTTACAATCACTGATGAAGCAGTGTACAGCAGATATTATCTATGTTACAGCGTTTTTGAGCCGTACAGAATTTCGGAAGTGGTCAAGCGAAATTGCGTGGGAAACAGAAGTTTGGATTGCCGATAATCCCGACTATCTCATTCATTTTAACGGCGATAAGTTTGTGGGACCATATTCCTCAACACCATAACTCAAGACTTGAAAATGCACTACACCATCTCCCTTCATATCGAAAAACTGCCCGAAGGCTTCTATCTTGCGACTTCCGACGATGTGCAAGGATTAGTCGTGCAAGCGTGGACGATTGATGAAACCTTGATGATTGCTCAGGATGTGGCATTTCAAATTTTCCAGTTTCAAGGAAAGTCGCCGTTGTCATCACGTATTGAAAAAATTGTATTCGTTTGAAAATTCATCCTTCATCCCTCAAATTTCATCCTTTCCAACTATGGCTTCCACACGCGACCAATGGAGCGCACTCGCGCAAAAAGAACTCAAGGAAAAACCGCTCGAAGCACTGCACCGCCAAACGCCCGAAGGCATCACGGTAAAGCCGCTTTACACCGCCACCGACCTTGAATCTATCGGCTTTGAGGAGACTATGCCGGGTATCTTCCCGTATTTGCGCGGTCCCTACGCCACGATGTACACGAATCGCCCTTGGACAATCCGCCAATACGCTGGCTTTTCAACGGCGGAGGCATCGAATGCGTTTTATCGAAAAAACCTAGCGGCGGGGCAGAAAGGGCTTTCGGTGGCGTTTGACTTGGCAACGCATCGCGGTTACGATTCCGACCATCCGCGCGTCGAGGGCGATGTCGGCAAAGCGGGCGTGGCGATTGATTCGGTCGAGGATATGAAGATTCTCTTCGACGGCATTCCGCTTGACGAAATGTCGGTTTCGATGACCATGAACGGCGCAGTTATTCCTGTTTTGGCAATGTACATCGTTGCAGGCGAGGAGCAGGGCGTTTCTGCCGATAAACTCTCTGGCACAATTCAAAACGACATCCTGAAAGAATTCATGGTGCGCAATACCTACATCTATCCGCCGGAGCCGTCCATGCGCATTGTGGCGGACATTATCGAATACACCAGTAAATTCATGCCGAAGTTCAACAGCATCAGCATTTCGGGCTACCATATGCACGAAGCGGGTGCGAATGCGGTGCAAGAAGTGGCATTCACGCTGGCAGATGGGCTTGAGTACGTGCGCACCGCACTCGCGCGGGGCTTGGACGTGGATTCCTTCGCGCCACGTTTGTCGTTTTTCTGGGGAATTGGGATGAATTTCTTCATGGAAATAGCAAAGATGAGGGCGGCAAGGTTTTTATGGGCAAATATGATGCAGGAGTTCAATCCCAAAAAGCCGCTTTCCACCGCGCTTCGGACGCATTGCCAAACCTCTGGCTGGTCGCTCACCGAACAAGACCCCTACAACAACATCGTCCGCACGACGATTGAAGCACTGGCGGCAGTGCTGGGCGGAACGCAGTCGCTCCACACGAACTCCTTTGATGAAGCAATCGCGCTGCCGACGGAGTTTTCTGCGAGAATTGCCCGCAATACGCAACTTATTTTAGCAGAAGAATCCAGCGTTACGCACGTCGCCGACCCGCTTGCTGGCTCGTATTACGTGGAATCGCTGACGCAATCTATCATCGAAGAAGCGCGAAAACTCATGCGCGAAGTGGATTCGCTGGGAGGCATGACCAAAGCTATCGCGGCGGGTTTGCCGAAGCAAAAAATTGAAGAATCCGCCGCTCGGCGCCAAGCCGCGATTGACCAAGGAAAATTTGTGATTGTCGGCGTGAACAAATATCGCCTCGCCAAAGAAGACCCGATTGATATTCTGGATGTAGATAACGTCGCCGTGCGCGAAGGACAGGTGCGGCGTTTGGAGCAAATTCGCGCCACACGCGACACCGCAGCCGTCAATGCCGCATTGGAAGAACTCGCTCGCCGCGCTGCATCAGGGGAAGGAAATTTGCTGGAAGCGGCTGTGGATGCCTCGCGCAAACGGGCAACGGTCGGCGAAATATCGGATGCAATGGAACGCGCCTTCAAACGCTACGAAGCAAGCGTAGCAACGGTTTCGGGCGTGTATCGCTCGGAATATGGCGATAATGCTGAGGTGAACAATTTTATTGCTCAAGTAGATACGTTTGCCGAAAAACACGGTCGCCGCCCCAGAATGCTGGTCTGCAAGCTCGGTCAAGACGGACACGACAGAGGCGCACGTATTATCGCCTCCGCGTTTGCGGACTTGGGTTTTGATGTGGATATGGGACAACTCTTCCAAACCCCGCAGGAAGCCGCAAAACAGGCGATTGAGAACGATGTTCACGTTGTCGGCGTGTCGTCGCTTGCGGCGGGGCATAAAACCTTAGTTCCGCAGCTTATTGACGCGCTTCGCAAGGAAGGCGCGGATGATATTTTGGTGGTCGCAGGAGGCGTTATCCCGCAGCAGGACTACGACGCGCTCTATCAAGCGGGTGTGAAGCAGGTGTTTGGTCCTGGGACGAATATTGTTCATGCGGCAAAGAAGGTGTTGGCGGATATTGAGGCGGCGGTGTAAGGGGCGCGAGTGGAATTATACCGTTTCGATTGTAAAAGAATACTTTCAATTCTCTGGAACAAAGCAGCATACTGCCTTGCTACAATCAAAGTATTCAAAATACAGTAGAAACGGCATTACTACAGAAAAAAATCCTCAAACCTGCATCAATGCGGGGGTTTGAGGATTTTTTTTATTACATAGTCTATCAGCAAAAATACGCTAGAAGCAGCATATCTCCTCGTTTTACGAGTTATTCACATTCTGCGAAAATCCCGAATATGGGTCGGAATTATCCAGTGTGCTGAAGTAGTAAAATGTGCGCCCATTGACATCTACTTCGATAGAGGCAAGGCGTTTTTCGCCAGCGTGTTTCAAAAATTGCTCAATTTCTGCAAGGGTAAATTCGCTTTCAATCACCATAAGTTCCGCATATACCTTGCCGTTATGTTCCAGTGCGTGGCGCAGCACGGCTTTTTCCATATACGCAAAATTGGTAATGGCGGGCGCACCAATGCTTGGATTTGACGGAAGTGCGAGAAAATCTTGATGCTCGGCTTGCAAGCGGAAGAGTTTTTGGCGTGTTTCTCGCACGTTGTAGGCGGTCATTGCTGCCATTGCACCAAACACCATCGTTGGAACGCCTAAGCCTTCCTCGCCGCTTACAATCATGCTCAGACCAAAGCACGCTGACATAATCAAACTAAAAACCACACCCTTTTTCTTGCCTTCTAAGCTCCGCTCGGTGCGCTCCATTTTTTTCATCAGACGTTTATACGTTTCCTCCCGATACCGCTCCACTGCTGAGGGCGCAGCCATTCCGCGCTGTTTCTCACGCGCTTGCTGGCTGTCTTTCAAGGAATCCATCGTTGTATCAACGGCATCCACGACGATATCAATAATTTCGCCAAGAATACCGCCAGCTTTGGTGCGATAATCCCGTCCACCGCGCTCCATATCTCGCTCCCAGCGGTCGCGGCGGCGTTTGCGCCATTTATCGCGGGCATCAGCGAGGTCGGATTGCCACTCGGGAACGTTACGGTCATCGTCCGACCAGCCGCGCTTGTCGTTGCGGTTATTACGGTTATCGTTTGAAAAACTGCTCATGGGATTGCTCCGAAAATCAAAGTGATGCGCATACGAAGAAGAATCTGACGCTGAGGCAAATTTGGATGCATAGTCCGATACGCGCTGGGCGGAAGATGTGAAACGTTTCGGAGAGAAGAATGATGGAAGCCGCGCCATAATGCACCGTCCTTGCCGTGAAGTGTGTAATTTACAAAACATTTCTTCCTTCTACCAACGCAAAAGCAAGAAAAGAGTTTCAAAGAAGTGCCAAGAAGCACAACATTTTGTGAAATTTTTTGCGCAAATGGAATGATGAACATTTTCGTACTCCACAAGGCGCACCAATACTCATTCCCGCCGCCGCAAGCGTGCGACCGATTCAATGTGGTAGGTATGCGGAAACATATCCACGGGCTGAAGCTCTTCCACGTGGTATTTTTCCGCAAGAATGGCGCAATCACGCGCTTGTGTGCTGGGATTGCAGGACACATAGACCAGCACAGGCGGCGCGAAATCAAGTAAATTCCGCACAACGTCCTCGTGCATTCCCGCGCGAGGCGGGTCGGTGATAATCACGTCCGGCGCGGGCAAGCGTGATAAAACCTGCTTCTTCACCGCTTTTTGCATATCCTCAATCATAAACTCGACGTTTTCAATCCCATTCATCGCAGCATTCTTGCGAGCATCGTTGATAGAACTTTCAACAATCTCCAACCCCGCAACAAATCTCGCTTTGCGAGCTGCCGCAAGCGTGATAGAACCTGTGCCGCAGTACAAATCCCACACGGTTTTGTCCGATAAATCGCCCGCGTAGTCCAATGCCACGCGAAAGAGCGTCTCTGCTTGTTTGGTGTTGGTTTGAAAAAAGGAAAATGGTGAAATTTGGTAGCGCACACCCAGCAAGGTTTCTGTAATGAAGCCACTTCCATGCACCGTGCGCGGAATGCCGCCCGCAACCGTCGCTTTCGATTCCGTTACCGCATGAATCGCCGTGCTGACGTCGGGAAAAGAGCGAATAAAATCATGCCGAAACCAAGCAACCATGCGCTCGTCAGCTTCTGTTCGCACGGGCGAAGTTACGAGAATAACCATCACCTCACCGCTTGCATTGGAATTGCGAATAACCAGATTTCGCAAAAAACCCGTGTGCGAGCGCGTCTCGAAAATGCTCACCGACCGCGCCAGTGCTGCTTCGCGGACGGCATTCACGATGCGGCTTGAAAGCTCGCTTTGCAAATAGCACTGCTCTACATCCAAGACTTTATCGAATCTTCCAGGAATATGCAAGCCCAGCGCGAAGTTTTTGTTGATAATTTGGGCAGGTGAATTGCTCACAGAATCAAGCTCTGGTGCGCTTTCCGTGCTTTCTTCTTGCGCTTTCATTTGCTGAATTTCCGCCACCGTCAGCCAACGCGAATCGCCAAAGGAAAACTCCATTTTATTGCGATAAAAAAACTGCGACGGCGCGGTAAGCGTGTCGTGGAGAGTGGTGTAGGGAACTTTGCCCAAACGCTCGAAGGCATCCTGCACGTGGCGTTTTTTCCAAGCACACTGCTCTGCGTAGGATAAATGCTGCCATTTGCAGCCGCCGCACGTCCCAAAGTAGCGGCACTCAGGCGTTTGGCGCACGGGCGAGGCTTCCAGCAATTCCACCATTCGCGCTTCAGCAAAGCTCTTTTTTTTCTTGCGAATCTCAGCAATGATGCGGTCTCCAGGCACTGCACCTTCCACAAAATACACAAAGCCACTTTCGTCGCGAGCAATAGCTTTTCCTTCAAAGCCGATAGATTCTATGCGGAGTTCACGGGTTGCGAAGTTTTTGTTCATGAGTTTCTGGTTGGTGGTTTGTCGTTCTTGGTTTCAAACAAAGATAAATGCTCTTAGCGGACAATCGCAATGCGCTGCGAAGCCGTTTCGCGCGGCGAGCGCAAGCGCACAACGTAAACGCCTGGCGGCAAATCTCGCACGTTCACACTCGTTTCATTGCTTGTTTGCGCCGTTGCCATCACGCTTTGCGTTTGCACGACGCGCCCATAAATATCCACAATACTCAGGGTGAGATTTTCCGCAAAAATATTGTTGAAGCGCAGCGTAAACTGGTCGCTCACGGGATTTGGTGCGATGCTCGTTATCGTGAGGCGGCTTTGCGGTGCGAAGTACAAATGCGCTCCGCCAGCAAACGAGGTAAGAAGCCGAAACGTCGCGCTGGTCGCATTGATACTGGCTCCGGGCGGGTCAATGACTTCCACGTTCAGGCGCGTAGCGGTGGTATTTCCCACAGCAACATCGAAGCATAAATTTTGCAAAGGACGAGTATCTAAGCGGCTTATAGAGGCAGTTGAAGAAACGGGAAGCAAATTCAGCGTTATCGGCACGTAGCGAATGCCATTTGCCACCACGCCTTGCGGAGTCATGCCTTGCGGCGCGAGAATACTTGCATTGAAGCTGACCAGCACCGTTACGCTCGTGGAAATTTCCGATGGCGCGGAGCAGGATTGTATCAGCGACAAGCAAATACGGTCATTCGGGCGAGCGGATGTGTCCAAAAGGCGTAGCGTACACGGTGGTGGCGGCAATGCTTCCACGCCCTGCCCGAAAAGCTGCACCACGACTGGGTTTCCACCACTGGTAACGTAAAACAACAGCGAACCGCTTGTGCGTCCAAGTTGCGTGGGAGAAAAGCGCACCTGCACCGAGCGCGTTTCGCCTGCAGCCAGCGTAAAACCTGCCGTTCCAGACAAGAGCGTGAACTGCACACCGTCGGGTCCGCCAAGTGCGATGCTGCTAATGGAAATGGGAGAACCGCCTGTATTCCTCACCACTGCTCGCACGGTGGAATCGCGGCGCGTTCCGACAAGCACAGCGCGGAAATCAATAATGCGCGGCGAAATCTGCAACGTCCCGACTACGCCAACGCCGAAAATACTGTACTGCAAGACCGTATGCTGCAAGGCGATATTGATAATTGCTCGGCGCTCGCCCACTGCGCTGGGGCGAAAACGAAATTCCACATATTGCCCCGCACCAACAGGAATCAGGGCTGGAACGCCGCCAACAACTTCAAACTCCGTTGCATTTGCGCCCGTGAAAAATATTGAATCCATGCGCACAGGATACGTGCCTGTATTCCGCACAAAGACGCGCACAACAGAATCTTTCGCCTCGTTCACCGTTACCGCGCCCATATTCACCGAATCCGCAACGGCATCGGGCGCGACGATAGACCACACGCGGTCGGAACTATCGCTTTGCAAGGGGAGCGGGTCGGAAAAAGTGTAAAAAATACCTGCATCGCCGACGACCGCAAGAAAGCGTTTTCCGTCGGGATGATATTCGGCAAAGCTGACGGGTGCGCGAAAACGCACACGCTTTTGTGGCGACGCGCCGCCCGAAGTCAGATTCCACAGGCTCACACCATTGGCATAGCCAGTAATGAGGCGGCTTCCGTCACGGCTAAAATTCACACTGGCAATATTGAGCGCAGCCGGAAATTCCGTCAGAGTTCGCGTCAGCACTTGCGTTTGGCGATTCCACAGCTCGACCACCGAGCGCGAATTATTCACGAGCGCAATCGCCAGCAAATTCCCTCGTCGCCCGCTTGATTCCTGCTGAAAAACGCCATCACGCACATTGCGAGGCACGGCTCCCCACGGCGCATTGATGCCAAAGGTGGTAATTGTTCCTAAGCCAGTTCCCATGCTGCTTCCAGAGCTTGCCACGCGCACCCGCCAAAAGAGCATTGTGCCGTTTTCCCGTACCAAACCAAGCGTTTCGCCATCGGGCGAAAACGTGAGACGACGCGGCGCAACCATACTCAAGGCTCCGCCCTGCGCAATCGTGATAATATGCGCCAACTGGTTCGTTGATGCTTCGTAGAGGCGAATCGTATTTGTGCCAGCAACCGCAAGGATGCGCCCGTCAGGGCTGTAGGCGGTTGTTCGCCCGATATTGCCGACGATTGCGCCCGTAAAAGTGCCTGTCGTGGCGTTCCATGTAACAACATTATTGGCATCATCTGCCGTTGCAAGGCGCGTGGAATCTGGATGAAAAGCAATATCTGTTATCGTGGTTTGGTGGCGTTGTTGTCCGACAATAAATTGAATATCGGGCAGCCGCCAAAAGAGCGTTTGCGGTCCGCGCGTCGAAACAACCGTATTACCCGCAACATCAATCTGTGCAAGCGTTACATCGGTAGGAATTTGGCGAATATTATCGGGCTGCGGCGAAGCGACAAGCTGCGTAACCCGCATCAAACAACGGTTGCTGGGCAGATTCGGAATCTGCTCCCATCTATATTCTAAGCCCGTTGCTTCATCGGTAATCGTTTGCCAAGTTCTGCCGCTATCAATGCTAAACTCTAAACGCACGGTATCAAGCGGCGACACGCCCGTCCAGCGAATGATGCTGTCGGTTCCAACAAGAAATTCTTCGCTGCCGTTTGGAAACACCATGCGTATTGTCGGTCTGCGCGGCGGCACGGTGGAATACACCGACGCAAAGAGACGTGGCGCGGGGCATGTATCGGTGAGAAAAACAAACTCTCCAAATGTATAGCCACTGCCCGCCGGACGAGGTGCGACGCGGAGTGTGAGCGTTGTTGATTCGCCCGTGCGCAGCATAAAATTACGTGGCGAAATTGAAAATGCACTATCGCCACTGAGCGCAATATCGCGCACGGTAAAGGGTGCATTCGTCGCCGTAACAGTAATCACGCGCTCTTGCGGCATGGCGGAGGTAGAATCGGCAAAGGCAATGTTGGATGGAGACACCCGCAATGCCACTTGCGATGCTGCGGGCGGCTCATAGCCAGATTCTGCGCGAAGATTGGTCTGAATCGTTGGAAAGCTCATCGTTACTTGTCTGCGGGGAACAGCGCAGGCAGTAGCACTTTCCCACGTAGCAATGCAGGAGGGGCGATCGAGCGCGATTTGCAAGATGTTCAGAAACGCCGTAACGGTCTCGTCTGCCGAGCGCACATTTTCAATGCACACGCCGCCCGTCCGCTCGGCAACATTGCGAACAACGGGCAATGCTCGCACACCAAGCGTGATTGTGTAAATCGTGATGTTATTTTTTAACGCCGCTTCGACGATGCTTTCCTCCGAGCCAGAGCCAAAGCCATCGGTGAGGAAAATAATAATGCGCTTATTTTTGCCTGTGCTGGCAATATCGGCGGCGGGCGAGGGCGGCTTGATAAACCCTGCGTCGTAGTCGGTGCCGCCTTGTGGTGCGAGTTTCTGAATTGCGCTGAGGAGCTTGGTTTTATCGGTTGTCCAGTCTTGGTTAAGATAATTTTTATCGTCAAAACTGGTAACTGCCATTTCTGATTGCGTTGCGGACGTGCCAAGCTGAATCGCGTTCACGAACTGCACGGCTGCTCGCTTGGCAATATCCATATTGGTCAGCAACGAATTATCGCGCTGCAAGGACATTGAGCCAGAAACGTCGAGCGTCAGCACAACCGACAAAGCGCGTGGCGGCGACATATCGGGGCAAGAAACCGAGAGAACACGCCGCTCTACGCCATCTTCAACAATGCGAACATTCGCGGGCGAAAAATTCCGAATGCCAGTGCCCATGCTATCCAGCACGAAGAAATTTCCACTTACGCGGCGTGGGAAATCGCTTGGATTGATATTGAAGAGTGCGGCTGTTTGTGCAAAAAGAGAGGAATACTGAGCAAAGAGAAAAAAAGCAAGAATGCTGCACAATTGCAATCGCAATAGAAAAGAAAAACGGTGCATAGAAACGGAGAGTTGCGTAAAAAAATCTTTGTGGCAAAAGGTCTCCGCCGTTGCTGCTCTTGGGCGGAGAAACAAAAGGTAAGAAAAAATCAGGAGAAAACGGCGGGATTTTTGGTGATGGGGCTTTTACCTTATACCGTTTCGATTGTAAAATGAATAGTTTCAATTCTCCGAAACAAGGCAGCATGTTGCCTTGCTCAAATCAAAGTATTCAAAATACAGTCAAAACGGTATTATTTCGCACTTATTTCGCACGTTTGCGGGCGGTGGTCGCGCAGGGAGTGTAGAGACAAGGCAAGCCTTGTCTCTACAACGCTGGATGCTGGATTGCTGAAGAATGTTCTATGCGATGCCCTAGCTTTTTTGCTTGCGCACTTGCATATTCAGCAATTCTACGCCAAAAGAGAACGCCATTGCGAAGTAAATATAGCCTTTCGGCACTTCCACGTGAAAACTTTCTGCGACAAGAAGGAAGCCAATCAGCATAAGAAAAGAGAGAGCAAGCATTTTCATGGTTGGGTTGCGGTCAATAAAATCGCTAATGTAGCCCGAAAAAGCGAGCATAACAACCAGCGAAATAATTACCGCAATCATCATCACGGCAACGTGATTCGACAAACCAATAGCGGTAAGGACGGAATCAAACGAAAAGACAATATCCAGCACCACAACTTGCGCAATCACGCCCGCAAGCGTCGAACGCTCTTTGACTTGCTTGTCGCCGTGCGCGTCGTCGGCAACGTTTTCGTGGATTTCTCGCGTCGTTTTTGCCATGAGGAATAAGCCGCCGCCGAGCAAGACAATATCGCGCCCCGTAACGCCATGATTCATCACCGTAAACCACGGCTGCGTCAGGTGTACGAGGTAGGAGAGCATTGAGAGTAAGGCAAGGCGAAAGACCAATGCCAACCCAAGCCCGATATTTCGCGCCTTTCCCTGCTGATTTTTTGGCAGACGATTGACGACAATCGAAATAAAAATCACATTATCAATGCCCAAAACAATCTCCATAACCGAGAGCATGAGGAGACTAAGCCATGTTTCGGGTTGCATCCAAATTTCAAACATGATACATCCTTAAATTGTAAGTAATGAGAAATTCTATTGGCACTCAAGCAGATGTGAACGAACTACACGTGAACGAACTACACGTGAACGAACTACACGTGAACGAACTACACGTGAACGAACTACACGTGAACGAACTACAAGAGAACATCATCCAAACACGAGAAGAGCATTTATCCTAGGCTGACACTGGGTTGGTGGAGAGGAATTTCCACGAAAAACGTAGAACCTATCGCGCCTGTTTCTGGCGAGCTTTCCACCCATAATTTTCCATTGTGCAGTTCCACAATTTGCTTGACAATCGCCAAGCCTACGCCCGTCGAGCTTTCGCCGCCTGTTGGTTGGGCAGACAAACGTTGGAAAAATTGGAACATTTTTTCTTTGTCGTCGTGCGTGATGCCTGGACCCTCGTCTTGTATTGCAATGCGCATCATGTTGTTCTCGGCATCGCTGAAACGAACTGTAATGGTGGTGTTTTTTGGAGAATACTTTACTGCATTAGAAATGAGATTTTCCAAGACTTGCCGAAAGCGTCGCTCGTCAATATCAGCCAGAAAAGGGTGTGCTGCTTCGATATTTATACCTTGCCCTTTTGCTTCTGCGGCATGAGCGTAATCAAAACAAATTGCCTCAACCAGCTCTTTGACCGAGCGGTGGAGCGGATAGAGTTTCATTTGCCCCATTTCCAGCGCGGCAGTGTCCAAGAGGTCTTTAATGAGGTTCAGCATCCGCTCAACGGTGCTTTGCATCATATCAACAATTTCTCGTTGGATATCGGGCTTGCTTTCCATCGTGAGAATTTCGGCAAGCGAGCGTATTGCCGCTAGTGGATTTTTCAAATCATGCGACACGACCGATAATAAGCGGATTTTGAGCTTATTAGCATTATTAAGTTCATCGTTACTTTGCTGAAGAGAAATGTTTGTTTCCAGCAAGTCTTGTGTGCGCTTGCCTACTTCTTTTTCCAGAATTTCGCGCAAGGCTTTGAGTTCTGCATTTTCGCCCGAAACGGCTTCGAGAGCTTCTGCGCTGGCATTTTCGCTGAGGGAGCTTTTATATTTCCCCAATGCTTCACGAACAATACCGCTCAAATGCGCTCCCTGCCAAGGCTTATTCACAAAGCGATATAAATTTGCGTTGTTAATTGCATTGGTAATGCCATCGGTGCTGCTCTGTCCTGTGAGCATGATACTCACGATATTGGGCTGGATATTGTGAATGCCAATCAAGGTTTCATCGCCTTTCATTTCGGGCATGATGTAGTCGCAGATAACCACTGCGACGTGTTCGCCTTTTTCCATCAGCTCGCGCACCAGTGTTACGGCTTCTTTACCACTTTGTGCTACTTCGATATCGCACTCCTCCCCAAGGCACTCAGAAAGCTCCATTTGGAGCGATTCCAAGACCATTTCTTCATCGTCAATGCAAATAGCAATCGGTTTACGAGTCAAAATATCATTCATAATTTAATATAGTTCAAGGTCGAAAGTGTATATTCAGAGTGTTACACTCAAAAAATGCGCTACAGCCAAGATTTGATATGGCTTTCTAGCAGTCGTTGTTGCGTGATATTGTTTATTTTTCAGGATTCTTCGTGATTATTTTTTCTCGTCTTTCTTTTCTTCTTTCGGCTTCTCTTCTCGTGGTTTTTGTGCCTCGCGCAAGTCGCTTCCTTTCAAAGAATACGACCACATTTCTTTACCACTCACATTGTACACCGTGCATTTAAGCGTCCGCTCGCGGAGCGCACCCGTCACTTCAAAAATAGCAAAGTTATGTTCGCCAACAAACGTGTTTGGAACGCGCAAGGTATTTGCTTCGGTCAGCGCGCCAGGATTCGAGCCAGCCGTCAGCGAGGAAATCGTGAAGTCGTGCAGGGGATATGTTCCTGGACGCTCCAGTTTTGTCAGCTCGGTGTGGTGGCGGTCTCCATCAACAAAAATAACACCGCGAATGCCTTCTTTTTCAATCAAATCAAGAAGTTTTTTCAATTCTTCAGGATAAATCGCATAATTCTCATAAATCGCCATTGGATTCAGCACTTGTCCGCCGATGGCAATAATTTTGAATGTCGCTTTGCTATTAGAAAGCGCGTCAATCAGCCATTCTACTTGCCAATCGCCTAAGAGTTCGCGTTTGCCTGTTTTGCGGTCATTCGGCGAGCGGTGGTAGCGATTATCCAAGAAGAAAAAATGTACGTCGCCCCATTCGGCTTGCCCCGTGATGCCGGGTTGGTTCATTACGCCGTAGTGTGGATTTGCCCAAAAGAGCTTGAATGCGTCCAGCGTCATATTTTTCCCAACGTAGGAGCGGTCGGCATCATTCGGACCAAAATCGTGGTCGTCCCAAATCGCGTAGTGGTGCGTAGAAGCGAGAAACGGCTGCAATTCTGGCAAGGAGCGCGTTACCGTGTAGCGTTTCAAAATGCCCGTGCGCGAGCCAACATCTGCCTCGCGGGTATAAACGTTGTCGCCCAGCCAGAGCATGAGGTCGGGGCGCATTTTGTGCATGGTCGTGAAAATGTCGTAATCGCTGCCGTAGGCGCGTCCAGCGCGGTCGTAGGGCGGGTCGTTCACGTAGAAGCAGCTTCCGAGCGCGATTTTGATATTCGGCGGGTCGGTGCGGAAGAGCCAGTTTTTCAGCGTTTGAAACTGCATCGGATATGGACGCGGGATATTTTTTCCATTGATGTAGAGTTCGTAGGTGTAGGTTCTGCCCGCTTCTACTTCCGTTGCAAGCAATTTTGCCGTAAAAGCATCTTCCTTGCGCGTTGTGATTTCATCGGTCTCATAGCGCACCGTTGCGTTAGTTACATCGAAGTAAACAAACTTTACTTTTGCTGCTTGTTTGGTCTGCACCCAGAGTGCAACTTCGCGCATTTGCGAATAGCCCAGCATAGGACCAGATTGCAGCAATGCCGCTTCGTTAGCGGGCTGCGGGCTTGTCGCTTGCGAACTGCTCCCTGCTTTGGCGGGTGTTTTTTGCGCAAAGGAAGCCAAAGGAAGAAAAGCAAATGCAGCAATGAGCAGGAAATATCCCCAAAACTGCTGGTAAATGCTGGTGTTGTATGGAGTTTGTGCGGAGACGAAAAAAACGCGGGACATCATACCAAAGTACATAAAAGATGAAGGAGAAAAAGAGAAATGAGACTCTGAAGCAAGATATTATGATACTATGCTGCTCCGAGAGCCTCATTCAAAGAATACAAGTAACTGGTCAGACACCTTACCGTCCTACGCTTTCCTAAGCCAGTCTATGCACACAAGTCTGAAGGGAGCATCAATACTTGTGCTGTGGTTGTCGCAAATATAGTCCACCTTCAAGGTGGACTATATTTCACCCGCACAAAACCTGCGTTTGCGGTAAGCAGGCAAAAGATGTGTACATAAACTAGCTTTCCTAACGGTAGGACGGGAAAACGCTCGAACTTCTACGAAATATTACGCTGTTGCCTTATCGGGTGCGGGCAAGGACATATAAAAATCATTGTAAAAACGCTGCTGGTAGTTGTCCAGAAGTTCCGTAATGCGCTCGTAGCTTGCCGAGCGGACAATCAAACCAGCGTGTTGCGCCTTGTTCATACGCCAGCAAATTTCGGGGTCGTTGTAGGACGACATATCGGGCCATTCTTGCTTCGAGAGCGAGATGATAATTCCTGCGTAATCTTTCTTTGCTTCGGGAGCTTGATACGGCTGTGTGCCATAGTTGATTTCAATTTTTGCCCATTCTGCCCAGAGATTTACGCCCGTTGCGGCATCCACCATTTCCACGATATTTGCTCCGCCGACGCGGGCTGCGGTTTCCATAAAGTACATTTTGCCGTCGGAATGTGCCTTGATAAATTCTGTGTGCGACGCACCAAAACGCAAGCCCATAGACTGCAAAACTTGCTCATTTGCTTTCAACGCATCTTTTTCGTCTTGGCTACCTTGCTCGACGTTGCGCGTGGTGAAAATGCCGCCACCGTGCATCACGTCAAACGGCGGCTTGCCGTATTTGCTCACACACGCAAAACCAATTTTCCCATCGAACATGAGCGAATCCACGTGGAAAATATCGCCCGGCAAAAACTGCTCCACGAGATGCTGTGCGCGGCGGTCGCCCAGCTCTTCATAGATTTTCCACAGCTCTTCGTGGGAACTTATTTTTTTCACGCCAATCGCTGAAGCCTCGCCACGCGGCTTGACGATATACGGCACAGGAACACGCTCAGTAAAGGCTTTCACAGCCGCTTCATTGACCAAATGCACGTAATCTGGTGCCAAAACGCCTTCATCCCATGCGCGGCGGCGCATTGCGAGTTTGTCGCGGAAATTGCGCGTTACGGTTTCGCCAAAGCCGCGTATTTGCAAGTGGTCGCGGAGCAAGCCTGCTGCTTCCAAATCGTAATCATCCAACGCAACAATCGCATCAATTTTCTCTTTTCGTGCCACATATGACACGCTATTCACCAACTCGGTATCATCCCATTTGCCGTCAATATCGCGCAACACAAAGATTTCGTCAATGTGGTCGCGTGGCCAGTCTGCATTGTTCGTGCGCGGAGCAGTGAGCAACAAAACGCGGCAACCCTGACGCTTTGCCTCACGCATAAATTCCGAGCCTTTATCGTAGCTCGCTAAACAAAGAATCGTGAACACTTTACTCATGGAACTCCTTAAAAAACAAATACTGAAAAGATAGGTTTAATCACTCTTCCACGTAATTCAAATCTTTGCCAAAGGTTTCTTTCAAACCCCACAGGCAAGCAAACGCAATCACCATACCGAGTACGCTGACCGCAACACCGCTTCCAATCAAGCCGAGCGAGGGAGTGAGGAATTGAAAGAGCTTTGTCATTGGGACAACCGACCCACGCACGAAGTTTGGTGCTGTTGTGGCAACGGTGGCGCGAAGATTTGTGCCAAACTGCTCTGCTGCAACGGTAACGAAAATTGCCCAATAGCCTGATGACAAGCCGAGTAGGAAGATAATCCCGTACACAACATTTGCCGAGGGCGTTGCACCAAAGAAAAAATTCATCAGAAAATACGCAGCAATGCAGAGAGAATCAAAGATTAAAAATATCAAAAACACTTTTTTTCGACTTTGCAAACGCTGACTGAGATATGGCGTGAGAAAATCGCCGAGCGTAATGCCAACATAGCAAAACATAATCGCCCGTCCGCCTGTTATTGGCTCTTGTACGCCGAGTGCTTTGGCAAATTCTGGCGAAAACGTAACGAGAATACCAACCACCACCCAGAGCGGCACACCAACAAACACGCAACGCACATACCGCAAAAAGCGTTCTCTATCGCGGAAAATACTGAAAAAATCGCCACGATTCGTGCTGCTTTCTTTAATCTTGCTAAACATTCCCGATTCAAACACGCCAATCCGCAACACCAAGAGCGCAAGTCCCAATCCGCCACCAATCCAATACGCAATCCGCCAATCAAACGCCTGCGCAATGAAATACGCCAACACCGCGCCCGAAACGCCCACGCCCGCCACAATCATCGTTCCGAAGCCGCGTATTTCCTTGGGCAATACTTCCACAACCAGCGTAATTCCTGCGCCCAATTCGCCCGCCAATCCAATGCCAGCAATAAAGCGCAATGCCGCGTACGTAGGAATGTCGTGAACAAAACCATTGGCAATATTTGCCAGTGAATAAGTGATGATTGAACCAAATAAAATTGAAAGTCGTCCCTTTTTATCGCCCAAAATGCCCCAAAATACGCCGCCCACCAGCATTCCGAACATTTGCATATTGAGCAAAAATATACCATCATCAAGCAACTGTGCGCCTTCCAAGCCAAGTGCTTTCAAACTCGGCACACGCACAATACTGAACAGCACCAAATCGTAAATATCCACGAAATATCCCAGCGCAGCGACAATTACTGCCGTATTGAAGATATTGCTTGAAAATCCTTTTTCATTGTTTCCACTTGCCACAGACTGCATAAAACCTCGCTTTGGAGAATCTTGAGTTGAACACACACATTTTTTTCTTCCCGTCCTATCGCTTCCCAGCCTCGTCTATGCACACATCTTTTGTCTGCTTGCTGCAAACACAGGTTGTATGCGGGTGAAATGTAGTCCACCTTAGAAGGTGGACTACATTTGCGGCAGCCACAACACAAGTATTGATGCGCCCTTCAGACTTGTCTGCATGGACTAGACTTCCCAGCGATAGAACGGGGCAGTTTCCACTTATTTTCCCGCACTTACCAGTACATCTTTCACCAGCGCGTCGGTAATAAGCGCGGCAGCTTCGCTCAGTGCGGGAGCAACCGTAGAAGCCGCATCACTACTGCGCTGGACGGTTTGCGAATAGACTTTTTGGAGCAAAATTGTTTGCTGGGCTTGCGTATCAATACGCTGAAGAGTGCAGTGCATCGTGAGCGTGAGCGTATTTGCGGGCTGCGCGGGCGCGTTGCGGGCAAGACACTCGCTAATACGCGCTTCCAACTGATATTCTGGCACAACCGATGACGATGGCAGAAATACGCCTTTCGTGAAGACTGCACTTTGCTGAATCCGATTCACAAACGCGGCGGTGAGCAGTTCCTGCGGCTCGCTTGCCCAGCGATGATAGTGCAAGGGCTGTGTTTCCGTCGCGCTCGTGAGCGTAATGATGTGGTCGGTATCAAATTCGCTATCAATCGTAAACGGCTTGACCAGCAAACCCGCACCAATACTGCCCGCCGAGACCTGCACAGGCTTTGGCTCTAAGCGATAAAATACCGTTTTCGGATATTCCGAGCGCAAGGACACACACGAAGACAAAACGCTGCAAAGCGCACAAATACTGATGAAAGAGAATATCCTCGCGCAGACAAGAGTGTCCGCGCTACCAGCAAAGACGGGCTTCGGTAGAACAGACACTCTTGTCTGTTCCCATCGCAATAATAAACGTGAAAGAAAGAGCATTTTCAATGAAAATAGTAGCAAGAAATAGGTACGCGGAACACCAGCAACGGAGCGGGATTGCGGGCTTCACCTTTATCCCTCATCCTTTATCTTTTTGCCTTTCCTTTACTTCTCCTTCGGCGGCGGCTCGGCAAAAAGAAGCTGGGAAGGATTATCGTTCACAAGGCGGAGCGACTTGCGTAACTCGCGGTTCGTGGCTTTCAGCTCGTGAATGAGAATGTTGAGATTGCCAACGGAATTGTCGGCGCGGCGCGTCAGTCCTACAACGGAGTTTTGAATTGTGAGCATGGTTGTATCGTAGCGTTGTACAACGTCGTCCGTGCGTTTGGCGATTTGCATTTGGGCAATTTCTCTATCTACGTTTGCGGTGATGCGCTCTAGTTGTTCTGCGGTTTTCACGAGCGTTGTACTCATGAGCAACAGATTTTTACTTACTTCTTGCGCATCGTTCATCACATTACTTGCTTTGCCGACAATTTTCGCCGTATCTGCCGCACCAACAAAGCGTCCGACGGCTTTTGAGGAAACATTAACATTGTGAATAATCTGCGCAATTTCGGGATTTTCCAACGATTCCGACAAGGCTTTGAGCGTCCGCACACTTTGCGTGGAAATGCCGCGTGTGTCTAGCGCAATGAGGTTGTTGATAGCCTCATTGACACTCACGCGCAATTCCTCAATCGAGGACGGCGCGGACGGCAAGACGGGATAATCAGAGCGAAAACTTAGCTGTGGATGAGCCGTCATCAGCATTTTATCGCCCGGATAAAAAAGGAGCAAATACCGCGAACCCGCAATGCTCGCCATTTCTATCCGAAGGCGCATACTATCGGCAATGTACACATTTTTGTTGATGCGCACTGTCACTTCAATCAGCTTTCCGTCTGGCGCGAGGCGCAAACGCTGAATATTGCCGACGGGAACGCCCTGATATTTCACGGGTTGCCCAGCTTCCAAGCCCTGCACGGAGGTATCGAAATAGGTGTTAAATTGGCTATATTCTTGAAAAAATTTTGCCGCGCCTAGCCAGAGAATCAGCACCACCAGTGCCGTTAAACCAGACAGCACAAAAACGCCAATCATAAACGGACTGGAAACGCGACGTGTGGGAATGCTCATACGATGTGTGGTGAAATGAAATGAGATTTGAAGCGGCTTGTAGCTTTTGCTCTGAGTCTATACTGAAAAAGGTTTGTTGCTTCAGATGTAGTCCACCTCAAAGGTGGACTACATCTCAACTCCTTCACGTTTCAATATGCAATTTTTACCCATTTTTAGTATAGTTTACGCGCTTGCCACGCGATGGAAAAAGTTGTACACCCGCTCATCATGCGTTATTGCTTTGACTTCTGCGAGCGTACCCTGAGCAATGATGCCGCGTGCGCCCTTGTCAAGCATTATCACGTAATCCGCAATGTCGTCAATGCTTTGGAGTTCGTGCGTAACGACAATCATTGTTGTTCCGAGCGCAGAATTAAGTTCGCGGATGAGCTTGTCGAGCGACGCAGAGCTGATGGGGTCGAGCCCCGCAGAGGGTTCGTCAAAGAAGAGAATTTCGGGGTCGAGAGCCATTGCACGGGCAATGCCAGCTCGCTTTTTCATGCCGCCAGAAATTTCTGCTGGAATATAGCCTTGAAACTTACCCAAGCCCACCGAACTCAGCTTCATTGCAACAATTTCCGAAATGCGTTCCTCCGAAAGGCGCGTATTTTCGAGCAGCGGCAGCGCAACATTCTCTGCCAGCGTCATGGATGCAAACAGACCGCCCGACTGAAACAAGATACCAAATTTTCGTAAAATATGCCGCCGCTCTTCGCCCGCCGAACCCAAAAATTCTTCGCCATCGTAGCGGATGCTCCCTTCTTTTGGCTCAACGAGCCCCGTGAGCGTCCGCAACAGCGTACTTTTTCCGCAGCCACTTCCGCCTAAAATAACAAAAATTTTGCCGCGCGGAATGTTGAAGTTAATATGCTCAAACACGCGCAGCCCACCAAACTCAACGGTGAGATTGCGGGCTTCGATGACATTCGTGCTGGTTTGTGCGAGCATTGGACAAGAGAATAAAAACGAAGAAGGGTTCTTACCATGCGGACAAATTTACACAAAAAAGCCGCTTGAAGAACAAACATTCTTCAAGCGGCATGAATACTCACGTTACAAAGGATTTTTGCGCTTCATATTTCATCCCTCATCCTTCAGACTTTCTTAGAAGTTCACGGCTTCGCCATATGCGGCGGCGGCGGCTTCCATCACGGCTTCGCTCAAGGTCGGGTGTGCGTGCATGGTTTTGAAAATTGCTGGACCCGTTGCCTCAAGCGAGCGAGCCAAGCCCATTTCGGCAATCATTTCGGTTACGTCGGGACCAATCATATGTGCGCCGAGTAGCTCGCCATATTTCGCACCAAAAATGAGTTTCACAAAGCCTTTTGCTTCGCCGATTGCGTGTGCTTTGCCAGCCGCAGTGAAGGGGAATTTTCCGACTTTAATTTCATGTCCTGCCGCTTTGGCTTTTTCCTCTGTAAGCCCGATAGATGCTACTTGCGGACTGCAATAGGTACAGCCCGGAATGTTGTTGTAATCAACGCCGTCAGTGTGGTGTCCAGCGATAAATTCCGCAACGGTGATGCCTTCTGCTGAAGCCTTGTGCGCAAGCCACGGTGCGCCCGCTACGTCGCCAATGGCATAAATGCCCGCAACGTTGGTGCGCATGAATTTATCAGCCTTGATAAATCCGCGCTCGGTCGCTACGCCAACAGCTTCCAAGCCGATATTTTCGATATTTGCCTGAATGCCAATCGCGTTCAGTGCGAGGTCGGCTTTGAGCGTTTCTTCCGAGCCATCTTTTTTCTGGATTTTCACTTCTACGCCTTTACCGACGGTCTTTGCAGAAAGTACGCGGGTTTCGGTCAGCATTTCCACGCCATATTTTTTGTAATGTTTTTCAAGCTCTTTGGAAACGTCTATGTCTTCGATTGGCAGAATATTTTTCTGCATTTCGATAATCGTTACTTTTGTGCCGTAGGCATTGTAGAAGTATGCAAACTCCACGCCGATAGCACCTGCGCCCATGACAATCATGGATTTTGGAATTTCCTTTTGCACCATCGCCTCGTGGCTCGTAATGACGCGCTCTCTATCAACATCAATGCCCGGAAACATACGCGGACGTGCGCCCGTTGCGAGGATGATATTTTTGCACGAAATTGTGTCCGTCACTGCGCCAGATTTGTCTTTTACTTCCACGTTTCCAACGGATGTAATGACGCCAAAACCTGTTACCGACTGGACTTTGTACTTCTTAAATAAAAATGCAATGCCTTTCGACATCTGGTCGGCAACGCCGCGTGAACGCCCGACAACCTTGCTAAAATCAATATCCACGCCTTTGATGGTGAATCCAAAATCTTCTGCGTGGTTCAGGAAGTGCATATATTCTGCATTCTTGATGAGTGCTTTGGTTGGAATACAGCCCCAATTCAAGCAAATACCGCCGAGGTGTTCTGCCTCAACACAAATTGCCTTCAAACCAAGCTGTGATGCGCGAATTGCAGCCACATAGCCGCCTGGTCCCGCGCCAATAACAACGACATCGCATTGATGGTGAGCCATTGGAAGTGTCCTTCAAAAAAAGTAAAAGTAAAGTAAAAGGTAAAAAGACTGGAATTTTCGTTGTGGTGCTGTGCTTGCAGCACAAACAGCTTCAAATATACGGCTTGCGACGGATTTTCACACGGAAAAATTCTTTTCCACGATGCAGGTTCTTCAACACGCCGCTATTGCTCAGATTTGCCGCATCCACGCACCCGACGCGATGAACACCGCCCGTCCATACTTCGCTCAAACTCAAACGGCAGTACGGCATGAGGCGGTCTCGAAGGTCGGACGGTTCGTCGAGGCGTGGGAGAGGGAGGTTTTTCATAGTTGTTGAGATGCTAAAAAACGGTTGCTTTCAATAATCAACTGTACGGCTTCACGCAAGCTCTCGCGGGCTTCTTCGAGCGTTGCTTCTTGGACATTTATTCCTGAAATTTCTTCGACGTAGCCGATAAACCAGTCGTCGTACCGCTCATTGGGTGGCGGTGAGGGTGGTGGTCATTTATTCTTCCTTTCTCGTTGTGCTGCTTTGACAACAGCTTTTTCAATGCTGTTTGGTGGAACAAGAAACTTTTTGAACTCGGCGATATTTTCACGATTCAGATGTAATTGCCCTTCGCCAACATTACCGCGATGGGTAGCACCCCATTCAAACGTGGAGTAGCAAAAAAAGTATAAAAAAGGGTTCATTGTGCCGATATTGAAGAACTTCAAACCTCTTCATATCAACATCAT
>RDXM01000020.1 GCA_004292595.1 Candidatus Kapaibacterium sp. | reverse complement strand
TTATTAAAAATATCCAGAAGGTTTTGTCCTGCTCTGGTAATTTGTTTCAATGATTCCTGTGCGGCAACATTTTCTTGTGGTATTTGGTCGTTGAGGATTTCTCCAAACCCCATAATGACAGCAAGAGGCGTGCGCACTTCATGGCTGGCATTGCGGAGAAAATCTGATTGTAGTTGCTTGGCAGCTTGAGCAATCTGTACTGCTTCGCGCAATTCTTGATTGCGTTCGGCAAGGTGCGCGTTGATAAGTGCGATATTTTCCTGTTGGTGCTGTAAATGCTCGGTTGCTTCTTCAATGCGTTTCTGCACGGTGTTCCGCTCTTGCTCCAAGCTCTGATGCGCTTCCATGCGAATAGCATCGGAAATATAAAACGTTCCGACCATACCAAAAAGAAGAGCCAGAACAATACCGCCATGAATAATAGGATTGCTGTCTAAACGAAATATCGGCGGTGGCAGAGAATGGAGTATTTCCGCTGCAACGAAAACAATAAGAATACCGACAGAGATAGTAAAAATCTGCATCATGCGCTGCCGACCTAAAAACAACAACGCTAGCACAGCAGGTGTAAAAAAATTAAACGCCATAACCGAAAAGATGCCGCCAGTGAGTGCCATTGCCACGATGGTTATTATCATTAAACTCACAATCAAAATACCTACGGGGATTCGGACGCTTTTCGTGCAATACCAGACCGCAAGCGCAGCAAAGCACATGAGGCAATTACACGCGGAAAATATCGCTAAGTGTACTTTGTCAATAATGATGTAGGCAATAATGCTGAGAAAGGATGCCGTAAAAATAATCCCTAAGCTCAGAAATAAATACAATGAACGCTGGTATTCCAACGAACTGGCGTGTGTGGCAACACCATCGGGAATGAAGAAACGTGCCCAACGGCGGAGTGTGTTCATCGTGTTCATCGTGTTCATCGTGTTCATTGTCGTCATTGCAAAATCTCCATGCTTGAGTGCTGGGTCTGAGAACTACTCTCGGCATTGTAGCGTGGTAGCTCGACAATGAACGTCGCGCCTTTGCCTTGCTCTGATTCGCACCGCACACGCCCTTTGTGAAGCTCGACAATTTGTTTTACTATCGCCAAGCCCGCACCCGTTGAGGATTCTCCGGCTGTTGGTTGGGTAGAGAGGCGTTGAAAAAAGCCAAATAAGAGCTTTTGGTCTGCTGCCGATAATCCTTGCCCTTCATCTTTGACGGATAAGCGGACATAATCAGATGTTTGCTCTAGTTGCAGCCAAATTCGTCCTCCAATGGGCGAATATTTCACGGCATTGGAAATAAGATTATCCAGCACTTGCATAAAGCGTTTGACATCGCCCATCACCCAATATTCTCCTGTGAAGAGTGATAAAAACTGCTGCTTTTTTTGTGTGGCTGCTTGAAAGTGTGTTGCAAGTGCTGTTGCTAGAAGGTCGGATAATTCTGTGGGCTGCAAAAAGAGTTGCATTTGTCCCATTTCGCGGGCAGCTGTGTCTAAAAGGTCGAAAACAAGGATATTCATGCGATTTCCAGCATCTTGAATATGGCTCAGGATGCTTACTGTTTCTCTGTTCAAATGAGGATTATCCAACAAAATACTGGTCAAACCAAGAATGCCGCTAATCGGTCCTTTCAAATCATGCGAGACAATACTGAGCATATTCAAGCGAAACTGCTCGATGTCGATAAGCTGTTGATTTTTCTTTTCCAATACATAGTTTGCTTCTTCTAATTGAGCTTGCGTGTGCATAATTTCGTGATTGACAAGCGCGAGATTGTCTGAAGATTGGCGAAGTTCGGCGTTGGCAAGTTCAATATTTTTTGCTTGCTCGTCCAAGAGTGCCATTTGACGCTGAATTTCTTCATTTGCTGCTGCTAGATGTTCATTTTTCTGCTCTAAATCCTGTGTGCGCTCAAGAACTTTCTGCTCCAATACTATATTTTGCTCACGAATAATGTTCTCATTTTCCAGAGATACTCTTTGCCGTTCTTCCTGCAATGAACGAATGCGATAGGCAAGCGCGAAGGACATCAGAAGAAATTCTATGCTAAACCCAAGCTGTGGCAAAATGTAGTATGATTTCCCCATAGAGACAACTCCCGTACTCGCAAAACCATACAATAAAAAGATAAGTAAGGGGATGCCCCACGCAATGAGGTATATCCATGCTTCCTGATAACCAGCTCGCCCCCGTACTATTGCCGAAACAGTGGAAAAAAAGATGACAAAAAGCATGATAACATTTAAAAGTAGTTCAAATACGAGCATTTGCGCTCCGCAAAACCAAAGAATAAGCGAAGCCGCAATCGTGCCAATGCAGACCAGCCCGATTCTCCAGAGCGCACGATGTTTGGCACGAAGCTGCAAAAACTCAATACAGAACCACACACTGTACATCAGAGCAAACAGCGCAAGAGGAATGCCCTGACCTTGAAGAGCAAAATTTGTCCAAAATTTTCCAACAAACAGCACGGATAAACCACTTGTTTGTATTGAAAATAATAATGCTGTGCTGGCATAGAACGTATAGACGAGATAGAGCCTACTGCGAAGCAAAAGAGCCAGAAAAAGATTGTATAACACCATTGCCACAGTTACACCAATCAATAGCACATTCAGGGTATCGCGTTGTTGAAGAGCGGTGAGCATTGCTGGTGCTGTGCCAATAGAAACGATAATGTTAATGGGTTCGCGTGAGACAAAGCGCATCAGAACGAGGTATTTCTCCCCTTCTTCCGAAGAGAGAGCAGAAGCCGCTTGCGTAGTGATAGCCTCTTTCAGAACAGGTACAACGCGGTCGGGCAAGCCGTAGAATGGATGCGATGCAAAGGTCATTCCACCAAGATAATGCCCTACGGCTGTTCCATTGGAGCGAAAGACAAAGATTTCGAGTGTATCAAGCGCAGTATCTTCAAAAGCCGCGAAATATGCTTGACCCGTTTTGTTTTGTACTGTGTAGGCTATCCAATGTGCTGCATTAAGCGGCGGAGCCAGCATGGCGGTATTGCTGTTGATACGAGAAAAAGATGCTGTACGACGGAGAATGTCGTCCACACCAAGCAAGCGCGTAGAATCGGTGTACCACGCATATTCTTGAAGAAGCTGCGGCTCGTTGGCTGCGTGAAGAACAAGGCACGGTAGGCTATGAGAAGAGCTGGTTGGTATATTTACAAAGGAAATATTCGGCACTGAAGAGGCACTATCGTTCCCTACCGCAGAAACAATACTGAGAGCAAAACACAGCGAAAAAAAAATGGAGAACAAAAGCATCATGCACGTCTATAAGATGCAAAAAATGGTATTGGAGATGCACACTTGTTTCCAAGCCCACACAAGACAGCAAAATAACATATTTTGGCGTTTTTTGGAAGGTAAAAGAGCAAGAAGAAGGAGGTTTCCGTCCAGAACTGCGTTTCATGCCGCCTGTACAACGGGCAATTCTACGATGAAGGTTGCGCCCTTACCGAGTTCTAAATCGCACCAGACACGCCCATTTAGCATCTCTATCATTTTTTTTACAATGCTCAACCCCAAGCCAGAGCTGTGTTCTCCGCCAGTTGGCTGCGCAGATAATCGTGCAAATTTTCCAAAGAGCTTTTTCATATCTTCTGGCGAAATACCAACCCTCTCATCAGCAATCTCAATGCGAACAGTAGTGGACTCTTCACTATTAGACATTAGATTTTAAGTACGTAAGTACGTTGCTCAATAGAGTTTGCATTATACCCTTCGACAAGCTCAGGGTCAAGACCGCTTCAGACCTCATGCTGAGCCTGTCGAAGGGTATAATGCAAACTATATTAGACGACGTACTTATCTAATACCGTTTTGATTGTAAAATGAATACTTTCAATTCTCCGAAACAAGGCAGCATACTGCCTTGATACAATCAAAGTATTCAAAATACAGTAGAA
>RDXM01000139.1 GCA_004292595.1 Candidatus Kapaibacterium sp. | reverse complement strand
TTCGTGCGGGCCGACATCACTGAGTACAAATTTGTAGTCTTCGATGACTTGCATAATAGCGGCTTGGATGACTTTTCCATCGAGTTTCATCAGATGAAGAGAAAAAATAAAAATACTTTTCTCCTCTATAGAGATTTTCTTGAAACTTGCAAGCAATAATTTCTTTTTTTTCCACATCGGAAAAAGGTTGCGGTGTGGCAGACTGCGCAAGCGCGGTCGTGTTCACAGCAAATGCCCCAAAGACAAGCATCCATGCGGCAAAGAAGGAAGAAAGATGTTTCATGTATCGTAATAATAGAAAAGAAAAACTGGGAATTATGACCGCAATCTTCTACAATAGAGTTTATCTCGAATAAGGTTTTTAGGGTTTTGGAGCAAGGCAGCATGCTGCCTTGTTTCGTAAAAAAGTCTATTCGGAATAACGTCTAATTTCTAAAAAATGATGTCCGTCAGTGAAGAGAATATACGCTTTTTTACAGAAAAAATCCACGAGGAATCGTAGCAGAATGAGCTTTGGCTGTATGATGCTTTATCTGTGAAAGAAAGTGTGATAATGTCAAACAGTATTGCTACTCATTTGAGTGAACAAGGGAGCAACCGCAAAACAAACACTACCGAATTTTTATTTTTGCGCTTGGTCATTCCGCACTTTCATTGTATCTTTTTTGCAGTTTTTACTATTTTCCTCAAGAGCAATGAAGCCTTTTCAGAAAGACTTTTGGGTGAATCTGTCGGCGCAAATATGGCTTCAGAGCAACACGTTCTTCACAATCTTCTTTTACCCAAGAAACCTTTGTTTCGTCATCGTGAGCATAAAGTGGAACGCATGAAAAGACGAGTAGTATGCCTTGTGCTGATTCTTATCCTATCGCTGGGGAATATCTCTCTGAGCGGGCAACAGGGCTTGTTTGAATCTTTGTACATCCTCAAGATGACAGGAATGGTGCGCTATCCAGCCGAGCGGACGAGCGGCGAATACATCATTGGCGTTGTGGGAAGCCCCGATATTGCAGCGCAAATTGACCGCTCACTGACGGGTAAAAAAGTAGGCGACCAAACCATCAAAGTCCGCCTCTTCGATGAAATCACGGGTTTGGCGAACTGCCACATTATTTTTCTTCCCGACCAATACAGCAAAAAACTTGCCCGCATCCTTGATGCTGTACGCGGAAAACCAGTTCTCATCATCACCAAAGGAGTAGGAATGGCGCGCGAAGGCAGCCATATCAGCATTTTAGCGAGTGGCGATAAAAAATTTGAAATCAACAAAAAAGCAGCCGAAAGCGTTGGCATTCGCATTCAGGATGATTTGCTGCGTCTGGCAACTGTTGTCGAAGGAGGTCAGTAATGAAGCGGTGTTCTACACTTTTTCGCGCTTTCGGCATTTCTGCATTTTTTGAATGCTTGCTCATCATATTTCCTGCATTCGTAGCAGCGCAAGCAGATTTTATCAGCGTTTCAAGCACTTCCAGCATTGCAAACTCCGACAAGAAATTTTTCGCCAGCAAGCCCACGCGCAAGCAAATTTTGGCAATGAAATTCGAGGAATTAAGCGCATTGTCGCTGGAAGAATTGACCGAGCTTTCGGGCATTGTTGGCGTGTCGTCGGTGGATGAATTGCTCAAACTCCTTGTCAATACTGCTTCTAAGAACAATGAAACCTTGAACGACGCGCCCGGCGTTATTTCCGTCATCACCGCACGAGAGCTACAGCTCTTCGGCGCACGCACTCTCACCGACGCGCTTGATTACATTGTTTCTATTCAACTTTTCTCGAGTACGCTCTATCAAGGAAATATCACCATGCGCGGCGATTTATATCGCGCCATTACTGCAAAACATATTCTTATCCTCATCAATGGTCGGCCGCTTCGGGAATCGCTTTTTGGGGGAATTTATGCACAGGTACTGAACGGCTTTCCGCTCGCTGCGGTGGAGCGCATTGAGGTTCTGCGCGGTCCAGGCTCGGTTTTGTATGGCACAAATGCCTTTACAGGAACGGTGAATATCATCACCAAAACAAGCAACAACGTCAGTGTGAATGCGCTTGCTGGCGGGAACGGCACATTTACTGCATCGGCAAATGCAGGGACATCATTCGCAACAACACTTGGCGATGGCAGGATTGATGCGGGTTTGCTGTATAATAACAATAACACGGTGTGGAATGTCCCGTTGAATTTGCAACCGCAAATGGGTCGCCCGCCGCGCAATATCACGTACACCCCCTATCAACGCTCGCTCAGTGGCTTTGTATCTGCATCCTTAGGCGGTTTCACAGCACAAATTTTTGCAACGGATTATCAGGCAGCTACGCTCGGTCCTCAAGCAACGCGCTCGCAATCCGACCTCACCAATCGCACTATCAATGCCGACCTTGGCTACACCCATCAATTTAGTGAGGTTCTTTCGGCTTCGGTCAATGGAACGCTGAATATCTACGACACACGCCACGCCGAAACGCTTCGCTCCAACGACGCGCTGGGCGAAATTACTCTTGCCTACAAACCTCAAAAGACGCTTCAGTTCTTGCTTGGCGGCTTGGTGCATAGCCGCAATGGAGCAGCAACATTCACAACCAATGGCAACGTGCTTGTGCCAGAATACAACCAAATTTGGTGGAGCGCGTACGCCGAAGCGCAGTGGCAGCCGCTTGAAAACCTGAAAATTCGCGCTGGAGCGCAATTAAACAAAGCCGTGAACATTGATGCCGACGTTTCGCCGCGTGTGGCGGTGATTTGGAACATCACGCCCGAACTTGGCGTGAAAGCCTTCTACGGTCAGGCATTTCGGGCGGCGGTGGGATTTGAAAACTTCGCACTTTCCCAGAATGCTCTTGGCAATCCACGTTTGCGCCCCGAGACAAATGAATCCATTGACGGTGAAATCTTCTGGGAACAAGGAAATATGCGCCTTGCGGCGGTGTACTATCGCTCATGGCAAAGAAACCTCATTGCACCGCGCAATGTTGCACCGCCCGGACGACCGCCTGAAAATGTGGTTTCAAATTTCCTTAGTTTCCAAATGGAAGGCGCGGAATTTGAAGGAAAATATGCCCCGACAAACGAACTCTATTTCTTGGGTTCGTTCTCGTATCAGACAAATTACGTCGAAATAACTGCACGAGACGTAACGCTAATGCCATCGTTCATGGTAAAAACAGGTATTGGCTACGATACGAAAAATGGCTTTGCGGCAAGCCTGTTTAACATTTATAATTCCGCACCGAATAGCCCTGCTATGCCTGGTGGCGGCGGTATGCCTCCTGCCTTCGTGAATCCTACCGTTGTGGCGTACCACCTCCTGAGCGCACAAGTGAATATTGATATTACCGAGCTTGCAGACTTGCCAAATCTGCCGCATTTTATCGTGAATCTGCGTGGCGAAAATCTTCTGAATGCTGATAATGTCTGGATGCCCGACGTTACGCGGCGCACTAATTCGATACCGATTTTCCCCGGACGCGGCTTCTTTGCTGGTTTGACGGTGAGGTTTTAATTTGGTAAGAATGTTCTCAATATGCTGAAAGTATCACACAGGAAAGAACAGCGTAAAGACCGTACCGCGCCCCAAAGCCGATGAAACCTCAATCCGCCCGCCATGCTGCTCAATAATTTTTTTGGAAATACTCAAGCCCAAGCCACTATTAGCGGCATCTTTGGTCGTGTAGAAGGGTTCAAAAATGCGGGGCAAGATTTCAGGCGCGATGCCCTGTCCGTTATCGCGTATCTGTACCTGTATGCCGCTTGATTGCTGGTGTTCTTGGCTACTTGCGCTTCGTGCTTGCAGCATAATTTCCGACGCGCCTGCTTGCGCCGCATTCACGAGCAAATTAAGAAATACTTGATTGATTTCCCCCAAATGTACTTTTATGCTCAGGTCTGGCTCAAAATCAAGCTCTACGCGCACATTCTTGAACTGATAGCGGAACATTTCTACTGTTGCAGTAAGTTCTTGTTCCAAGAACGCTGTTTTTAAGCCATCTTCTTGGTGTTTCGTAAAATTCCGCAGCGAAGCAACAATGTGCTTCACACGCTGCGCACCGTCCAGCGCGATAGTATTCATGCCCTCAATCTCGCCGAGCATTGTGAAGAGTTTCTGCACCTCTGGCAATGTTTTACTTTCTTCATCCACCAGCGACGACAAGAGATTCTGCACGGTATGAGATTTTATGCGCATCTGCTCCAATGCTGCATGAATAGCTGCATTGGGGTTGTTGATTTCGTGCATCACGCCTGCTGTGAGCATACCGACGGCAGCGACGCGCTCACTTGCGACCAGTTGCATTTGCATGGACTGTAAGTCAGCAATCATGCGGTCAAGCTGGATATTTGATTCGTTCAAATGCGCATTGGCAAGCTCGATTTCACGCGCTTGCTCGGCTTGGATATCGAGTTGTCGTTGGATTTCATCATTCGCATCGCTGAGTTCGCTCGTGCGCTCCCGAACAAGCGTTTTCAGTGCTTCTGCACGACGCTTGAGATGGCGTGTTCTGGCGCGATACGCCCCAAACCCTGTTCCAATCACGCATACACAGCCCAGCGCGGTAAACCACCATGTTTCCCAAAAGTACGCATCCACAGAAAATTCTGCCGTCGCACCCGCTTCATTCCACACACCATCGTTGTTTGCGGCAATCACGCGAAAACGATACGTGCGCCCGCGAGGAAGATTTGTGTAATACGCCACTCGCCGCGAAGCCGCATCCACCCACGTTTTGTCGTAGCCTTCCAACATATACTTACACTGCACTTTTTCGGGATAGAGCAAACTCGTAGCGGTGTAATGAAATTCAAACTTTTCTGTTTGAGGCGAAAAATGTGCCGCCGCGCTTGTGTTTGTGAGGCTTTGCAAAGAATCTCCCTGCCACAACGTTCCATACCGCGCACGAATGCTCTCGGTCAGAATAGATTCAATAATCACCGGCGGAGGAACGTGATTCGTAAAAAGCTCTGAAGGCTGCACCATTGCTACGCCCTGCATGGTTGGGTAGTATAATTTTCCATCAAACGACTTCAGAAATCCTGAGTTGCATTCAGGATTTTTCATGCCGTCGGCTTTGCCAAATGATTGCGAGGTAAAATGCGTGATGCGCCCCTCTGCAAACGCCGTCAAATCTGCCTTCCGCACACGAAACACACCGCGATTGCACGACATCCACATCCAACCGTTATCGTCCTCCAAGATTGACCACACGTTATTGTCGAACAAGCCGTGCGACGTATTGACAATCGTCCATTTGCCGTGCGAATAACGGTGCAGCCCGCCGCCGACCGTCCCGACCCAGACAACACTATCGCGGTCTTGCACAATGGCGCGAATGAACATATTTGCCAAGCCGTTGGTGTCGTTAAAGACCGTAACCGTGCCGTTGTCAAGGTTTATTCGCCCCAAACCACCGCCCCACGTCCCGACCCAAAGCGCGTGAGCGTACTTGTCCGGGAGAAGCGAAAACACGTAGTTGAGCGGCAAGCCTTCTTTTGCGGTGATAGACCGCGTAAGTACGCCATTCTCAAGGTAATTCACACCGCCCCATGTGCCAATCCAAAGACCGTTTGCCGTGCGAACATCAGGTTTTATCGCAGTTACGATGTTGTTGAGCAAACCGTTTTGTGTGGAAAATGTTGTCCATTTCCCTTGCAAAAAACGGCTCAAGCCGCCGCCCCATGTTCCCACCCAGAGCGCACCATTGCTCGCTCCGCCCGAAGAATCTTGCCACAAACTGTGGACGTTGTTGCTCGGCAAACCGTTTTTTGTGGTGTAATTGGTAAAAGTTTTTCCATCAAAGCGGCTCAAGCCATTGTACGTTCCCATCCAGAGCGCGGAGTCTGCCGAAGTCCTATTTACGCGCTTTTCAGACTGTGCAAAACTTACCGCAAAGTCGCCAACCAAGCCGTCGAGCGTGGTGTAGGTCGTAAATGAGCTTGTGTGCAGCCGCGTAACGCCGCCGCCTTGCGTACCAATCCAGAGCGCACCCTCGCGGTCGCCGACCAAGCTATACACGACGTTGTGCGAAAGCCCTTCTTTCGTGGTAAAGCTCGTAATGATGCCGTTTGCAAGCCGACTCACGCCACCGCCCCACGTGCCAAACCACATCGCGCCTGCGCCATCTCGCCACAATGAAGAAACGATTGGATTCTGCAAACCATCTTTGCTCGAAAAGGTCGTCATTACGCCATTCTCAAGCCTACTCACGCCACCACCGTTGGTTGCCGCCCAAACGACATCGTGCGCAGGATTGCTCGTGTCCACGAGGACGCGCCAGACGTTATTGCTGGAAAGCCCATCGTTGCTGGTGTACAGCTTGGTAGAAAAATTTTTAGTAGAAATTTTTGATGCAGCGTCTTTTTTCATTCGTAACAATCCTTTTCCATCCAAACCCACCCAGACCGTGCCGTCGCGCCCGACCGCGATTCCGTGCGTACCATTGCTTGGAAAGCCGTTTGCTTCGGTGAAATTGGTAAACGTGCCATGTTCAAAACAACTTATTCCGCCGTCGCGGGTTGCTATCCACAGCGCACCGTTGCTTGCTTCGGCGAGGCAAACGAGGATATTGCTTGGCAAGCCATCCTTTGTTGTGAAGCACGTAAACACGCCCTTTTCGAGCCGAATCAATCCGCCCAGCGTTCCTATCCACAGCGTCGAAGTGCCGTCCGAATGGCG
The DNA here is from genome assembly GCA_004292595.1 of Candidatus Kapaibacterium sp. Lineage (GTDB taxonomy): Bacteria > Bacteroidota > Ignavibacteria > Kapaibacteriales > UBA4661 > PH2015. Next base: position 18,387 of record RDXM01000139.1, on the reverse strand, counting down.
TATTTCCAAGAGTTCATTGACCCAGTTGTTTTTGAAAGCAGGCGTTGTAGCTTTATTGAACGTAACGAACTTCACCCCGTCGAAGCGCGTCAAACCTTCTTCCGTGCCAATCCACATATAACCGTCGCGCGTTTGGCAGAGTGCGGTAACGGAGTTTTGCGGCAATCCGTCGTCTGTTTTCCAAATGCGCTGCGCATTTCGGGAAATGGGAATGCTTGGAAGCAAGTGTGGCTGCGGTGTTTGGGTAAAATTGGGAATACTGACGGGCTGGTGTTGTGCCTGAAGTGGTGTGCTGCTGAGGAGGCTCAGTATGCAGAGGCATACGACCATGTTCGTAAAACCCACAAACAGGCTTCGGTAGCGCAGATGTGAAGGTAATACCTCAGTTTGTCTGCGCCATTGGCGGTGTTGCGAAAAAACAGCGTAAGAATGAGTTCTCATGCCTTGTTCGAGGTATTTTGCTGAGAATGTGTCAGCGAGGTGTGGAAAGTCAGCCAGAATATTGTTCCCTTGCCAAGCTCAGATTCTACGCTCATTGTAGCATTGTGGCGTTCAATAATTTTCTTGCTGATGCTCAGTCCCAAGCCGCTATTTGCCGCGCCTTTGGTTGTGTAGAATGGTTCAAAAATATGTGCTGCAACATCAGGTGGAATGCCGCCTGCATCGTCGCTGACGGTAACAACCAGCATATCATCGCGCTCCTCCGAATGCAGGATAATTTCCGTTGCTCCGGCTTGTGCGGCATTCACAAAAAGATTCAAAAAGACTTGATTGATTTCCCCGAAATTCGCTTCAATGCTTGCCTTGCCGATATATTCCTGCTTGATTGCCACCGTTTTGAATTGATAGCGAAACATTTCAATCGTTGAAACGAGTTCATCCTTCAAAGATGCCGTTTTCATGCCTGCTTCTTGGTGTTTGGTGAAGGTGCGCAGCGACGCGACAATTTGTTTGACGCGATTCGAGCCTTCCATTGCAAGCGTGTTCATGCGCTTGACTTCATCCACCATCGTGAGGAATTTCTTTGCATCGGGTGATTCTTTGTCCTCGTCGCTCAAAAGCCCGATAAAAAATGAGCGAATATCTTGTTCTTTGAGCTGCATTTGCTCCAAAGCCGCATACACAGCCGCGTTTGGGTTGTTGATTTCGTGCATCACGCCAGCCGTCAGCATCCCAACCGCGCTTAAACGCTCGCTTGCGACGAGCTGCGTTTGTGTTTCTTTGAGGTCGGTGAGCGCAGTGTCGAGTTCCAAAATTACTTCGTTGAGATGCGTGTTGGTAAGTTCAATTTCCCGCGCTTGTTCTTCCAAAATGTGGTTTTGGCGGCGTATTTCCTCGTTTGCGCTGGCTAGTTCTTTATTGCGGATGCGTTCTTGTTCATTGATTTTCTCTGCAAAGGCTCGTTGTTGCTGCTCTTCCACGATTTGTTCGCGCATTTGCGTAAGACGGGCGGCGAGCGCGAAGGAAAACAGCATCGTCTCGGCAACGCCAACACCGCTTGTAATCAGGGCTTCGTGCATATGCCCAAGCGCGTGCATTGCAAATTTTGTCGCAACAGCAAGCATCATCATAAACGTGTAGAGGCGCGTGGAAAGGTCGGTGGTGCGGAGAAATTCGCGGGCGAGAACGATAAGCAAAAGGCAACCGCTTGTTACCAAAATTGGCACACGCCAGTAGGTGTACTGCGCCTTCCAGCCGAGCGGAATGAAAAATATCACCATGAGCGTAAGAGCCATGCTTGCCAGAAGTAATCGGTCAAGCACTTTCGGCAACTCTTGCTGAATTGACATAAACACGCGCACAAACTGTATGAACACAATGTATGTTCCCAGTTGAATAATCGCGCTCGCAAGCGGCTTGGCGGGCAGCGTGATAAAACGCTCCGAGAGCAGAGTTGTCGTTGCAAATGAGTACAGAAACAAGGACAAAACATGAACAACATACCAGAAATACACGCGGTCGCGGACAATCACAAGGGGAATCATATTGAAAACCGCAGCAAAAAGAATCATGCCAAGCATCACGGATGCTATCGTTTCCCACAGACGATTTGCCTCCAAAAACGCTTCGGCAGGGCTGATGCGCATGGTCAAGGCGGCAGGCGTGTAGAGCGCACTCACGCGGAGATAGAACGTGTACGATTCTTCATCGGCAAGCGCGAGCGGGAAGGCGGAATGCTTCGATTGCAAGGCGCGTTGGCGCAATTCGGTAAATTCACCCGTAACGGAACTTAAAAAATCATTTGCCATCAATGCCTGAGCGGAAGCGGTGTTTGGCGTGTAGAGGATTGCCGAATCAATACGGGCATTGCCCACAAGCAGCACCCAATCAAGCAATTTCGCATTATGCACGGTAAAGCGCACCCAAACGACCTCCTCGCCGCGCACCCGCACACTGGATGACATTTGCTCAAGGAAATTATTCCGCACCTCGCCGAGTGTCTTAAAACCTTGCTGCTGGGCTATGCGCAGAATATCGGCAACACTCATTTTTCCCTCAGCATCGCGGTAAAAGCTGCATTGCGGAAGAATGCTGTACTCTTGAGCCGAATCTAGCATGATGATATTCGGCGGAAATACCTGTGCTGGTGCGGTCTGCGCCCACATATTTTGTTTGGAAAAAGCGCACAGCAACGCACAAATACCGATGACCATAACGGACAAGAAGCGTGGAAATATCAAGCGTTGCAGCATATTGGCAAAATTTAGTGAGTACAGCCAAAACAATAGTGGCTTGAGACTTCTTGTCTATGTTTTCCGCCTGAAACCCGCACCAACACTCATAGACAAGAATGTCTGTGCCACTAATTGGTGAGGGATTCTTTCCAACTAAATCCAACAAGAACTGGAAAAATATTAGCTCACTACTTCACCAAAAAGGTCGTACTCCGCCGCATCGTAAATGCTGGCAAGCACCATGTCGCCCGTTTGGAGCGGGTGCGCGGACTGCAAAAACACTTCGTTATCCACTTCGGGCGCGTCTGCTTCGGAGCGTCCTTGATATTCAATCGTGCCATTATCGTTGGTGAATGCTTGGTCAATGAGGATTTTCTGCGTTGTGCCGATTTTTGCTTCATTTTTTGCAAGCGAGATTTCACGCTGGATTGCCATGATTTTTGCGGCGCGGTCTTGCTTTACTTCGGCAGAAATTGGGTCGCCTAAAATGTACGCATATGTGTCATCTTCCTGCGAATACTCGAACACGCCAACGCGGTCGAATTGCTGGCTTTGCACGAAATCGCATAATTCCTCGAAGTCGGCGTGCGTTTCGCTTGGATAGCCCGCAATAAACGTGGTACGAAGCGCGATTCCAGGAACAGTTGCACGAATTTCCTCCAAAAGATTCTCCGTCGTGTTGCGCGTGATGCCGCGTCGCATGGACTTCAACACGTTGGTAGAAGCGTGTTGGAGCGGCATATCAAGGTACTTACAAATGTTTTGTCGCTCGGCAATCACCGGCAATATGTCTTTGGGAAATTTCGACGGAAAAGCGTACATCAGGCGCAGCCACTCAACGCCATCCACATCGGAAATATACTTCAACAGGTCAGCAAGGGTGCGCTTTCCCGAGAGGTCGCGTCCGTAATCGGTGAGGTCTTGACCAATGAGAATAATTTCTTTCACACCCTTCGACACAAGAAACCGTGCCTCTTCCACAAGTTTTTCCACTGGACGCGAGCGATGCCCGCCGCGAATAAGTGGAATCGCACAAAACGAACACGGATTGTCGCAACCTTCGGAGATTTTCAAGTACGCATAGTGCGGCGACGTAGTAAGGACGCGCTCTCCAAGCAAATTGTATTTGAAATTTGGCGTAAGAGCTTTGACAACATTTTCAAAATCGGATTCACCAAAAAATTCATCCACGCCCGTCATTTCCTTGCGCAATTCCTCGCCGTATCGCTGCGACAAACAGCCCGCAACAATCAGCTTTTGCGCCTTTCCTTCGGCGGCAAGCTCTTCTTTTTGCTTAATTGCCTCGAAAATCGTGGTAATACTTTCTTCTTTTGCGCGGTCAATAAAACCGCAGGTATTGATGATAACCGCATCAGCACTCCGCGCATCGGTAAAATTCATGCCGTGTGCTTGAATCATGCCCATCAGCGTTTCGGAATCGGTCGTGTTCTTGCTGCATCCAAGCGTGATGACGGAAACGGTTTCGATTGGAGCTTTTTTTGTCGGTGCTTCGCCGCTTTCAAGGCGAGTATTGGTGCGGCTTGTGCGCAGGGAAGACGATTTATCGGCAATTTTATCGGCTACTTTGGTTGGATGAGATTTTGTGTGCATAGAGCGATTCAGAATGCGATAGATGGAAGTGAAGTTATAGACAAAAATTAAAATTACGGCTGCAAAATTACGAACATTTTCGCTCTTTCCCCAATGTTACTTGCTCTTGCAAGGCTTCATGCCTAGCGTGGCAAAAGTATGACCAGCACATTCTTCGGCAAATTTTCATGGAAAAATAAAAAAATAGTTGTACATTCGTCGCTGTTTCCAAGGTTAATTATTCAACTACTTTATTTCATCAAATTGTCATCAAATGGAGGAATGGCTATGCTTGAGAATGGTTTCGTTTACGCGGGTGTTGTTTTTGGTATTTTAACAGTTTTTATCGGCGGCGTTCTTTTTGTCATTGTGAAAATGACCGATCAAGAAGGTAAACGCCCGGGTGAACACTAAATATTTTGACGATAAAAAAAGCCTACGAAGCGCGTAGAATCTGCTTTGTAGGCTTTTTTGTGTCTTTTCTTCATCCCTCAGCCCTCATATTTCCTCCCTTCATCATGCAAACTCTCCTTGTCGGCTCAAACAACGCACACAAAGTGCAGGAAATGAAAGAAATCCTTGAAACGCAAGGACTGGCGCGGATTCTCGTGCCGAACGATGTTGCGAATTTTCCCAGCGACATTGCCGAAACAGGCAGCACGTTGGAAGAAAATGCGTACATCAAAGCAATGGCAATCTACGAAAACACCCTCCACACCTGCCTTGCAGACGATACAGGCTTGGAAGTAGATGCCTTGCAGGGTGCGCCGGGCGTACTGACGGCTCGCTACGCAGGAGAACACGCCAGCTATACCGAGAACCGCGCAAAAATGCTTGCTGCGTTGAAAGATGTGCCAGAAGCCCAGCGTACAGCCCGTTTCCGCACCGTCATTTGTTACCGCGATGAGTTACGAACACTCTTTGCCGAAGGCGTGTGCGAGGGAATGATTGCCCAAGAAGAGCGCGGTAGTGCGGGTTTTGGCTACGACAGCATTTTTATTCCACAAGGATATTCTCAAACGTTTGCCGAATTATCCACCGAAGAAAAGCACCGCATTTCGCATCGGGGCTTGGCTCTGCGGCATTTTGAAGAGATATTGCGGGGATTGGAATGAGTTTTTTTGATTCAACCAGATACGTTTAGGGCAAAAATAAGGTATCTTTGTCTGAAATCAGAAAATGTTGTATATTAGTGTGTTGTTACTATGAAAGCATCTACGAAAGCGACAGCCGAGAGAATTACGAAAAAAGCTACGAAAAGAGTTACGAAAAGAATTGACAGCACGTGGGAGAAAGAACTGCAAGGTCTGATTTTAGAATGGTATGAAAAACACGCACGAGAATTTATGTGGCGGGAGTACGCCGATTCTCAGAAACATTTTATTCCGCAACCATATTTGGTTCTGCTGTCGGAGGTCATGCTCCAGCAAACGCAAACCTCGCGCATTCAAGAAAAATTACCCGAATTTTACCGAACATTCCCCAGTATTGAACGGCTTTCGCAAGCAACCAATGCTGAGATTATCAAAGCGTGGGAAGGCTTAGGCTACAACAGCCGCGCTTTGCGCCTGAGAGATTGCGCAAAGGCAGTGGTGGAGCGGTTCTCTGGCGTAATTCCTTCGGAATATGAAGAATTGCTCAGTTTGCCTGGAATTGGAACCTACACGGCATCAGCACTGGTGGCGTTCGCATTTCACAAGGATATTGCGATTGTCGATGTGAATATCCGTCGCGTGTATTCGCGCATTTCTTCACAACTCGACACCACCGCCGATGCTATGCCGGAAGCAGACTGCACCGCATTTGCCGAGCGCATTTATCCACGAGGAAAGGCTTCGGCGTGGCATCAGGCAGTCATGGATATTGGTGCGCTCTTTTGCACGGCTCGTGCGCCCAAATGCTCGCTTTGTCCGCTTCAAGGTATGTGTGCTTCAGCACATCAGCTCCGCGAGGTAGAGCGCGTCAAAAAACAAGAGCCAACATTTGAAGGCAAACCTAACCGAATTTGGCGCGGACGCATCGTCCAGATTCTACGCGGTGTGGAAGCCTCCGAATGGTACTCTGGCGAACAACTTTACAACCAACTATTTTCTGCATCGCTTTTTACAACGACCCCAAGGGAACAATGGCTTTTGGAAATTCTTCGTACACTTGAGCGCGAAGCCATTGTAGAGATTCAACCTGATAACCGACAGCGAGCAAGCCAAATGATAGAACACAACAGAGCGCAAACGCCTTTCAGTGAAGATACTTCTGGCAAAGATGCCCTCCAAGCCGCATCTTTCCTCACTCCTCTTCCACAAAAAGACGACTCTGTTTTTTCCCTCGTTCTTCGTTTAGCTTCATAACTTTCCAAACAAAGGAAAGCTCCGTGAAACCTCAACCCATACTTACCCAGCCAAAGCTGACAACCAATGCGATGAATACACGCGATTGGTACGAAGAGCGGTGGCGCGATGACAACATTGACGGTCAATTATACGACAGCTTCTATTGCTCCCGTGCCACGCCAGCCATGATGGACGCATTCTGGGCAGACGGCTGGCGGCATTTTGGCACATATTTTTTCCGAACGCACATTGATTTGCTGGATAATGTGCCGATGCACATTCGCTCAATGCGGATTCGGGTGCGTGATTTTGCTCCAAGCAAGGCGCAGCGCAGAATTTTACGCAAAAATAACGATGTCCGTGTAGAGTTTCAGCCCATTCGCCTGACCGAAGCACATGAAGTCTTGTTTGAAAAGCACAAACAACGCTTCACCAGCAATCAGCCCTTGAATCTCCATGATTTCCTGTCGCAAGAACCAGCAATTACGCCCTGTTTGGCGTATGAATGCCGCGTGAGCAACACCGACAACAAATTGCTTGCCGTTAGTTTTCTGGATGTTGGCGAAAATGCACTTTCTAGCGTGTACGCCATGTTCGATACCGACGAAGCAGCACGAGGCTTGGGGAATTTCACCTTGCTTGCGGAGCTAGAATTTGCGCGGCATAGCGGCAAAGAATTTCTCTACATGGGCTATGTTCACGAAGAACATTCTTTCTACGACTACAAAAAGCATTTTGCCGCAAGCGAATACTACGACTGGCGCGGAACGTGGCTTCCCTTCGACGCACACGATGAAACCTACGAGCGAATTGAATAACACCACGAGAAAATAATCACGAAAGCCCTCACCACCACAATGGGACTGCCCTCGCAGCATACGATGTTTCATCGGCTGAGAGGGCTATTTTTTTTAGCGCATTTCATATCTCTCGCAAGTGGCGTGGCAATACGACTTCAAAGGTTGTGCCTTTGCCCACAACACTACGCACAGAGATTCTGCCATTATGCTGCTCTACAGCGCGTTCTACCATTGCCAAGCCCAGCCCAGTGCCTTGTATTTCGCCAACATTGGAGGCGCGGGTAAAACTTTTGAACAGATTCGGAATATCTTCCTCAGGAATGCCAATGCCAGAATCTTGTACGCTCACAATGACGTTTTGCTCGCCAAGGCTTGTCGGCGAATCTTCTACACGCAAGGAAACACGCACCTCTGAGCCTTCGGAGGAATACTTATAGGCATTGGTCAGGAGATTATTCACAATCAGTTGTAAGAGCTTGGTATCGGCAAATATCAGCAATGGTGCGCTCGGTAGCTCACGAATAGTGCGATGCCGCAGGGCAATTCCTTTTGCGCACTCGTCCAAATACTCGCGGCAAAGTGCGGCAATATCCATCTTAACGGGATGAAAGGGGAGTTTTCCTGCTTCGGATTTTCCCACAAATAAAATATCATCCACCAATTTTGACATTCTATCCAAGCCCGTGATAATATCACGAATGGCTTCCAGCTTATCGTCTTCGCTGGTGGTGTCCCAGTAGCGACGCAAAATGCCCGACGAGAGCATCATTCCTGCCAGTGGTGTGCGAAGTTCGTGCGAGGCAATCGTAACAAAGCGGTATTTGAGAGCGGTCATTTCGCGCTCTTGCTCTAATTCTTGCCGCGTTTTGAAATCGTGAATGTTTTGCAGCACCATCATCACCGCGTCAATTTTGCGCTGCTCTATTTCCACGGGAACAATATGAACGGAAAATGGCTCTGAGCCAAGCTGCAACTCGAACGAGAATTGTTTGCCGTGAAATGCTTCCTCAAGCTCTGTTTTAATGCGGTCTTCGAGAACGGTATCTAATCGTACTTTCCCACTTTCTTCCACCGTGAGCGAGATAATTTCTGCAAGTTCGCCTTCGCAAAGCAAGCAATGACCAGTGCTATCCAGCAGCACAACCGCGCCATTGGGGAAGTTTCGTGCCAGCGAACGATAACGCTGCTCTGCCATGCGCAATTCTGCCTCCAAAATTCGCCGCTCGCGGAGTTCGTTGCGGATTTCATCAATAAATTCCTGCAAGTCTTTGGTGCGCGTGGCAATATTTTTTTCGAGTTCTTCTTTTTCTTGCAGAAGCGCGTCGTTTGTTTGGATGAGGTCGGTAACATCAGAAAAAGAGCAAAGAATATGCGTCGGACGCGAGGAATGGCGGGCAAGAGGAGAAACATGAAGCTCGACAATAGCGCGTACTTCTTGGTCGCGCTGCAATGGTATAGTCAGCGTTTGCCCAATGGCAAGCTGCAAGGTATCGTGCAGTTCTTCGGCGTGCTGGAGCGGCGGCAGCGCACGAATATCCTGCCCCAAGAGCGCGGATGTATCGCCACAATCAAGGATGTGTGCTGCAGCGCGGTTCGCAAAGACGATGGGAAAACTGGTTGTGAAAAGTTCATCGCGTGTTGTGAATTGAACCTGCACAAGTACAATACCCGTTGGCACTTCTTCGAGAAGATGCTGCATGAATATTGGTGGGAGCTGAGAGGAAACTGGTGGTGGAGTCATAGCATAAAAAATAAAGACCAATAATTCTTGCGTAGCAAATCTAACCTTTCCCGTGCTTGCAAGCAACAAAAAAGCCCTGTATTGCTGATAAATACAGGGCTTGAACGCTATCAATTCACACAAAATTATCCAAGAACAAAATCGCGCAATGCCGCATCGCGCAATGCGGACTCTTTGAAAAGAATCGTGTAATGGTTCGTATTCGGCACACTTACGGTGCTGCAAAGCGGAATGCGTTTTTTCAAAAACTCCATTGCTTTCGGCGGCAAAAGCTCATCGCCCGGCATCACGTTGTAATCGCCTGCGCCCATTGCCAGCACTGGCATACGCAATTCGGTGTAGGGGAATGTCAGGATGCGGCTTTTGAGCAATTTGCGCACTTGCGAAATCGGGTGCAAAATATTGTTTTTGCACAATTCCAAAATACTGAGCGAACTGCCGATGCTGTTATATTCCGCTTCAATCGCAAAACGCGGAACACTAGAGCGGACGCGCCCTTCGCCAACATCTTCCAAATCATAGTTGATAAAATCTTCGATTGCTGGATGCCACGGCTGCAAAACGGGATTCGAGCGCATTTGCGAAATATACGCCTCGCGGCTCTCAAACACCGTATCCAAGCGCGATACAGACTTCCGAATCACAAAATATGCTTTCAGCATATTGATTGGATTGATAGGCGCACCAGCGTCCATCAGCACGAGCTTGCTGATACATTCTGGATGGTGATAGGCAAAGTACATTCCAATCGCCGCACCAAGCGAATGCCCGATAAATACTGGCTTCTCGCGTCCGGGCGCGTTCAAACCAAGTTCGTTGATAACATTGTACATATCTGGCAAATGACCGTCGAAACCGTAGGGACCACGCGGCTTGTCGGAGCGTCCGCGACCGCGCAAATCCACCGCCACGACGTTAATGCCGCTTGCTTGCAACTGTTCAGCAATCACGCTCCAACAACGATGATTCGCCGTCAAGCCATGCACGAGAAAGGCAGTTTTCGTCGCGCCTTCCACGTTCCAGCGTCCGACGTGCAGACGGATATTGTTCGACATCACATCTACCTCATCATACCACATTGTGGGCGCAGTTTGGGACGCTACTTCCGCATGAAGCGGCATCTGGGCAGGAATGCTCGCAATGGCGCGTGTTGCGGGCGATTGCAAGCGTCCGCGAAAACGTGAAAACCATGATTGTTTTGTTTTCATAGCAAAAAATTTGTGAGAAAATAGTTTACATATCAACGGTTGATATAGCAAAAGTACGAAAAAAGAATGATATAGCACAAGAATTATTCTCAATTCATGTCAGAAGAACGTTTAGATATAAACTAATTCACATCAGCGATTTTCCTTGCAAAACAACCCCTTACACCTGTATCTTTGTGCAGTGACGAGAAACGCGCAGTGAAAAACGGATGAAATTTGGTTGAGATATTAAGTACGTCGCTCAATATAGTTTGCATGATACCCTTCGACAAGCTCAGGGTCAAGACCGCTTCAGACCTCATGCGGAGCTTGTCGAAGTATCTTCAACTACATTCAGTCACGTACTTATGAAATATTAATACCCAATTCCCTCTCAATTCCTCATTGCTCGTGCGTTTCGTCTCGTTTGCTTTATCAAAAACAGTATAAGAATTTTCATTTCGTTTATGTCGCATTATCTCCCCAAAAGCCCACAAATACTTGGTTTGCACACCTTCGATTCCATTTCCCTTGCGACGCTTCGTGCGTACATCGACTGGACACCCTTTTTTATTTCGTGGGAATTGCGCGGAAAATATCCTGCTATTTTTGAGGATAAAGTCGTTGGCGCGGAAGCAAAAAAGCTCTTCGCAGATGCAGAGCAGATTCTTGACCGCATTATTTCAGAAAATTTGCTCACCGCAAAGGCTGTCTGCGGCATATTTCCTGCAAACTCCGTGCAGGACGACGATGTAGAAATCTACACCAATGAAGAACGCACCGAACTTCTCACAACACTCAATTTCCTGCGCCAACAAAGCCAGAAAGCGGCTGGAAATCCGAATTTGTGCCTCGCAGACTTCATTGCGCCCAAAGAAGCTACTATTCCCGATTATATCGGCGCATTCGTCGTAACTTCAGGCATTGGCGCAGATAAACTCTGCGCCGAATACGAGCGCGAACAGGATGATTACTCGTCTATCATGGTGAAAGCACTCGCCGACCGCCTTGCCGAAGCTGCCGCAGAGTGGCTTCACGAGCGCGTCCGCAAGGAAATTTGGGGATATGCCGCAGAAGAGCATTTGCCCAATGAAGCACTCATCCAAGAAGAATACGCGGGGATTCGCCCTGCGCCTGGCTATCCCGCTTGCCCCGAACACACCGAAAAAGGCAAACTTTTTTCGCTGCTGAATGCCACCGAACACACGGAGGTTTTCCTCACCGAAAGCTATGCAATGTACCCAGCAGCATCGGTTTCGGGCTGGTATTTTGCGCACCCAGAGGCGAAGTATTTTCCGCTTGGGAAAATCATGCGCGACCAAGTAGAACACTACGCCCAGCGCAAAGGTATGGCAGTGGAAGAGGCAGAACGCTGGCTCGCGCCAAATCTTGGGTATGAAGCGTAGCTAACGCATCTTTTGGCGCAGACAAGTTGAGGGAAACCCTCAAGTCCGCGCTACCCCACATAAATACTGGCTTCGGTAGCACAGACACTTTTGTCTGTGCTACTCTTATGCAATCTTCAATCATCCTTCATCTTTTTGACTAGGGAGAACTCAAATGGCAATCCTCAAGCCCGATGCGGAATGGCAAACCCTTGTAAACCGCGTAAAATCTATCCTTCCCGAAGCCTTTGCTTCTAATGGCAATGTACTAAACTTGAAATGCGGCGAATGGCGCAATCCAGGAAACAGCAAACTCTTCCTCTCTCCTGTCGATGGCTCGCCCCTCGGCGCATACCCGATGCTCGACCTCGAAGGCGGCAAACGGGCAGTGCAGTTTGCTCGCACGGAATTCAACACCTGGTCGAAAGTAGATTTAGAAACCCGCAAAGCCCGTGTTCACGAGTGTTTGCAGCTTTTGCGCCAGCACCACGAGCTTTTAGCGTATTTGCTCGTTTGGGAAATTGGAAAACCCTTCCAGCAAGCAATGATCAGCGTTGATAGGTGCATTACAGGCGTTGAGTGGTACATTGACCAAATTGAAGTCATGCTGCACGGACGCGCTCGCAAGCCGCTTGGACTGATTTCCAACATTGCGTCGTGGAATTATCCTCTGTCGGTGCTGGTTCATGCCATGCTCGTGCAGGTATTGGCGGGCAATTCCGTCATTGCCAAAACTCCGTCGGATGGCGGTTTGTACGCGCTCACGCTGGCAGTCGGCTTAGCGCGGCGTGTGGGCTTGCCCGTGTCGCTTGTGAGCGGCTCTGGTGGCGAGCTTTCGGACGCGCTTGTGCGCAATGACAACGTTGATTGCTTGGCGTTTGTCGGTGGAAAGTCCAACGGACGGGACATTGCAGCTGCTTTCTACGACCGCAACAAACGCTATATGCTCGAAATGGAGGGCTTGAATGCGTATGGGATTTGGAATTTCAGCGATTGGACAAAGCTCGCCGCGCAGCTTAAAAAGGGCTTCGAGTATGGGAAACAACGTTGTACCGCCTATCCGCGCTTTGTGGTGCAACGGAGCCTTGTGCCAGATTTTATGGATACCTATCTCGGCGTGGCGAAATCACTCACGTTTGGGCATCCACTTTTGGTCGAAAATGCCGACGACGCACCGCCACAACTGGATTTCGGCCCGCTTATCAATAGCCGCAAAGTGAACGATTTGCAAGTGATGTTTAGCGAAGCCGTGAGTAATGGTGCGGTCTGTCTGTATCAGGGGAAGTTCGATGAATCGCGCTTTTTGGAAGGACAAGATATTTCCGCATACTTCACGCCACGCTTGCTGACGAACATTCCGCGCAAAGTAAAACTCTACCAAAATGAAGCCTTCGGACCAATGGACAGCCTCGTCGTGGTTGATACAATTGAGGAAATGATTGAGGAAATGAACATCTCCAACGGATCGCTTGTCTGCTCGGTTGCGAGCGATGACGAACAGCTTGCAAAGCGCATTGCGCCAGAGCTACGTGGCTTCAAGGTTGGCGCGAATACAGTGCGCTCGCGGGGTGACAAAGACGAGATTTTTGGCGGCATCGGGCAATCATGGAAAGGCTGTTTTGTGGGCGGAAAATACTTGGTTGAATCCGTCACCGTCGGAATGCCCGGAGAACGCTTGCACGGCAACTTCCCTGATTACACCTTGCTTCCAGAACATCGATAAACAGAATGAGGACTTTCGCAAATAGTCAAAATTGGTATCGTGCCGACGTAGGTCGGCATCTGTCGGGAGCGTGGAAACGGTATGGATACCGACCTTTGTTGGCATGGCAAATGTGCGGTTTGCGAAAGTCCTACATCTCTCAAAGATTGTGGCGCGTATGAAAAGTAGGAATGCCAAGTTTGGCGGGACTTCTAGGCTGTGTTCGTCCAAGCGGAGCCAATTCACTACTTTGGGAAATCATGCCCAATAATGGCAAAATATTTTGTCTTGTTTTCGTAAAAACCGTATTTTCATTTTTGTAAATGCGTTGTAAATGTATTCAGGTTATCATAGCTTCAAAACAATAACATCTCCCGAAAAATACCACCAATGCTTTAGATGCTTCAATTAGACAACAATACGTGTGGAGCGTGTTGTCAATAGGGGTTGATAAATGAAATCTATATTTTATGCGGGATAGCAAGCATTAGCTGTCGGCTAGTTATTACGAAATTCTGCTATCTAAAAAGTGAACAAAAGTGAATACCTTGTTAGTTCTTGCCCTGAACCTCTAGTGAGTATTCATATCTGACAAGCGTACCTTTCCCGTTAGCCACGGGTAGGTGGCGAGCATGATGCTCACCGTTGATGTGATGCGCGTTGAGATGAGTATGGTCAAGTTTTACGTCGTCCCGATAATGACGACAACCACTATGAACGTGCAAAGAACATTGTTCAAACTGGTGTGCTTGGTTGTCGCATTTGCAGAATGAACAGGGCAAATATACCGCAAAAGCCAAAGAAAAGCAACACGGTAGAGGTGTAAAATTTTTCTATTTTCAGCACTAAACAACACTTTTTACCGACTCTAGGTCATCTCCTTTGTTATTTCATTTTGGGTATTATATGAAATTTCTCCAAAGCCTTTCCACCCGCATAAAACTTGGGTTGGTTATTCTTGCATTGCTTGTCCCTATGTTTCTCCTCTTATATTTATTTGTTCAAGAAACACAGACGAAAATAGAATTTTCCGAGCTTGAACAAGCAGGAACTGCGTATTTACGTCCCGTAAAGCAACTGCTGAATGCGGCAAACAATCACGCCCTCAGCGTCAATGCAAATTCAAACACCACGAACACAAGTATTTCTGCCGTACGCGAAGCATTTGCGCGTATTCAAGACGCAGATAAGCAACATGGCGTAGCTCTGAAAACGAGCGAAAAACTTGCGGCTCTTGAGCAAGCATGGAACGCACTTGAAAATACCTCGCAAACAAGCAATGATGCTCATTCCAAAGCACTGGCATTTATTGGAGAAGTACGTGGATTCATCGGCACAGTCGCGGATAATTCTAATCTCACGCTCGACCCTGATGTTGATTCGTATTACATCATGGACATTGTCACGGTAAAACTCCCTGATGCCGCGAAAATACTCAGCGAAGCGCAGTGCCAAAGCGTGGATATGCTCCAAAGTGGCATACTGTCGAATCAAGCACGCAACCTGCTTTTTGCGCAAACAACGCTGCTCAATGCGGCTGCGGCAGGCGCGGAATCCGATGCGCAGACTGCCATCAAAGGAAATGCGGCAAAAACCCTCCAACCCGCATTAGAAGGCATTCTTGGGGAATCCTTGCAATCCATCCGCACGTATAGCAGTCTTGCATCGTTGAATCTTGCACAAGCAACCCTCGCAACGGTGAGCCTTGCAGAGCTTTCTGCCAAACATGACCTTGCTCAAAACGCACAACAACGCCTCTGGGAAAAAAGTATTACTGAACTTGACGTTTTACTTGCCGCGCGTATTTCTGGCTTTCGCTCGCGCTTGTGGAACAGTCTGGGTTTTGTTGCGATTACCATCACGATTGCCATTGTTCTTGCCTTCTTGGTGATGCGCTTGATTGACGCATCGCTGGAAAAGCTCTCTGCCGCAACGAAACGGATTGCCGCAGGAGATTTTAGCAAAGCGGTGGAAATACCAGGACGCGACGAATTTGCAATACTCGGAAGCGGCTTCAATGCTATGCAAATGCAGCTTCAGGAAGGAATTCTGGCACTCGGTCAAGAAAAAGCAAGCGTACAACGCAAAGTCGATGAAGCTGTCCACAAGGCAGACACAAACGCAACGTATCTTACCGCAAGCGTACAAACAATGCTCCAAGCAATGGACGCATTCGCCAACGGCGACACAACAGTACGCTTAGATATTCAGCGCAATGACGACATCGGACGCTTGTTCAATGGCTTCAACAGTGCGCTGGAGCGTATCCAATACACGCTGGAGCAAATCCAAAACACCGTCGACGCGACCGTGCGCTCATCAAGCGAGATTTCACGAGCTACGCAACAAATCGCTACCACGACGCAGGAACAATCGTCGCAAATCACGATTATTTCTCATTCCTTGCAAAATATGACGGGAGCGATTGCGCAAACCAAGCAAACAGCCGCTACCACAAGCGCGATTGCGGATGCGAACAGCGCAACCGTGCAGGAAGTCATCCCGATTGTGCGCGAGGTGTTGAAGAAAATTTCGGTTATCAATGAAATTGCGTTCCAAACAAACCTGCTTGCCCTGAACGCGGCTGTGGAAGCGGCTCGCGCAGGACGCTACGGAAAAGGCTTTGCCGTTGTCGCGGATGAAGTACGCCAACTCGCACATAGGACACAACGCTCAACAAAAGATATTGAGCAGCTTGTAAGCCGTTTGGAAGGCATAAGCGGTCATAATACTTCCTCGTTGGAAGGCTTAATGGGCGGCGTAAAAGAGGTAAAAACAATGATTGAGCGCGTAAGCACGATTGCCGAAGAGCAAGCCAATATGAGCAATAATATCACGCATTCTATGGTGGGAATGTCAACTGCATCAACCCAAACAGCAGCAACGGTCTCGCAAATAGCGCAGACGGTAGAAAGTCTCCTTAACCTCACCGAAACTGTTGCGGGGCTTATGGGGCAATTTACCATTCACAAGTTACCCGCATCGGCACGCCCGTACAAAGCGGAATTGCGATAAAAAAACGACAGTGCGCAAGTATTTTCCCATGAAACCCATCCACACCGACCTTGAAACCCGCCGTCCCGTCTGGAACGCGATATCCGACTTGTTTCTTGATACGGAAATAGATGAATCCATGCTGAAACATATCGCCGCAGTGTGCCGCACATCGCCTTATTCATGGGAAGAGTGCGAGGAAATTTTGTGGGGCGAGGTCTATCCTGTCTGCATCCCAAATTTACTAACCGTTGCAGGAGAATGGGGATACTTTGACCCAGAATGGCTGGAAAGCTCTATTCTACGCCGCCGAGAAGCATTCCAGCATTTTCCTTGGAAACTTGTTCGCTGGGTAAATCGTAGGAAATATCGGCTTTGCCAAAGCATGATTGCGGCGGAATGGGAACGTGTGAAGCGATATTTTTTTCACCCTGAATAAGGGGAATATACTGGTGTTTAGTCGGACTTGCACAGTCCATTTATTGCCAATGAAACAGGCACGGCGGAATGAGCAAAAGCAGTGCGAGTGTGGTGAGAACAATCATAAGCGGCAACACCCATTTTGCCCACGTTTGCCAAGGGATATTTGCCAACGACAGCACACCAACGGTGATGGCGGAGGTTGGGATAACGATATTACTAAATTCACCAAATTGAAACGCAAGAATGGCGGTTTGCCGCGTAACGCCCGTCAAATCTGCGAGCGGAGCCATGATGGGCATGGTGAGTGCGGCTTGTCCTGTGCCAGAATGAATGAAAAAATTTATCACCGATTGAATCAAAAACATCTTCTGCGCTGCAAATATCGGATTTGCTGATTCCACAAACGGCGCGAGTGCGTAGAGCATCGTATCAATGATGTGCGCGTCCTTTGCAACGACCATTGTTGCGCGGGCAAGCGCGATGATGAGTGCCGTCGAAATAAGGTCTTTCGCGCCATGCAAGAATGCCGCGACGAAATTATCCGCTCCCAAGCGAGCAACCACGCCAACGACAATGCCCATCACGAGAAACAGTGCCGCAATTTCCTCAATGTACCACTGATAGCGAACCACGCCGAAAATCATCACGCAGAGCGAGGCGAGGAATATCCACAACACGAGTTTATGCGTGGTGGTCATGCCCGTGAAGTTCTCGAAATCGCCAAAGTCAAGGTTTTTCCTACGTTCTTGGTCTTCTTTGAAAACGGGACTCAGCTCTGGACGAGCTTTGATGCGGTATGCGTACCACATCACAAAGGCAATCGCGGGAATGTTTGCAATGCTCCAAACGAATAAGCGATATTCGATGCCAGAATAGGGCGGCAAGCCCGCAATTCCTTGTGCAATTGCCACATTGAAGGGATTCAGAAACGCGCCAGCAAAGCCAATTTGTACGCCAATAAAGGGAATGGCAACGCCGACAAGCGAGTCGTAGCCAAGCGCGAGAGCGAGCGGCACGAAAATCAGCACAAAGGGAATGGCTTCTTCATTCATGCCGAAGGTTGCGCCGCCAATGCTGAAGAGCAGCATAAAAAGCGGAATAAGCGCAGAGCGCACAAATGCTGACTTCGCGTGTGCTTTTGCGATAGATTTTATGAGCGCGTCAATGGCTTCGGTTTTTTGCAACACGGAAAACGCCCCGCCGACAATTAACACAAATCCGATTATCAATGATGCTTCTACAAAGCCCTTGATTGGTGCGGTCATCAGCGCACCGAAGCCTTGCGGATTGTTCGTAATAAAATGAAACGAGCCAGGCACAATCACCGTGCGCCCGTTTGTTTGCGCCGTTGTGTATTCGCCGCCCGGCACAATCCACGTCAGCCCCGTAATGATAACGAGCAGTGAAAAAATAAGAATGAAGGTGTTGGGGAGTTTCAGTTTTTTCATAACACGAGGTTGTAAGGTAGCACCCCATTCAAACGTGGAGTAGCAAAAAAAGTATAAAAAAGGGTTCATTGTGCCGATATTGAAGAACTTCAAACCTCTTCATATCAACATC
>RDXM01000138.1 GCA_004292595.1 Candidatus Kapaibacterium sp. | reverse complement strand
ATCGGCGACCTTTCAAAGCCGAAGGACTTTTCCTTCTGCGGTCAGTTCGACCGCGCAGCAGAGAAATACTGCTGTACGCCTGTGGAGAGATGTCCGTTGAGACACTCTGTGAAGCAGGAAGGTAACATCAGCCTACGTGAGTAGGTTTGTATAGGTTTATCGGAACGGCAAGTCCAGGTCTGACGGCTTGGTACGGGCGGTTTTGAGAACATACGCTGCGTCTTCTTCGCTGTAATTTGCTCGACCACCACGACCAGGAGCATCCGATAGTCCAGTGATACCCGAAGCATTGTAGCGGTGTATCCATCGTTGGAGTGTTCCTTGGGTCACCTTCAACTCTGGTGCAGCATCGTGGACACTCGTTCCAGCATGGTCAAGCATATACACCAACCAGCACCGCAGCCCGTTCGACCAGACGCTTTTCTTTGCTCCGAAATTTGGCGAGACGGCGGAGTTCTTTTGTTGTCTCCGATCCCTAGTCTTTCAACGATAATGATTTTTTTTCGCGTGGCATAATTCCTCCAAGTGTGAGTGAAAATGCCACAAAATAACGAATAATTGACTAATTCAAGAATCATGTACTTAATTAGGACTTTCGCAAAAGTACGCTGTAGATCATAAACCCTTCGACAAGCTCAGGGTGAAGACCGCTTTAATCCTCATGCTGAGCCTGTCGAAGCACCTCAACGATAGCTTTTTGTGAAAGTCTTATTAATGTTACTTCTTGTGTTCTTCCAGCATTTTTACGTGTTCTTGTTTCATTTTTTCGTGGTCTTGCTTCATTTTCTCATGCTCTTGTTTCATGGTTTCGTGCTCTTTTTCGAGTGTTTCGTGGTCTTTCGCTATTTGCTCCGTACTCGCTTTGCCAGATTTATGACGTTTTTCTAATGCCGCGTGTTGGCGGATGATGTTGTCGTGTTGGCGCACAATCTTGTCATGCTCACGCATCATCTGTTTATGCGCCTTTTCGAGCGATGTATGCTCGGCATCTTTACCTTTGGAAAGTTTATTGTGTTCGCGCATCATTTTCTGATGCTCTTTTTCCATTGTGCGGTGTTCCTTCTCCATTGTGCGGTGTTCGGCTTCGAGAGCTTTGTGCTTTTCGGCAAGCTGCTCATGCGTCATTTGCCCAAAAGCAAGGATTGATGCGGTGCAGAAGCACACGACGTTGGCGAAAAAAAAGCGAAGGTTCATGGGAATAAAAATAATGGTGAGAAAAAAGGATTTTGCGGAAAAGAGTTTACACTAACGCCTCATCCAACAGTGCCGTAATGCGCTCTTCATCAAGTTCTGTGCCGATAAACACAATCTCGTTTTGAATATGCTCTGGCGAAGTCCATTGCCCAAAAACGCTGAAGGAAAGCTGCTTTCCGGCTTGATTCCAAAGAAATGCATCATTGCTGCCTTCCAAAGCAACCCAGCCTTTTGAACGCAGAAGATTTGGCGAGAAGCCACGTTCCAGCGTTTTAATGAGTTTTTGCTCATCGAAGCGGCGTTTGTTTTTATAGACAAATGCCGAAATGCCGTATTCTTCCGCCTCAGAGTCGTGTTCGTTCGCAAGTTCGTAGAGCCAGGTCGGGGATTGCTCGGCAATGGTGATATTGAACAAGCCAGTATTCATCACCTCTTCAAGCGGCACGTCGCCGTGTTCGGTGAAAATGAGTTTTGCACGTGGATTGGTCAGTGCTAAAAATTCTTCGAGGTCGTCCAACGTTTCTTCTTCTACGAGGTCAATTTTGTTAATCACAATCACATCCGCGCCTTCGATTTGTTCTGCCAAAAGTTGCCCAAAGCCGCGCTGATTCTGGTCGTCGGGCAAAAGTCCGTCGCGTTTGTAAAGGTCGAAAAACTGCGCCGCATCCACGACGGTAATCACCGCATCCACCTTCACGCGCCCGCGTAGATTGGGGAGTTCAGGCTTGAGTGCAAGTAATTCTGGCTCAATGTAAAACGCCTGCGCAATCGGAAACGGCTCGCCAATGCCCGTAGATTCTATCACGATGCCATCCACTTCGCGGGTGTTCAAAATGTCATCAACGGCTTCAATCAAGTCTCCACGCAGCGTGCAGCAGATACAGCCGTTGGAAAGTTCTATCATCTGCTCGGTGGTGTGCGTTACCATGCCCGCATCAATGTTCACTTCGCCGAATTCATTGACGATAACGGCAAGTTTCTTCCCGTCGCTGTTTTTGAGAAGATTGTTGAGCATCGTGGTTTTGCCGCTGCCCAGAAAGCCGCATAAAACCGTGATGGGAATGGCTGTTTTGGATACACTCTGCATAACGTTAAAGTTATATTGAAAAAACAAAAGTACGAAAAAAGACGCGGAATCCAGCATTCACCGTATTCCGCGTCCATGAATTGATAAAAAGAAACCTACCGAATCACCACCGGAAAATTGATGTCAATATCACTCTCAGGACTACGATTTGTTCCCATTTTCTTCACATCGTCGTAGTGTCCCAAAACAACATTCAACGTCCCGCGAGCCGCACTACCGCTCGTTGCCGCAACGGTAAACTCCAAGCCCACAGGAAGGTTATTGCCATCTTTGTCGGTAATCGCAAAGGTAACGCGGTTTTGCGCGTCGCCCGTAACCGTGTAGAAAAACTGGTGCTTATCAGCTTCTTTTTTGTACTCGGCGGTTAAATCAACGCTCGGTGTTTTGGCGTTATTGACTGCCGTGATTCTGCCTGTGTACGTGCGTCCTGCTGCCAGAACAAGCGTATCTATGCGGGTCGCCATGCCTTTTACGTCGGTCGCGCTACGCCAGAGAGCCGTTGCGTTGCCTTGGGGGCTGGTCAGCGTGAGCGTTACTTCGTTGGGAAGCACTTCCTCTGCGGTGTTGGTGGGGGCGTTAATGGGTCGGCAAGCATTTGTCGCACCGAAGATTACCGCAATCATCAGTACCAATGCGGCTTTGATGATGGTCGCTACACTGGTGGTCGAACCAATGGTGGCTGCATTGGTGGTGGTCGAAAATAATGAGTTGTTCATAGAAAATATGAATTGGTGAAAAGAAAAAAAGGATTTGGTTGTTGATTTCTAGTTATTGGTTGATTGTTCGCCAAACATAGCTTTGAAGGGGTCTGCAAGGGATTTCCACGCATCATCGCCGAGCAAAAATTCCTCATTGGTGAGCAAGCATTTATCGAAGATGTGAGTGATTGCGTCTTTGTCCAAGTCCACGCCAATCACGACAATTTCCTGTCTGCGGTCGCCGTAGGGTTCTTGCCATTTTTGCATGATGTAGGCGCGATTTTCAGGGTCTTTGGGAAGTTGCGCATTCGGCATCGCCGCCCACCAGCGACCAACGGGCTTCGCGCTTGTGAGTGCGCCCGCCAACGAAAACTCTCCGACAATATCCATGCGGGTTGCAAGCCAAAAAAAGCCTTTGGAGCGCACGACATTCGAGGGAAGTTCATTCATGGCATCGTAAAAACGCTGCGGATGAAACGGACGACGCGCCGAATACACAAAGCTGGAAATGCCGTATTCTTCGGTCTCCGGCACGTGTTCGCCGTTCAAACTTTTCAGCCATCCAGGAGCTAATGCCGCTTGCTCGAAGTTGAACAAACGAGTATCCATGATGCTTTCAAGCGGTACAACGGCTTTTTCAGCAAAGACGATGCGAGCGCGGGTGTTCAGTTGGCGAATAAGTGCTTCCAAGCGCATCAAATCTTGCTTGGAGACCAAATCGGTTTTATTCACCACAACCACATCGGCAAATTCAATTTGGTCAATCAGCAAATCGGCGAGAGACCGCTCGTCGTCATCGTTTAAGCCGATTTTGCGGTCGGTGAGCAGGTCGCCACTTGCCGTGTCGCGCAGCAAATTGAACGCATCCACAACCGTAACCATTGTGTCGAGCCGCGTCATGTCGGAAAGCGAGCGTCCAAGCTGGTCTTCAAACATGAATGTCTCGGCAACAGGCATCGGCTCTGAAATTCCTGTTGATTCGATAAGCAAATAATCAAAGCGGTTCTCCCGCGCCAAGCGCGAAACCTCTGCAAGCAAGTCCTCACGCAGTGTGCAGCAGATACAGCCGTTGGACATTTCCACTAATTTTTCGTCGGTGCGCGACAGCTCCGCGCCGCCGTGCTTGACGAGTTCCGCATCAATGTTGATTTCGCTCATATCGTTCACAATCACCGCCACGCGCTTGCCTTCGCGGTTATTCAGGACGTGATTGAGCAAGGTTGTTTTTCCCGCGCCCAAAAAGCCCGACAGCACGGTAACGGGAAGTTTTTGTACACGAGGCTTCATTGCTGCTGCAACGCCGTCGCGGATGGCTTTGGTAAGGTCATTCATGTTGTAATGTTCTGAAAAATGGATTACAAAAACGGTAAAAATTCAAGGTCGTTCAAAATCACGGTTTGAAGCGGTACGCCGCCGATACGCACTCCGCCGTCATCTATTTCGTGGAATTTCCCAAGCGAAGCGCCTAAATGCGCCGTGTCAGGCGTAGAGCCGTATTCCGCAAGAAGTTCGGCAATAGTGTCGCGGATGTGCGGCATTTCTACGCCGTGTTGCTGTGCAATGCGCTTGGCTGTTTGCCTGAGCGTTGGCAAGGTAAAATGGCGGTCGAGGTCGAAGGTCATATCAAAATACATCCGATAGCCCAGCACACCCGATGCTTCCACGACCGTATGCGCCTCGCGCCACTCCTCGCTGTAGAGTTCGCCGTCTGCGTCGCGCTGCCAATCCCATTTCCGCGAGCGAAAGTCTTCCAACGCAGTATCTACGACGCTTCGGGAGGGTCCGTCCCACCAACGCAGCGTCAAAACGGGCGGCGTAGTTTCTCGAAGAATAATCTCAAACGCGGTTCTCGGAAAAGCGCGTGAAATCTCGCTTCGGATGCTTGCAGCGGTTTCTTTGGGAGAAAGCGTCGGTGTGAGGTCGGGATGAGGAAAATGATTGAGCATATGATGTGTTCATAGAAAAACAATGGAATTAGTGAAAAAAGGGTTAGAATTATTTTATTAATTGTTCTAAAACCTTGATTTGACACTCATTCTGCGCCGCCCGGGAAAGCCGCTTAAAATCAAGCATCGCGTCTTCCCATTGCCCGTACATAGCATTGGGCAAGATGATAAACTTCTTGCCCCATTCAGCACGCGCCTTCAGCATAGCATTCATGCGTTCTTCAAGAGATTTGTATTCCATCTCTGCGGCAAAATCACCCAGATTGTCGCCCGCAAGCAAGAGGACATCATGCTTGGCGGCAACTGCTTCGCGGCGTGATTGCTTCTCGCCTCGTGCTGTGCTGTCGCGCAAAAGGATGTTCGCAAGCTCTATTTGCGGAAATCCTACCTCCTTCAAATTCCGCATCGTTGCTGCCTTTGCAGCCTCGGAGCGATTGCTGATGTAAAAAATTTTCACACCGCGTTTGTCAGCAAATCGTAAAAATTCCACTGCGCCCGGAAGCGACTTGGCGGTGCCTTTTTGCTCCCATGACCGCCAGAGCGCATCAATGCGGCTTTCCGAAGCCAGATGGGCTGTGGCATTGAAGGGAGTGTTGTCCAGCACCGTTTCATCAATATCCACTATCACCGCAGGCAGTTTTGTGTTTTTCTTGGAACGTAGCTTTAATGCGGCTTTCAAGCGTTCTTCCGCCAGTGAAAATGCTTGCAAATAGAGTGCTTTTGCCTCTGCCGATTGCGCCCACAGTATGCCGTAATGCCCGTGCGACACTGTTTTGACGCTGTTTTGCGAGGCATACCATGTTTTGAGCAAATCCGTCGCACGAAGCGATGAATCGGGGTTCATAAACGTTGGGCGAATTTCACGATAGCCGCTTAAAATCTTGCTTGCCGCGTGGTACAGCGTCGAATCAAGGTCAGTTGGCGCATATCCTTTCGGCACGGCATAGACGAAATGCCCTTGTTTACCGCTCCACGTGGGGATTTGGAAGAAATCCCGCTTGACAAATTCCTTTGTGGAATCCTGATGCCGTGCGGCTTCCACGAAAAACGTAACTGCGTGTTCGGGATAGCCGTAGAGATAGCCGTAGCCGCGATAACGCTCGTACTTGTTTTCGTATTCCGTTGCCATGACGACCGAAACCGCATCGCTTTCTGGCACAAAACCAAACTGCCCGAAAAACGCCTGACGACGCGCTATGCAAGCCGCCACGCTACTTGTCCGCAAAACAGCAACTTGCAAAAAACGCTTCGTGGTGTCCGCCATTTTGAAGGGATGAATGAAAAAGCGGACATCACCAAAATTCATAGCATTGACAACACGCTGAAGGCGGCGTATTTGCTGAAGTGCTTGCTGTGTCGCAGGATTGCCGACATCTACAATACTTGCCGTGCCAGACGAGACCGACAGCGGACGGGCAACCCGAAAGGTAAAGGTCGCAACATCGCTTATTGGCTTGATGTCGCCCCAGAGCGTGTAGAGTGCTTCGTGGTCGAGTGCCAGCGTGAGCAGCGAATCCGCGAGTTTGCGGTCGTCGGGCGGGAGTTGCTCCAGCGAGGAGAAATCTACCTGCGCGTGTGCCTTGTGCTGAAAGCCGCATAGAATAAGGGCTGTCAGAAATATTCGGACAATAATCTGTGCAAAAAACTTCATAAAATAATCGCAAAAAAGCACCGCACGGCGGCGCGTTGGTTGTACAAAGCATGATTTGATGCGGTCAAAGAGCCGTTAATACCTGCGCGAACCCACAAACTTCCCAACGGCGGATGTGTATTCCACGCAACAGCACATTCCGCCTCCGCGACCAGCATTTGCGCCGACCGCACGGCAAAATCAGGTACGGCAAGTGCCGTTTGCAAGCCTCGTGCATTGGCGGGCGCACCCGTTTGGATGCTTGTGGCAAGCGGTGTTCGGTACTGCAAACCAGAACGCCACTCCAGAACAACATCTGCCTCAGGTATTAACAAGCCAAGCATTGACGAACCTTGCGCCGAAATACCGAATGCAAGATTGCTCACTTGAGAGCGAAAATCTGCCGCAACATCACGCCGAACAATATCCTCAAACGCAAGGTACAATGAGGCATTCAAGGGAGAAATCTGATGCGTTTTGCCCATACGAAAGCGGGCTTGCATCTGCGCAGAGGTCTGAATATCGCTGGTGTTCGCGGCACGAAAAATTGGGTCAATACCGCGACCCAGCGCCGAAAGCGCATGAAATCTTACTTCCTGCAATCCTTCCGCGCCAAACAATTCACCCATTTGTCCCGCCGAAACAGTGGCATTCACGCCTTGCTCCAAATACATTCCCGCAAACTGCGGCTCTGCAACGCCGTCGCGCACAGAATCTGTACGGGAATACGCTTCCGCAACAAGCACCACGCGACGCTGCGAGGCGGTTACTTGCGCTTCGTTCCAAGCGTACTGCACGCCGCCCGCCCACTTCACGCCTTGCGTTACGCGCTGCGAGGACACAAGCGGAATGCGGTCGTAGCTTGCCACGCCGCGCATTCGCCAAACAAATGTGTTATCATTCGCAAAAAAACCGAGTTCCGAATCTTCCCGCCGAGATTCCACCCTGAACACCGCTCCAAGACTGTGTTCAGAAGCAATTTGCCACAACAAAGCAGGCGCGAAGCCGAGTGTGCGATACCGAAAGAGTGGGCGCGGGTCATTCCGCCGTGCGCCCTGCCCGACACCGTAGAAAAGATTTGCTCCAAAGCGCAACGATTCCCACAAAAGCGGCGTGGAAAGCGAGGTTTCAAGCTGAATGTCGTCGCGCAGCCAGTTCCCGCCAGTGGTATCGGCAAGAATGTAGGGGTTGCCGTTCAATGGATTGGCAACGGTGGAAAGCCGCACCGAATCATGCGCGGAGCGGTTGTAGCGGAACTGCCCAGCCAATGTCCATGCGTTTGCTGCTGACGTTTCGGAATTGCCGCCAAACCGCTTCAAACCTCGCGCATCGAAGCCGCCACCGAGAATTGCCGTTGCAATTTGCGGTGCGCGAAATCTTCCCGATTCATATCCGCCTGCAAAGCGCATCACACCTTGCTCGCCAAGCTCACCGCGCTCTGCGGATTCCCCCAAAGCAGCAGGATTCAGGCTTTCACGCCAAATGCCAGAACGCACGGGCGTAAACACGTCCGGCACAAGCAATAGTGCGGGAGACGAGGCGGTGCTGGTTGAGGATTGTGCGCTTAGGTTGCCCGCAGACAATACGAACAAAAGAGAAATAAAGAATCGTTGGAAGCAAGTATTCATCTGCGTTGTGAAGAGATTCAAGATTCCCCGCCCTGTATTTGAAAAATAAAGGACGGGGCTTTGTGATGATATGCCATCAGTTTTTATCAGTTTCCATCGGTGCGACGCGGTGTAGGACGCGCAAGCAGTTGGAAATCCATGCTCGAATTATTGCCATCCTGCAAGACCGCACGACCACTCACGGTGCTTTGTACGCGGCGGCGGACGCTTTCGCCTGTGTACGTGCCGCTTGCAGAGATGAAACCTGCATCCAGAATCGGTGCAATGCGCTTGAAATCTGCGCTGGAAGCGTCGCGCAGTGCTTCAACGGCATCAATCACGAGTTCGCGGGGAATTTTGATGCGCGGCTGAATGGTCGGGGCTGCGCCTGGAATTGGTGTGCGCTCCAATGCGGCAAAGTCATTTGTGCGGAAAAGCACCACCGTAGGACCAAAGACGGGCAAGAGCCAATCAAAGCCGCCTGTGAAGTAGAGCCGCTCTAAATTCGGCACATTCGGAAAATCAATATCGCGGTTGTCGTCACGCTGATTGAAGGTTTCCCAATCGGCGCGGGACAAATCCACAGGACTGTTGCGGTTCAGCGTCGTGTCGCCGCCGTGATTTGCGCCGTCTTGCGCAATAACGATGCTGCGTCCTGGTGCAAGCGGATGTTGCCGCCCTGTGCCAGGAATACGCCAAACACTGCTGACATACACGTTATTTGGGTCGTTTCTAAATTCTGTTGCGCGAGTGTCTGGATTAATAAGTCCCGCAGCCCCGTACACATCGGCAATACAGAGTCCGTCGGTGAAAATCGTATCGGCGGAATTGTTGTACAATTCCACAAACTGGTCGGAGAAATAATTCCCGCCCGACGGCGTTTTTGAGCCAGTGTAGTAGATTTCTTTAATCACCAAACCGCCTACGCCCGCCACTTGCAGCGTGAGATTGACGGTTTGTGCGGCATTGTAGGTTGCGCTGCTGCTGAATGCGGAAAGCGTAACAGCTTGACTGCGCCCAACAAGCATTTGTGCGGCTTCTGCGGTGAGCGAGCGTCCGCCTGTAACTTCGTATTTACCAGGAAGAATGCTTGCAAACACGGCTTTGCCCATAGCATCGGTGGAAGCAGTATCGGTCGTGCCTCTGTCGGTATTGCGCAAGGATAAGCGCACGCCCGTGGCGACACTTGCTGGAAAACCCTGTGGTGGTGCGACTTGTACGGTCAGTGAAAAACGTTGGACATCTTCAATTATGCCACACGAAGGTGCAAATGCGAGAATGACAACAAGCATCAACGCAAGGTACGATGCGGTACGGAAGTTTTTCATGGTGTTGGTGAAATTTGTAAAAAAGTGAGTAATTGAAAAAATGACGAGTTACGATTGCGTTAGTACACTGTTCCGTTGATTTTTATAGTTTTATATGTGTCATGCCCGTGCAGACGGGCATCCAGCACACAGCACCGCGTAGCGACAAAATATTCGGCTGAAGCCCAGTTTTTATGCTGGATTCCCGCCTTCGCGGGAATGACAATGAAACTGCAAAGATTAACGAAACAGTGCGTTAGTTTGCTTCAAGCGGAATGGTGTATTGCAGTTCCAAGCCGAAAAAAAGCTCGATATTGCGCTCGGTGAAGCGTTCATTGCGGCGTTGGAAGTAGAGTGGGCGGTCTGCCAGCAAATTATTGACGTAAAAGGCAAGCTGCAATCCTGCTGGAAGCGTCTTGGAAAGCCGCACATTGAGCAACCACAAGGGCGGGCGGTCTTCAGTGAGCAGCAAACGCTGGTCAAATGGGCGGCGGATGTCTTTGAAATTATCGCTTTCGGCTTGGATTTGGGAAATAAGCGTCATGCGTCCTGTTTTATCCACAAAGCCGCGTGGAATCTCGCTAAGAGCTAAAAATCTATCGCGCTCAACCCAAATCGTTTGCACCAGCCACGACAGCACAAGCCCGATTTCGGGGAAACGGTTTATCACGCGCAAACTCGTTACAAGCCGCTCCGATTCTCGCTGTTCGTCATTCAAAAAAACACCGATGCGCGGCGGAGCATTCGCAAAGCGCGTCAGTGCGCCGTAATCCACCGCCAACGCTGTATCGGTGGCAGTGCTGAACGTCCACGCGCCCGACAAGTTCAGCGTTGTGCGAATTGCCGTAATTTCGGGCGCATCCAGCGTCCATTCCACGCCGCGTGTAGCTATGCGCCTGCTTGCAATGGGCGTGTCGTATTGCCCCAAAAATGTGTCGAGGCGCATTGGCTCTGGCGCAAGGATTGGCGGGGCATTGCGAGGAAAACTCATCGCCCGAAGACGTGCAAACGGCATGGCGTGGACCAAGCGCGAAATGCCCACCGCACCGCGTGTTTCCTCGTTGTACGCCACGAGCGTTGCACGAAAGCCTTCCACGCGAGCATTGATGCCGATTTCCGCTTTTTCTGTTGTGAAAGCGCGTAGTGAAGCGGGTGCTGTGGAAATAGCGCGAGAAGTCATCACCACAAGCCGCTCTGCGGCTGAATCGGCAAAAAGGCTGTAATTCACCACATCCAAAAACTGCGGATTCGGGTACAGATGCGCCAGCACAGGTGCTTTTGCCGTGATGCCGTAGCCTGCACGTAACTCCAAACCCTGAATCGGCTCAAACGAAGCATTGATGCGGGGTACGAGTGTTGTGCCGAATCGCCCTGCGGTCAGCGACGTTGGCGAAATGTTATCGTAGCGCACACCCGCAACGAGTGAAAACGGTCGATTGGCGTTGTCCAAAGCAATGCTGCCCGTTGCAAGGATTTCCGCATACCCCGAAAGCTGCGTGAGCGGCGGAATATCGTCGTAGGAGCGCGGGCGTTCGCCGACGGAGTAGTTCTGGCGCGGCGGCGTAAGCACGTCAAACTGCCGACCCGCGCCAAAGTTCGCATCCAAGCGGTATTCCACACCAAGCATCGGCTTGAGCGCGAAAGGTGCGCTGGTGGAATTTGTCTCAAACGTGAGTAAATGCGAGGCTTCCACACGTCCGTAGAGGTTGAGCGGTCGCCCGTTCACGGTGGTTTTGTTGAGATATTCCACTGGCGCGAAAATGCCGCGAGTGGTCGTATCTGCGCCGATGCGCGGTGTGGCGGCGGTGATGGGAAAAACATCGGAGCGCGTTATCATGTCTTGAAAAAAACTGTTTTGCTCGCCCGTTGTGGCGGAAAACGTCCAACGCAGCATTGATGCGGTGTTTGCGGAAGTATTGAGAATGTTAAATTTCCAAAAGCCGTTCAAATTCGTGCGCAAACGCCACTCCCGCGAGAAGCGTTCCCGTAAAAACAAACGGTCATCGGGGTCGTCGAGATCTTCATCCAGCGTGGTGGTGTAGGCAAGGCGGAGCGTGGTCGCAAGCGTCGGCGTGCCTTGTGCAGACACCACCCAAGGTTGTGTCCATGCGGTGTTCGCGGTGAGGCGGTAAAAATTATCGGTCGTGATACGCGGGTCGTCTTGCGCCCGAACGATGTTCACGCCAGCATTGAAGCCACTTTCGTTCACGCCATTGCCAAAACCTGCGGAAATATCGCCTTCCAGTAAATTCGGATTTGCACGAAGCAGAAGTTGAGGTTTCATCGCGCCTGCAAGCGTTTCAACGAGAATTGCTCCGGCGGTTAAATCGCCATGCCGCGCCGACGGAATCCCGCGTACAACCTCGACCGAAGCGATATTTGCTGCTGGAATTTCGCGTAAATCCATACCACGCCCCGCAACCGACGCAAAGGGCGGCAAGGAAGACGGACCAGCATTCAGAATTGTTACATTCGATTGCATATTTGCATTGTTGGAAAGTGGCGTTCCGTCCAGCACCACAGCCGTTCCGAGAGCATTAGCGCGGTTTGCATCGGCGTTGGTCGGATTTTGCCGTAGAAGGCTCTGCTGCTCATTTTGAAAAGTTGGGTTTTGCGCAAGCTGCCCGGGAACAAGCTGCAGCACGTCCGCCAGATTCGATGCCTGCACGTGTTCAATCGCAGCGCGGTCAATGCGAGAAACGGTGCTACCTTCGGAATGGCGTGATTCCTCGCGGGCAATGACCGTTACGTTTTCCATTTCAAACGTCCGCTCTGCAAGCCTGATAACAAGAGGTTTTATGCGTTGTTGCTCAAGCGAAACCTCCAACGTTTGTACGGCAAGACCAAAGCGTTGCACCCGAAGCCGCACCAATGCTTGCTGTACAGGCAGCGTAATGCAAAATGTACCATCGGTTTTCGTCATTGCACCTGTTTCTGTACCGACAAGGGTAATGCGCACAGCCGAAAGAGGTTTGCTTGTGGCAGTGTTAATAACAGTGCCGCAAAGAGTAGTTTCTGTGTGGGTTTGAGCGCAGGCAAAATGTGATGCTTGCTGCCACGCAAGCAAATACGCAATTGTTGAAAGCAAAATGGTATGGGTGTGTTTCATAAAAACGGTAAAGCGTTTGTTATTCGTTATTTCCAGAAAAATTTAACAACGGCAAACCAAATCGTTATCAGCACCGCAAAGGGCAGCATCACAGCCAGCACTAGAAGCGGTATTTGAAGCAGCTGCAAGGCAAGGCTTTTGTACCAAGGTATCTTGCCTGTTACATCCCACATACCCTCGTTGCTGTCATCTATTTTTGCCGCAAAGCGAGATTCTACGCGCTTTTTCAGCCGCTCGTTCAATACGCGAAAAAAGTAGAGCATCCACCAAATGTACACCGCCATCATACACAGCCCGAAAAACGTGGCATACAGCCCTTTTTGCTGTTCGGGATTGCCCATGTTGTTCAGAAAATCTTCCATTGCTTTTGTGTATATTTGTGAGCGAATAATCGGTCATTTGACGAACATTTTCCAGAACATCATGGCTAAAAAATCAAACTCGAAATCCTTTGAACGCTGGACGATAGATGCTGTGCGGCAGAATCTGGGTTTGACGGAATCTTTTCATCATCCGGCATTGCAGCGTATTCTTAAAACCAAACCTAATCTTTCGCCTGAAGACGCTGAATTTGTGCGCTTTCATCAAGAAAATCTCTTGCGGCATATCACGCGCTGGAACGAGCAAGAGCTTCAAGTTTTCTTCATCGGGCATATTTTGGCAATGGTCAATTTTGAAAATGAAGCCGCCGAATATCGTGCCTTTATGCAACGCCAACTCACCGCAACCATAGATGACATCACGCTTACAGGGCGAGTGGATTTTATGGTTGCCACTGGTTACGGCGAACCGCAACAGCCGTACTTTTTCTTGCACGAGTACAAAAAAGAACGCGGCATTGACAACGACCCGCTCGCACAGTTGCTTGCTTCGATGGTTGCCGCACAGCATTTGAACGACAGCCCGAAACTGCTCTACGGCTGCTATGTGCTGGGTCGGAACTGGTTTTTTGTCATTTTGGATGAAAAAACATATTCCGTGAGCGATGCCTTTGTCGCAACAAGCGAGGACTTGGCAAATATTGTCACTATACTCCGTGAAGTTGCTGAAATTATTCGTGTTACGGTGGAAGCTAAAATGAAAGAGCGCCGTAAAACAGAACGAAAGCCCTAAGATTCTTACCCAAACGCCAATTCATGCGCAATCCGCCCAACACGACGAAAACCAACCACCACAAACACTGCCGTCAAAGCCAGCAATAATGCGAGGTTCAGAATATTCGACCACGCAAGCAAAGGCGCGTCGGTTTTTTGATAGTGAAACGCGGGAATCCGCTCAAAATCTGCGCTGGACATCTCTTCTTGGCGAAATATCTTTTTGACAAAAAACTGCTGAAATTCCGCATAAAACCTCACGACTTGCGCATAAAATGTGGCGTAGCGGTCGTGTCCTGTTCCAGCAATATCGTTCAGCGTGTGCTGCATAAAAACGGCGGGCGAAAGCACTCGGTACGAGCGCACAAGCGATTGTTGCGCCTCAAGCTGAGTATCGAAGCGGTCTTGGAGCGGTTTCAGAATTTTATCCACTTCCATTTGCGCCGTGAGCGAGATAACGGCGAAATCCTTCGCATCCACTTGTTTGTCCTTCGGCGCAAGTTCGGGATGGTCTTCGAGAAACTTCGATAAAAGCTGGCTGGAACGCTTCTTTGCTGCATCGGAAGCCTCACGGGTTTGGGTGATGAGTTCCACGCGCGACGGTGTTGGATGAAGCGTCGTAGCAAGAACACTGAGCGTTGCGGGAATAATCAACACCAGCAGCAGCCACACACCAACCAGCACCGCAGCATTGAAGCCAGAATTGCGCCCAAAACTATTGACCGCAAACGACAACGCGAACCA
The DNA here is from genome assembly GCA_004292595.1 of Candidatus Kapaibacterium sp. Taxonomy (GTDB): domain Bacteria; phylum Bacteroidota; class Ignavibacteria; order Kapaibacteriales; family UBA4661; genus PH2015. The sequence continues at coordinate 10,793 of RDXM01000138.1, read as the reverse complement.
AAACGCCGCATACAACAGCGTCGTGAGCAAGAGCAAACCAAGTTGTGGTAAACCAAGCTGTGGTGCGGCTTCGGCGAGATTCACCCGCGCCAGCAACAATCCCACAAGCAAGACCACCGAAAAAACTGCGCCCACAAGCACGAAGCGAAAGAGGTACTTCGTCAGCACAAGGCTGTCAAAGCGGGCATTGCTGGAAAGCAGCATCGCAAGCGTCCCCTGCTCGCGCTCGCATGAGACAACATTGTACGAAAGAGCGATGATGAGAAGCGGCAAAAGGTAGATAATCACGAACGCCACGTCGAAATTGCCGTTGTAAAGAATCGCCGCGTTTTCGATTTCTTCCGCGTGGTAGAGCGATTGCTTTTTGGTCATCGTTACGCGGTAGTAGTAGGGCAGAAGGTCGCTTTGCCCAAAGGCAATGAGCGCAAGCGGCTCCGGTGCTAGTGTGGCGAAGCGTGCGCCTTTGTTCGCGCCAATCGGGTACGGGTCTTGCGGATTTTGAAAAGCATTGCCCTTGTACGGCGTACCTGCTTCGATACTACGAACGCTGCTTTGGAGCGTGGTGTACGCCTTTTGTGCGGAATCCTGAATCGCTGCAAGGGTGCGGCGTTGGAACTGCACGTGCTGTGCGCCATTCCACAGCGCGAAGGCAGTGAACAGCACGAGTAACGACACGCTAACCGCGAGTGTGCGATTCGCTCGCAACATCAGCCAATCGTAGCGGATGATATGCTTGAACATGAGGTGATTCCTTGTGTTGAGAGATGTTTGTTTTGAAGGTAAATTTTTGTAGTTTACCGAATGATTTTACCCAATGCTACCATGATTGACCGTAGGCAAATCGCCCGAAAGGTTCTGACATACTGCCTGAATACCGACCATAACGAAGGCGGACCGAAAGCGTATCTTTTTCAGCACCTGCTTGGCATTACGGCAAACAATAGCGAAGTTTTGATAGATGCTATCTATGAGGCTTCGCAAGGCGATGAAGCTATTTTTATGAAAACGACGACGCATTGCGACATTTACAACATTTATTGTTTTCTCGTAACGCCTCGCGGCAGTGCTCGTGTTCTTACTGGCTGGTGTGTTAAACACGACACTGGCATTCCACATTTGACAACCGCTTATATCAAAAAACACAAATGACACCGCATATCACTGATGAATTAGCTGATAAATTAAAAGAACACGATGTCGTCGTGCTTCTTCAATCAACACCGACAACTCATTTTGAATCTGGCGAACCGATTACTATTACGCAAGGCTCTGTTGGTACCATCGTTGACGACTACATTGGTGAAACCGCACTCGTTGAGTTTGCTGACGCAGATGGATGTGCGGTTGCAATTGACGCTATTCCTGTCGAACATCTTATGCTTCTCGTTCACCAAATGTCTGCTGCTACGGCTTGAGCGAACGCCCGCACCGCACCGCCAATCCCACCACGACGGTCATCCACGCCAGCAATGATATGATACTCAGCATTTGATTTCCAAGTGCGAAGCCCACGCTGGGCTGCGTGTAGGCGTAAGGCGGGATTTTATGCCAAAGTTCATCACCTGCCATATAGCCAAAGTCGCGCTTTTCCTTGTCTTTCACGCCGTTGTCGCGCATATCGTCGTTCATTGTTTTCATAATTACGCGGCGAAACTGCTCGGCATTGTTGGTGAAATGAAGGTGTTTATCAGTATCCGTGCCAGCGAGAGAGCGTGAGAGCGACTGCGCCGCAAGCACGGGCGAGAGCAGATTCAGTGCTTCCATCACGCTTTCTTGGCGTTGGAAGGTGCGAAAAAGCTGACCGTAATTTTTGTCGAACACGAGATAATCACTCTTTTCGCCTTCTTGCAGCGCAATTCCCGCAAAGCTGACGGGAAGCTGCGAAAGGCTGTCCACGCCGTATTCTTTCAGCACTCGCGCCTCCAATGCCTTGCCGCGCTCGTCGGACGAATTATGCCCATCCACACCGTTTGCTTTTTCAAAAATGACTTGTTCATTGAAAGCAAAAGCCGATGGCGTTGGATGCAGCGTCCGCGCAAGGCTGCCACTCATGCGCGGCACAAAAAACGCCCCAAGCGTCCACACACCCAGCAAAACCACCAGTGCCGCACCCGATTCCCGCACCGATGCCGACACAACAAGTCCCAGAGCCGTCCACAACACCACGCTCACGAGCAAAAACACCGTCCAAACAGCAAATGCGGGCAAGGACGCGGCGAATGCCTGTGCGCCAGATGTGGTCGCGCTGCCCGCAAGCAGCATGATTCCTCCACTCGCAAGCACCATCGGCAAAAGTATCACGCTTGCCAGCACCGCAAACGCTGCCACGCCTTTGCCCGCCAACACCTGCACACCGCTTGCTTGCGTGCTGAGGAGCATTCGGAGCGTTCCCGATTCGCGCTCTTTGCTGACGGCATTGAAGGTGAGGAGAATTATCACGAGCGGCAGCAAAAATTGCATCACAAAGCCAACGGTGAGATTGCCAAAGCGTGAAACGTCCGCCACGTCTTGCGCGGTGCGGTTGCTGACGTTGTTTTGCTTGTGCGCTTCCATCCAAACCGAATTGCCCAAGTATTCATCCATGCCCTTGTCCACGATAGCCATGAGCGGCACGGGCTTGTAGGCATAAAAGCCGTAATGCGCCGCCGAGTGTGGATTCTTCAAGCCTTGTGCGAGCCAGTGCTGATAGGATGTGGCTTGTGCGGCAGCGTGGCGTGGCGCGGTGTGGGTAAAATACTGCCAACCCGAAAAAAGCGCGATGGCGAAAAGCAGGTACAATGCGAGTGCCGACCAGTGCAAACGCTTGTCGCGCAGCAAATCCGCGATTTCTTTTTTTGCGATAAAGATTACGTGAGCAATCATGCTGCCTCCTGCTGAGAGTGTTTCTGCGAAATCGTCCGTACATACAATTCTTCCAAACGCGCTGGCGAAATATCGCGGGCATTCACAACGATTGCCAAATGTCCTGCATTCATAATTCCAATGCGGTCACTGATTTCTTCCGCACGGAAAATATCATGCGTCGCCATCAGCACCGCTACTCTTTCGGTGTTCGCAAGTCCACGAATGAGGCGCGAAAACTCGTTGCTTGCAAGCGGGTCTAAGCCAGATGTTGGCTCATCCAAAAAGAGGACTTTTGCGTGTTTGGCAAGCGCGATGGCGATGCCGACTTTTTGGCGCATTCCTTTGGAATATTCGCCTACACGCCTCTTCATTGCTTCTTCCTGCAAGCCTGCACGTTGCAGAAATTGGACAAGTTCCGCATCGGAATACGCCGCGCCCGAAAGACCGCTCAAATACGCTAAATTTTCCAAGCCCGTAAGCGTCGGGTACAGCATCACATTTTCAGGAATATACGCGATGAGTTTCTTGGTTTCATGCGGCTTTTCAGCCACATTTATTCCACCAACCAGCACCTCCCCGCTTGTGGGTTCGGTGAAGCCCATAAACAGGTTGATGGTTGTGGTTTTCCCTGCGCCATTCGCCCCCAAGAGGCAGAAAATCTCGCCTGCTTGTATGCTGAGATTCAAGCTGTGAAGCGCAGCCACGCCGTTGTATTCTTTTGAAAGATTGATTGCTTCGAGCATAGTGCTGGTGAAAGAGTGAGAGAAAAGTTGTATTTTGTCTGTCGAACAATCGTGTTTTTAAGCATTTATTCAGACTGAAGCTATGCAAACGACGTTTCGCCTCAATGCTGCGGAATTGAATGAACAGTTTCTCGAAGCAGTAAAAATGCTTTTTCGAGACAAGGAACTGACAATTACCGTGCAGCCCGCTTCCAATGGTCATTCTGAGGCTGATGACGCTATGGATGAAACCGAATTTTTAATGAGCAATCCTGCCAATTATGCGCGTTTGCTGGAATCCATGCGCCACGCCGAAGAAGGCAAATTAATTACGGTGGACATTGATAAAATCCTTGCTGGAGCGCATCCGAGCGAGGCGATTATTAGCAGCTATGAGACAAATTCAGTTCTCTGATATTGCCTTCGAGCAGTTCACCGAGTGGGCAAATACTGACCGCAAAACGTTCAATAAAATTGCGCGTTTAGTGGAAGAGTGCCGCCGAACGCCATTTACAGGCACAGGCAAGCCTGAACCCTTGAAACATCAGCATCAAGGCTGTTGGTCGCGCCGCATCACCGATGAACACCGCTTTGTTTATCGTGTTCAGGATGATGTCATTCTCGTTCTGGCTTGTAAGCACCATTACGAATAGACTTCACCGCCCATCACCAAACGGCACCGAAAGCCGCAGAATCACGTTCCTGCCTGCATCGTCGGTAAAATACCGATACCGGCTGAGATAGTCCCTGAAGGGCGTATTTGCCAGATTCCGTGCTGCAATACTCCACGAAAACCGCGTACCGAGTGCTTCCACCTTGCATCCCAACGAAACATCAAACAACACATATCCCGCCGGAGGTACGGTATAATCCACATTTTGCGGGAAACGGTCTTGCGTCCGCACCAGCAATGATGCGGCTTCCACGAAAATATTTTCCATGCCCGCAAGCGACGGCATTTCAAACCGCACAAAGGCTCGCACTCTGTCGGCAGGCATGAAAATAAGCGGCTCTCTGTCCGTGATATTCGTGCCGCGCACAAGTGAAGCCGTTCCGCCAATCCGCCACAACGAATTGTTTTGAGAAAATTTTACCAACACCGCATCAATACTTGCGTCTGCGCCCGTCAGCAAAGCAAAGGTTTGTGTGTGAAAAAACGTCGGAAACGTGCCGCGAATAGTAACGGTCGGGTTTGCAGCGTCGGGACGGAGATAGATGAAATTTTCTATTCCATTAGCGTAGCCACTCAGTTCGAAACGCAGCGTTTCCGTCACGTGAGAAAGCGTCAAGTCCGCACTGTAACTACGTTCTGGCTGAAGACGGCTGTTGCCAATTTCATACTGCGCCGTTCCGTGATGCACACCCAGCGAAAACTGCTCATTCACAAGCGGCGCGCGCCACGCCATACCGAGATTGAGCGCGAGAGTTGTTTGTTTTTGGTTGTTTGTTTTTGGTGTCGATACACTGTCTTCCGCCTTTATCCCTTTGCCCTCCTCCTTGTGCCTTTGAAATTCATATTTCACTCCTGCTGCCGCTGAAAAGCCCGTGAATACTTGCGTTGTGTCGGGAATGCTTCTGCTGGACGAGCCGCGAACTGCTATGTGTTTAGCATCGTAACGAAGCCCTAGATTGGCGGTAAAATCAGGCGTTGTGAGTGTTTCGATTGCATACAATCCCGCAGACTCAGCTTGGAAGCTGGGAATGAGAAAGGTTCTGCCGCCTTGCACATTCCACTGCGCCATACCGCTTGTGCCGATAACGCCCGTGAGTGCGCTTGATGAGGTATCGCTATGCCAGATTTCAAGCGGCTTGTGGCGGAATTTCGCATCAAGGGAATAGGTTGTGAGTTGCAGCGTCATTGCTGGGCGTTCCAGCGAAGCCAGCAATAATCCCGAATCGCCGCGAATACGAGCGTTGTGGCTGTCAAACTCCGCACGGTTGTTTTGTTGCCAGCCGTATTGCATCTCAAATTGCCCGAAACCCGCATCAAGTTTGGCTTTCACCGACCACAAATCATGCGAAATTTGCTGCTTTGGGTTGCGAATGGAATACGTCCAATCATAATCCACAAGCGGCTTCCCAGCTTCGATTGCGCGAAGCAAGTCATTCAAATTGCCAATGTGCGCACCGCGAAAAATGCCGAGTTCGGTAGTGAAAAGCGAGTAGTAGGCTTCAATGCTGAATTTCTCGCCCGTGTAACCAAACGCCGCCGAGCCGTTTATTTCCTGAAAGCCAGTATTGCCAATCGCGTAGGCGGGTGCGCGGGAATCACCTGCTTTTCGTGCGCTGCCCTGAACGCGCCATCCGAAGCCGTTTCCAAGTGAATTTACTATGCTATTTTTCTCGCCAATTTCAACCCGACCACCTTCCAACGCCAGCGACAATGCGCCTTGTGAGTTGTTGCTAAAAAGTGTCATCAGTGCTTTGCCACCGAACCAGTCTCCATGAGGGATGTGGCGCGGCTCTACGCGAATCACGCCGCCAATCGCTCCTGCACCGTACTCAACGCCCGCCGCACCGCGTACTAGCTCAATGCGCTGCGCTGCAAAGGGGTCAATTTCGGGTGCGTGTTCCGCGCCCCATTGCTGCCCTTCCTGCGCCACACCTGCGTTCACGACAATGACGCGCTGACTGTGCAGCCCGCGAATAACGGGCTTTGCAACGGACGCGCCTGTTTGGAGCAGGGTAATTCCCGCCACATTTTGCAATGCTTCGCCGAGCGTCTGCCCGCGAAGCCGCTCCAGTTCTTGTCCCGCAACGGTCGTAACGTTTTGTGTCGGCATATTTTCGGAGGTAAGGCGTTCAGTCTCCACACGCGCTGCTCGAAGCCGCACTGCACTTGGTTTTAGGCGAATATCGAGCGTGATGGTGTCTTGCAATCCAGATTCCACGCGCTTTTCAAGAGTTTGATAGCCAAGAAGCGTAATGCGGAGTGTTTGTGCATCCAATGTAGATGGCAGCCGAAACGAGCCATCCGCCCCAGAGAGCGCACCACGTCTTGTTTCCAAGAGTAGAACACGTGCGCCAGAAAGTGGTTTGTTGCTCGAAGCGTCGCGCACAATGCCGCGTAGAATCTGGCTTTGGAGCATCGAAGCGCTACAAAGCAAAAGAAACGCGCACAGTGCAAAGCTGTGTCGTAAAAGTCGCATGAATACTGGATTGGGGCGGATAAAGCTGAATAAGCCGTCCTACCGAAAAGAAGCGGTTGAGCAGCAAAAAGAGTTATGCAAGGGCAGGGAAGGTAGGCGGAGCGCGGTCTGCAAGGGAGCGCGTTGTGCGGGAGATTGGTGTAGTTATCTTCGGAAAAATGATATGTGCGAAAAGCGATACCGTACTTGCTTCAACAACAAGTATTGACGGGCTTTCTAGGGGAGAATGTGCGAGAAGGTCGCAGAGCGAACAGGTTTCTTCTGTTTTGCTTTCTGAGTGATGCGTTGCGTCTCTCTCGTGTGCGTGTTCGTACTGCTCCGCGTCGTGGGGATGCGTATGCACAACGGCAGCAGTGCGCACAAGGCAAAAAAGCACGAGTGCGAAAGCAGCGACAAAGCGCGTCCAGATGGGCGTTGGTGCGGTGCGGGTTGTATGGGGAAGTGCGTTTTGCATTCCACAAATCTACAACAGGAAAATGCTTTTTGCAAATGATTTGCAATAGTGATACTCAGGCACAGTCTTTTGAGCGTGAGAGTTGTGCGCTTGGCAGCTCTGATGCAGGAAAATGCCATGCGCGAGAGTCTTGCAAATAAGCGAGACTCCCGCAGATGGTAATGCTTTTTATTCTTCCAAATACGTGTATCCGTACAAGCCAGAGCGGTACATTGCCAAAAATTCTTTGCCCTGCGCAAGCGTGATTTTTCCTTCCTTTACCGACGTGCTTACCCATTTTTCCATCGTGCGCACCAAATCTTTTGGATTGAACTGCACATATTCCAACACATCAGCAACGGTCTCGCCTTCAATAATTTGCTCTATTTCATAGCCGCCGCCATCGCCTTTTGCCACGACGTGAACGGCATTGGTATCGCCGAAAAGATTATGCAAATCGCCCAAAATTTCCTGATACGCGCCCACCAAAAAGACCGCAATGCAGTATTGGTCGCCCTCGCGGAGCGGATGCACGGGCAACGATGACGGATAATCGTACATTCCGATATACTTCTCAATTTTCCCGTCCGAATCGCAGGTAACGTCTTGCAGCGTGGCTTGCTGCGTCGGACGCTCGTTCAAGCGGTGAATGGGCATGATGGGGAAAAGCTGGTCAATCGCCCACGCATCGGGCAGCGATTGAAAGAGCGAGAAGTTGCAGAAATACTTGTCGGCAAGCACTTTGTCGAGCTGCTCAAATTCATCGGGAACGTTCTTCATTTTTACCGAAAGTTTGCGTGCGGCGCGGGCAATCGTCCAGAAAAGTTTTTCCGTTTTTGCGCGGGTTGGCAAGTCCAAAATGCCCAAACTAAAGAGGTTCAGTGCTTCTTCCTTGAGTTGCTGTGCGTCGTGCCAGCTTTCGACCATGTTACGCGGCGAAAGACTTTTGTACATGGAAAACATATCCTGCACAATTTGGTGGTCTTCGGCATGGATTTTATCCTGCTCATCGTTCCAATTTGGCAAGCTCGTTGCTTCCAGCACGTTCAGAACCAACACGGAATGGTGCGCCGTGAGTGCGCGTCCGGATTCGGTAATCAAGTTCGGGTGCGGCAAATTATACTTCGTGCAGGCTTCGGCGAGCATATACACGGCATCGTCGGCGTATTCTTGCATGGAATAATTCATGCTGTTCGAGGCAAGCGAGGCAGAACCGTCGTAATCGACACCCAAGCCGCCGCCAATATCCACAAATTCGATATTGCAGCCCAAACTGCGCAACTGCACATAAAAGTGCGAAACCTCGCGCAAACCCGCTTTAATCCTGCGAATGTTCGTGATTTGGCTACCCAAGTGGAAGTGAATCATGTTCACGCATTCCAGCAAATTATTTTCGCGGGCAAATTCAATCGCTTCGAGCAATTCCGACGCATTCAAACCAAATTTACTTTGGTCGCCGCCAGACTCTTCCCATTTTCCCGCGCCAGAGTTCGTGAGCTTAATCCGAATGCCGATGTTTGGTCGGACACCATTGCGCTCGGCAACTGTTTTGATAAGTTTCAGTTCATTCAGTTTTTCCACGACAAGGAAAATCTGCTTGCCCATTTTCTGCGCCAACAGCGCGAGTTCGATAAATTCTTCGTCCTTGTAGCCATTGCAAACAATAATGCTATCGGGATTGTCCATAATTGCCAACACCGCCTGAAGCTCAGGTTTAGAGCCAGCTTCCAGCCCGATGTTGTATTCGCGCCCGTAGCGCACAATTTCCTCGACAACGTGCTTTTGCTGATTCACCTTAATCGGGTACACGCCATAGTATCGTCCTTGGAAGCCGTATTCTTGCGCGGCTGTGCGGAAACATTGGGAAATAAGCGCGATGCGGTCGCCGATAATATCCGAAAAGCGGACGAGAATCGGCAAAGCAATATCTTTTAGTATAAGTTCATCAACAACTTCCTTCAAATCAATGCCAATGCCATCGCGGCGCGGTTTGACAACGACATTACCGCCTTCGTTAATGCCGAAATATCCCGCACCCCAGCCAGACATATTGTATAATTCGTAGGAATCATCAGGCGACCAAGCTCTCATGGGCGGTGTAGAAAAAAGTGGGAAAAGTGGTGGGTGGTGAGGAAAGGATGAAGGTTGAAATATGAGGGCTGAAGCGCGTTAAACGTCGTCCTGCTCTCGGTACCGCAGATACTCTTGTCTGCGCTGTTTTTGCCTCTTTTCAACTACCTTTTCCCACCAAAGTCGCCGCAAAAATAACGAAAACTACACGATTAGATTTCACTTTTGCGCAGTATTTTGATAATTTTATACAACGCTTGGCAGAATAATCACAATAATCACGCAGCGCGTAAGCAAATGCCACTGCCTTCCACCTTCACACCTTGTCTGTATGCCCTCTTCACGCTCACGCTCGCCGTATCAATCTTCACAAACAGCATCGCAAAAAGAGCATCTCGCGCCAAGAAAAGATTTAGGACAAAACTTTTTGCAGGATGCGAATGTAGCGCGGAATATCGTGCAAACGCTTGAAATTCAGGCGGGCGATGTGGTGATTGAAATTGGTCCGGGCGAAGGCGCACTCACGAAACTCCTGCTCCAAAGCGAGCTTTCATGCCTTATTCTGGTCGAGTTCGATGCCCGCGCGGTAGATTTTTTGGAGCGACATTTTCACAAGGAAATTCAGTCGGGCAGAGTGCGTATTTTCCACCGCGATATTCTGCGCACAACAGCGACAGAGCTGTTAGAAAATATGCCTGAACTCAGCACCAATGCTTGTGTAAAGCTCATTGGCAATATCCCGTATTACATCACAAGCGATATTCTTTTCTGGCTTTTTGGCGAATGGGCGCAGACCATGAAAAATGCGAATAATTCTACCAATAATTCCACCAATAATTCCACCAACACCGCACCAATACTCTTCCCAGAACGTGCCGTGATAATGATGCAAAAAGAAGTTGCCGAGCGCATCGTCGCAAAACAGCGCACCAAAGAATACGGCATCTTGAGTGTGGCTTCAGCACTCGTCTCCACGCCGAAAGTTCGCTTTAATGTTTCGCCAAAATGCTTTTTCCCGCCACCAAAAGTTATCTCCAGCGTGGTGGAATTCCGCATGAAAGCTCGTGCGGAGGATGCAGAAGCCTTTCTGCAAACGCAAGCACTTGTCCGCGCTGCCTTCAACCAACGCCGCAAAATGCTCTCCAATGCGCTTGGCAACACGCTTTCTCGCGTTGCGGAACAACATAATTCTCAGCATTCTTCATCGGAAAAAGAGCTTTCACCAGCAATCATCATCAAAGCGGCGGAAGAGCGCGGTTTTACGTGGTTTCGCGCTCGCGCCGAAGAGCTTTCGGCGCAAGATTTTATCCAACTTGGGGAGTTTTTGCGAGCGGTGTAGGACTGCACGACGAATTAAACGTGAATCACCCATACCATGCACAACGTACATTTGCCAGCCTCCGACCAAATCTTGCGTTTCTGCGTAAGGTTTTATTGTGTATTTTAGCCCTACCAAAAATCTGATGTCGCTATCAACTAGGAATGGTAAAAAAATAAGTGGTTCAAGTCAGTAGTGGCACAGACATTCTTGTCTGTGGTCGTCGCCTGAAGCCCGCACCAACACGCACAGACAGG
>RDXM01000137.1 GCA_004292595.1 Candidatus Kapaibacterium sp. | reverse complement strand
GCAAACCTCACAGGCAAGAATGCCTGTGCCACGACAAAACTGATAGATACTGGCTTTGGTGGCACAGACATTCCTGTCTGTGAGCTTCAAAAGCACATTGTGCGAAAGTCCTATTTATACTCAACACGAGCTTTTATGCGCTATCGAAGTCATTACAAAGAAACCATTATCCTTGCTATTCCCGTGATGTTCACGCAGATTGGGCATATGATTGTCCAAATTACGGATAATGTTATGGTGGGGAAGCTCGGCACTGTGCCGCTTGCCGCTTCGTCGTTTGGGCATAATGTGTTTATTGGCGGCTTGCTGTATTGCATTGGTTTTGCCATAGCAATGACCCCGTTTGTGGGCGCAGCACAAGGCAAAGGCGATATTCAAGCAGCAGCAGACTGGCTCAAAAATGGCGCAGTGGCTAATCTCGGCATGGGCGCAGCAATTACGCTGCTCATGGTGGGGGTCGGTTTTTTCTTGGAAAATATGGGACAAAACCCAGATGTAGTGCGCCTTGCGCGTCCATTTTATTTTTTAATGATTGCCTCCATTTTGCCCGTTATGGCTTTTGCTTCCTTCAAGCAATTCGCCGAAGGCATAGGAAATACGCGCTCGGCAGCAATTATTACGGTGCAGGAAATTATCCTCAACATTGGGCTAAATTATGTGCTTATCAACGGGAAATGGGGGTTTCCTGCGCTTGGTGTGGCGGGGTCGGGCGTGGCAACGTTTATCTCGCGTTGCTCAATGGTGTTGAGTTTTTACGCGCTCTTTCACCTGTCGTCGCGCTTTGCTCCCTACCGTGCAGCCCTGAAAAATGCTCGCTTTGACGCTGCAAAAATTAAAGAATATGTGCGTTTGGGCATTCCGCTTGGCGGGCAAACAATTTTGGAAGTGGCAGCATTCGCGCTGGGTGCAATTATGATGGGCTGGCTCGGCGCAGTAGAACTGGCTGCTCACCAAATTGCGATGGGCGCGGCAGCACTGACGTTCATGGGTGCGACGGGCATTGCTGCTGCTGGGACGATTCGCGTGAGTCAGTATCTCGGCGCGAAAGACCGAGAGAATATGCGCCTTGCGGGCTTTGCTGCCTCGCATATTGTTCTTGCCTACATGACCTGTACCGCGCTTGCCTTCTTCTTTGCTCGCTATACAATTCCCACGCTGTACGTGAGCGACCCCGCCGTGATTTCTATGGCAGCAGGGCTTATCACGATTGGCGGGTTATTTCAAGTGTTCGATGGGCTTCAAAGCGTGATGCTCGGCACCTTGCGTGCGCTTGCTGATGCGAAAGTACCGACCATTATTGCTTTTGTAGCATATATTCTCGTATCGCTCCCGATAAGCTACATTGCGGCATTTGTCTGGGGATGGCGTGAAATCGGGATTTGGACAGGATATTTGGTTGGTTTGAGTATTGCCTCGACGCTGTTTTTCTTTCGCTTTATGCGGCGGAGTCGCACGATTGAGCTGTGTTTGACTGTATTTTGAATACTTTGATTTGAGCAAGGCAGCATGCTGCCTTGTTTCGGAGAATTGAAACTATTCATTTTACAATCGAAACGGTATGAGATTCAAACGTTTATCAATTATGCTGTTTTTCTTCTCGAAACTTGATTCTATGCTGCTTCCAACGTATTTTCTGGCACATCCTCCAACGGCAGCTCTGTTGAGAAATATTGTGAGAAATATTATGAGAAATATTATGATTCTCACAAAAATATGCTCGGTACTCTGCTCAACACTCTGCTCGGTTTTCTGGATGTTTTTTTTCTGCCTGAACGTTTCTGTTTCTGCTCAGACGCGGCATTTAGACTCTTTACACAAACTTCTCAAAACGGTATTGCCAGATTCTGTGCGGGTTCTGACGCTGAACGAGATTGGGTTTCAGCTTCGGAAAAGCAACATACGGGTTGCTGAAGCGCGTGTTTACGAGGCTTTGACGCTTGGCGAGCGTGTGCAGTTTGTGCGAGGAATGGCGGAAAGTATGCGCATTCTCGGCGTGATTGCTCGCACCGAAGGCAAATACGATTCAGCAATAAAGCGATATTCTGCGGCAATGGAACTTTCCGAAACCATTGGCGACAAGCGCGGTGAAGCGGCTGCGCTGAACAATCTCGCCATTATTTACTCGAACAAAGGCGAGACTGCACGCGCTTTGGATGCATATTCGCGCTCGCTCGGCATCAAGGAATCGCTTGCTGATACGCTCGGCATTTCTACGACGTTGAACAACATTGGTCAGGTGTATTACGAGCAGGGATTATACAAGGAAGCCCGCCAATACTTCGATAGAGCGATTTTGCTTGCCCGAAAAAAGAACGATGCTGAAAATATTGCGTTGCTCTTGGTGAATATTGCTGCGGTCTTGCGAGAAAAAGGCGAGTTTACGCAAGCAATGGCGTATTTCCGTGAGGCATTGTCGCTACGGGAATTGCAAAAAGATAACGTTGGAATAGCAGCAATTATGCGGAGTATCGGGGAAATTTATCGTATTCAAGGCAGCCGCGCTTTGGCAATGGAAATGAGCTTGAAAGGCTTAAAAATAGCACGGGAACTGAATGACAAGGAACTTATTGCGAAGGCGATACGGTCAATCGGCATTATCTTTGAGGATGAGCGCAAATTTGTCGAGGCTACCGAACACTACACCCAAGCTCTCGGAATGTTTCGGGAAATCGGCTATGAGCGTGGTATTTACGAGACCTTGCACGCGCTCGGCAGCGTCTATGACGAGCAGGCACAATTCGATATTGCGCTCGATTATTACCGGCAATCTCTGGCAATGAAGCGCGTTGCAAACGACCGCAAAGGCATTGCGATGAGTCTGAACAACATGGGCTATATTTTCGAGCGTCGGCAGCAATATGAGGAAGCATTCTCGCATTACCAGCAAGCACTAACAATACATCAGGATATCGGGAATACGTGGGGAATGGCGGCGGCATACACAAATTTAGCGTCCATTTACCGCACAACGGGAAACTACGCTATGTCCGAGAAAATGGGGCTGCGCGGGATGGAGAGTGGAGAAAAAGAGCAAGCACTGGGCTTTCTCTACGAATGCGCAGGCATTCTTGCCGATATGTACGAAAAAAGTGGCAATTACCCGAAAGCATTGGAATTTCAAAAGCGCGTGGCAATATATCAAGACTCGCTGACAAACCGCGCCAAAGCTCGTGAAGTAGCGCGTTTGTCGGTGGAGTACGATGTTGATCGCAAGCAAGCGGAAAATCTTCTCTTGAAGCGGGATGCAGAGGTGCAGCAAGCCACGTTGCACCGTCAGTACACGCTTTTGGTGGCTGGTGGTTTGGGAGGCGTATTATTGCTGGTGCTTGCGCTCGTGCTTATTCGCTCAAATACCTCGCGCAAGCGAGCAAATACGCGACTTACCGAGATGAACTCGCAGCTTGAGCAATCCTATCGCAACGTCGAAAATTTGAATGATATTGCCCGCGCCGTCGCATCAACACTGGACTTGCAGCAGATTCTTTCCACCGTCTATGCTCGCGTCAATGGCATTATGGATGCAACAATTTTCGGGCTGGGCTTAGTCGAGCGGCAAAAGCACGTGATTGCCTACCGCCTCGTGATAAACAATGGACAACGCCTCGAACCCTACGAGCGCAGTTTGGATGATAAAAACCAGTTCGCCGTTTGGTGCGTCGAGCAAGAGAAGGAAGTATTTATCAACGATATAGAGCAGGAATACCATCATTACATTTCGTCGTTTCGGGAGAAAATTTTGGTACAGGGCGAAAAAGAAATCCCGCAATCTCTTTTGTATGTGCCGCTTATCATTCATGGAGAAGTCGTTGGGGTGCTGTCGGTGCAAACGCCGAAAAAGAACGCCTACACGCGCTATCATGTGGAAATGCTTCGTGCTATTGCCTCATATGCCGCATCAGCACTGAATAATGCACAGACATTTGGAGAAATCCAACGTCAGCAGCTTCTGCTTTCCGAGCAAGCGAGCGAAATCGAACTGGCAAACACGGCATTGCACGAAGCGCACGAGGAATCAGAAACATTGCTGCGCAATATCTTGCCCAATCCCATTGTACACCGCTTAAAATCAGGCGAGCGAGCGATTGCCGACCACTACGACAGCGTAACGGTGCTGTTTGCCGATATTGTCGGATTTACGAAACTCTCGCAGGAAGTTACTCCCAAAGCCCTTGTTGAAGGCTTGAACGGCATTTTTGAGCAATTCGACGCGCTGGCGCAAAAATATGGTTTGGAAAAAATCAAGACCATCGGCGATGCGTACATGGTTGCGGGCGGCTTGCCCGAGCGCAGCGACGACCATTGCGAGCGTGTTGTGCGCATGGCAGTGGAAATGCAAGAAGTATTGGCAAATGCACAGTGGAATCAAGGAGGGAATCAAGGAGGGAATCAAGGACGGATGCAGTTTGGCGCAGAGCAAGGTTCACGAAAAATACAGGTGCGTATCGGCATTCACACAGGCGCAGCAGTAGCGGGCGTTATCGGCACAAGCAAATTTGCTTACGACATCTGGGGCGACACGGTAAACACGGCAAGCCGCATGGAATCGCACGGCGAAGCGGGACGCATTCATGTTTCGGAGGATGTATTTATGGAAGTGCAGGACACATTTGCTTTTGAGGAACGTGGAGAAATGGAAATCAAAGGCAAAGGGCGGATGCGGACGTGGCTTTTAGCTCCAATTAGTAGTACTACAGCTTTCTCATAGCATTTTTATTCCTGAAATCACGCAAAAATTTGATAATTTACCTTTGTTCTGTACGATGTTCATTGTTTCTTTATTGCTTTTCTCATTATCGCTTTTCTCATTTTAAACCAGACCATTCTCTGTGGGGATTCGCTATTTTTTCACGTTTGTTTTGCTCATGCTTTGTACTGCGGTAGTGGGTAGAATACCGTCTTTGGCACAGACGCAACCGCACTCCTCTCCATTGACTCAATTCAATCTTGATTCGGTGCGCTTGCGTTTGCTCGCACGGTCTCCAAAGCCTGATACCGCCTACGTTCTCGCTCTTGCCGATGCAGCGTATTTCTTGCGGGCAACCGCGCCAGAAAACGGTGTGCGTTTGGCGGAAGAAGCCCTTCGCGTGGCGGATTCACTGGGCTTTCGGCGAGGGAAGGCAAAAGCGTGTTTCGCACTGGGGCGGTGCCAATTTGCCAAAAGCCGCTATTCGCAAGCAATGGAGGCATATTTGGAAGGTGAAAAAGTGGCTGAATCAGGGCGGCATATTTCCGAACTGGCGCAAATCCTCCAACACAAAGCCATTCTTTTTCGGGTCTTGGACAACCCAAATCGCGCACTTGAGGAGCATCGCCGCGCAGAGAGCATCATCATGGCATCTGTGCCGCTCGACACTGCTCGGCTTATGGATATTTGGCAGTCCATCGGAATTGATTTACGCTATGAAAACAAGCCCGATAGTGCATTACCCTATCTGTCGAAAATCCTGCTGTATTACCAAGCCCACAATGATAGCCTTTCTATGGCAATTACGCGAAATAATATGGGCGAATGTTATTTGGCGCAGAACCGTATTGCTGAGGCGTTGCGGGAATTTCAGATAACCGATACCATTGCCCGCCGCAAAAATTATGAGCGGACATTGGTATTCAACGGCATTGGTCTTGGCAAACTCTACAATCGCCTCAAACAACCGCGTCTTGCTATTAGCTCTATCACGTTTGCTATCAATCTTGCCGCGAAACAGCATGAGCGCTATCAGCTGAAACTAGCATACCAAGCACTCGCCGACAGCTATCAGATTCTCGGCGATGTACGCTCTGCAAGCCGCTTCACGACAATGTTTGCGCTCTTGCAAGATTCGATTTACCGCGAAAATGTGCGTCAAAATTTCGCTCTGCAACAAACGAATATTGCCGCAGAACGCCGCGAGGCGGAGCTTCAACGTCTGCGCTTGGAGCAGCACGAGCAGCGTCGGTTTGTAACGCTTTTGGGAGGTGGCATTTTGGGATTGTTACTCGGTGTGGTAGTATTGATGCGGCTTATACGGGCAGAACGCCAAGCAAAGGCAGAAGTCATACGCCAGCAGAATCTCTTGCAAGAACAAGCAGTGGAAATTGAACTGGTCAATACCAGTTTGCAGGAGCAGAATCTTGAATTGGAGCAGACACGCACAAATATTTCGCAGATGAACGCCGAGCTTGCCGAGCGGAATGCTGCTTTGAATGAATCCTACTCAAGTATCCGCATTTTGAGTGATATTGGAAACAAAATCACCTCCACGCTTGATGTTCACAGCGTCGGCATGACCTTGTACGAAGACATTAACAAACTGCTCAAAACGCCGATTATGGTCGTCGGGACGTATTTGAAAAACGAGGGAGTGATTGATTACACGCTGACGATTGAATCTGGCAAACGGCTGGGCAACTTCAAACTTGCCATGACTGAGACCGACCGACCTGCGGTGCAATGTATTCTTCAACGTGCGCCCGTGATTGTGCAGGAATTTAAGCAAGCGGCATTACATGGAGATTCTCCGCAATCGCTGGTCTATGTGCCGCTTATCTCACCGACCAATGATATTATCGGGGTTTTCAGCGTTCAGAGCTATGAAAAGCATTATTTTACGCCGCAGCATCTGGACATTCTGCGCACGATTGTTCCCTTCATTACCTCCGCTCTCACCAATGCTCATGCCTACGCCGCTTTAGACGAAGAACGCAAAATAGTGGAAGCCGAGCGGCATATTTCGGAATCGCTGCTGCTCAATATCTTACCACAATCTATTGCAGCCCGCTTAAAATCAGGCGAGCGGGCGATTGCTGATTACTTTGAAAGCGTAACGGTGCTGTTTGCCGACATTGTCGGTTTCACTAATCTTTCGGCAAGCACCACGCCAGAAGAGCTTGTACAAGGCTTGAATGCTATCTTTGAGCAGTTTGATGCGCTTGCAAAAAAATATGGTTTGGAAAAAATAAAAACGATTGGCGATGCGTACATGATTGCGGGCGGCTTGCCAGAACGCTCGGATGACCATTGCCAGCGCGTCGCACGTTTCGCGCTGGAAGCAATGCACAATCTCACTTCTACGCCGCTCCGTATTCAGGGAACAGAGGTCAATCTTCGCATGGGCATCCACACGGGCGCAGCAGTAGCGGGCGTTATCGGCACAAGTAAATTTGCCTACGACATCTGGGGCGACACCGTGAACACGGCAAGCCGCATGGAATCGCACGGAGAAGCGGGACGCATTCACGTTTCCAACGAAGTGTATCATACCTTAACCCAAGCCCCAAGCACCCAAGCCCCAAGCAACCAAGCACCGTTCCTTTTCGAGGAACGCGGGGAAATTGAAGTCAAGGGCAAAGGGCGGATGCAGACGTGGTTTTTGCTGGCACAGTAAGCAACAGGCTCGTACCACACTCGGCAAAAAAATTTTCTTCCTGCATTCACGCAAAAATTTGATAAATTCTCTTCATTGGATATTCGTGGGAATTATTCCAACGTTGTGTTCTCATTTCAAACGACATTATTTTCTGTGCAGATGCCGTACTTTTTTGCGCCAGTATCATTGATGCTTTTTTTCGTGGGAGCAGTGGGTCTGCTCTCTCCAGCACTGGCACAAATTCAACGTTCTCCACACGTCCATCTTGCCGCGAGCGATTCCCTGCGGACACGTTTGCGCTTGCAGTCTCCAAAGCCTGATACTGCCTACGTTCTCGCTCTTGCCGAAGCAGCCTATTCCTTGCGCACAACCTCGCCCGAACAGGGTGTTCGCTTGGCGGAAGAAGCTGGGCGCGTGGCAGATTCACTCGGTTTTCGGCGCGGCAAAGCAAAAGCCTGTTTCGCGCTCGGATGGTGTTATTTTGTGCAAAGTCGCTATCCACGCGCAATGGAAGCATATCTCGATGGTGAAAAAGCGGCGGAACTTGGGCAGCACATCGCAGAACTCACACAAATCCTGCAATACAAGGCAACGCTTTTTCGTGTGCTGGACAACGCCGACCGCGCTTTACAGGAGCATCGCCGCGCAGAGCGCATCGTTGCCTCTATTGTTCCGCTTGATACGGCACGACGCATGGATATTTGGCAGGATATTGGCATTGACCTTCGGCTGGAAAACAAGGTCGATAGCGCGTTGTGGTATCTTTCTACCATTTTGCCCTATTTCATCCAACGCAATGACAGCGTGAACATTGCCATCACGCGGCTCAATCTTGGTGAATGCTATCTTGCTCAACACCGCATGGATGAAGCCCTCTCGGAGTTTCTCCTTACCGATACGCTTGCCCGACGCTTGCAATACCGACGGATGCTGGTCTTTAATGGCATTGCGCTTGGAAAACTCTACAACAGTCTGAATACGCCACGCCGCGCCATAGAGTGCCTTTCTGCTGCTATTGCGCTTGCTGCACAGAAAAACGAGCAAGCTCAACTCAAAGAAGCATATCGCGCCATTGCCAGAAGCTACGCACTTCTTGGCGACCTCCCGTCTGCAAGCCGCTATACGACAATGTTCGCACGCTTGCAGGATTCGATTTACCGCGAAAATGTCCGCCAAAATTTTGCTCTGCAACAAACAAATATCGCAACAGAACGCCGCGAAGCAGAACTCCAACGCCTCCACCGCGAACAGCAGACGCAACGCCGTTTTGTCCTCTTTCTCGGCATCGGCATTGGTGTGTTACTGCTCGGCATCGTCCTTCTCATGCGGCTTGTACGAGCAGAACGCCGCGCAAAAGCAGAAATCATGCGCCAACAAGAACTTTTGCAAGAACAGGCAGCAGAAATTGAACTCGTGAATACGAGTTTGCAGGAACAAAACCTCGAATTGGAGCGCACCAGAGAGAGTGTCTCGCAGATGAACGCCGAGCTTGCCGAGCGCAATGCTGCCTTGAACGAATCTTATTCAAGCATTCGCGTTTTGAGTGATATTGGAAATAAAATCACTTCCACGCTTGATATTCACAGCGTTGGAATGACCTTGTACGAGGACATCAATAAACTGCTGAAAATTCCGATTATGGTTGTGGGAACATATCTGAAAAACGAAGGAGTGATTGATTACACGCTGACGATTGAATCTGGCAAACGGCTTGGCAGTTTCAAACTTGCTATGTCGGAAACTGAACGCCCTGCCGTGCAGTGTATTCTTCAGCGTGAGCCAGTCATTGTCCAAGAATTTCACCAACAAGCATTGCACGGAGAAGCACCGCAATCGCTGGTCTATATGCCGCTTATTTCCCCAACCGAAGAGATTATTGGCGTGTTCAGTGTTCAAAGTTATGAAAAGAATTTTTTCACCCCGCAGCACTTGGATATTCTTCGCACGATTGTTCCCTTTGTCACCTCCGCTCTGACCAATGCTCACGCATATACGGCGTTGGAGGAAGAACGGAGCATCGTAGAACAAGAGCGACATATTTCCGAGACATTATTGCTCAATATTCTACCGCAGTCCATCGCAGCCCGCTTAAAATCAGGCGAGCGGGCGATTGCTGATTACTTTGAAAGCGTAACGGTGCTGTTTGCGGATATTGTCGGCTTTACCAATCTTTCGGCAAGCACCACGCCAGAAGAGCTTGTACAGGACTTAAATGCTATCTTTGAGCAGTTTGATGCACTTGCAAAAAAATATGGTTTGGAGAAAATAAAGACGATTGGCGATGCGTACATGATTGCGGGCGGCTTACCAGAACGCTCGGATGACCATTGCCAGCGTGTGGCACGTTTCGCGCTGGAGGCAATGCACAATCTCACTTCTACGCCGCTCCGTATTCAGGGAACAGAGGTCAATCTTCGCATGGGCATCCACACGGGCGCAGCAGTGGCGGGCGTTATCGGCACAAGTAAATTTGCCTACGACATCTGGGGCGACACCGTGAACACGGCAAGCCGCATGGAATCGCACGGAGAAGCAGGAAAAATTCATATTTCTGATGACGTGTACCGCTCTTTAACCCAAGCCCCAAGCACCCAAGCACCTTTCCTCTTCGAGGAACGCGGAGAAATTGAAGTCAAAGGCAAAGGCGCGATGCGGACGTGGTTTTTAACAGGTATTGTGGAGTTTCCTGCTGTTGCGTGATTTCGCAGCATTTCACTACGGATGTTTCTGCAAATAGTACAAACGATATTTGAACGTCAAGCCAGCCTGTGCGCCATCCATGCGCCATGAGCCTGTGCTTTCCCGAAAATTAAAGGGTGTGCTGCTGGGAGAGCCTGTTTTTTCTCGTGCTATCAGCCCTGTTGCCATTTCCTGAATACCAAAATAATAACGGATGTACGGCGCAATCACCCAATTCGCAGGATATTCGCTTTCAAGAAAAATATCGCTTTCCAAGCCCAGAAATGGTGAGACTTGTAGGCGATTAAACAACGGAATTTCTTGGTTGTCAATCGAATTGCGCACATTAGAAATACGTCCATTATCCAGAAGAAAATTCACTGTATCGGTCATCAGCATTTCCTTCGAGCTGAAACGCTGCCCCACGAAATAGCGCAAACCAAGTCCCGCCGAAAGATACAGCGACGGCGCGTAGGTAATGGTGGTCGGAAGAGGCAGCAAACGCACTTTCAATGCAGGGTCGAAATGGATGGTTGTGAGCTGAATCTCATTGCTGAAGCGGATAGGGAGTTCTTCGGGACGACCTGCTCGCGTTATTGCCAGCATATTTTCTGTTTGCGCAAGCTCCACACGCCCGCTACTTACGCCTGCCCGCACATCCAGCATGAGCCAATTTGTCAAGGAATGGTCGAATGTCGCACCCGCAGCCCAGCCTGTGCCGATTGCAGAGCCAAACGACGACGGAGCGCAGCACTGTGGAAATGCAGAAAAATAGGTGAAGTTCGCGCGGTGCAGCCCTGCATCAAAGCCGCCGTACACGCCAAATCCTGTCAGTGTATATTCAGGATTGCGCACATAGTTTGGCAGGGGCGTTGATTGCTGCGAGTGTGCTGGCACAGAAACGCCACTGCTATTCTGCGCGTTGTTACTCTGCGCGGTCAGGTGCGTGTAGGCTAGCATCACGAAGCAACAGATTGCTACAAATTTTCCAGATATTTTTATAAATTTCATACAGATTCTCCAAAAAGGTTAAAAAAACAAGAAACAGCATAAACTTCGATTTTATGCTGTTTTGAGTACTTTTCTTACGTGCACCCGAAGAAATTCAATGCTCAATGCTTCGCACATACTACATCTTGTACGCGAGGAAGAGCTTCTTAAGCGTTTGCCTCGCGGAGCGCGATGTACTCATCCACGCGAGGATTCATTACTTTGAAAAAGAGCGGCGGTATGAGTGCGAGAATCATCATGCCTGGATAGCCAGTCGGCATTTGTGGCGACTCCTCGAAGACGCGAAGCGACTGGTAGCGGCGAAGGGGATTGATGTGGTGGTCGGCATGGCGTTGCAATTTCACCAGCAAAATGTTGGACAAAGTCTCACGCGCTTCCCACGAGTGCGCCGCCGTTACATTTTCGTAGCGTCCATTCGGCATCTGACGGCGCATCAAACCATAGTGTTCGAGATAATTGACCAGTTCCAATTCTTGAATAGCCACATAACTTTGCAGAAGAAAAAACGGCAACGCCAACCAACCAAACGCCAGCGTTAATGCGCCCGCAAGCAGCAATGGCAAGGCAGTGAACCACAACATTTGATTCCGCCAATGGAAAATGGGGATATTCCGCTTGCGAAGCCGCTCGGTTTCAAGCTCCCACGCACTTTTCCAACTTCCCACCAGCACACGAAAAAAGAACGTGTAAAAATTCTCTCCACGTCGCGCTGTTGCTGGGTCGGCGGGCGTTGCAATGCGAACATGATGCCCGCGCAAATGCTCAATGAAAAAATGCTGATAGCTCACAGTCATGAGCAGCATTTTCCCGCAAAATTGCTCGAACTTCGAGGATTTGTGCAAGAGTTCATGCGCAAAGTTGATGCCGTTTCCATTCAAAATGCCCAGCGACAACGCCATTCCCAGCATTTCCCACCAGTGCATTGCTTTCGGCTGGGCAGCCACACACCATGCACCCCAGACAAGGCACGAAAACTGCACCAGAGCATACATCACGGTTACAAAGCGAAAACTGAGGCGATGTTCTAATTCCTCGTATTCTTCCGCCGTGTAGTTCGTGTGGTTGCGCCCGATGAGCATATCCAAGAGTGGAATCACGAAGAAAATGACGACGGGAACAAGAAAGTTCCACGCCCCGCCAAGCCAGTACCCAAGCACTAAGCAGGCATGGAGAAGGAAAACACTAAAATATGGTAATGCGCTCATGGTGGTTTGGGGGATGAATGGTGGTAGAAATTGTAGTTGCCGCAAATGTAGTCTACCTTCGAGGTGGACTACATTTCACCCGCATACAACCTGCGTTTGCAGCAAGTAGGCAAAAGATGTGTGCATAGACTAGATAGACTAGCTCTGGGCGGCTGAAGAATGCGTGAACGCTGCCGTCGCACGGGTTTCACGGTAATGATGTGCCGTATTACTTTTCCGGGAAACCCGTTCTACCGTTCAGAAACGGTAGGACGGGAAGAGCGTTTGAAGAGCGATTATTGCCAATGAGAAAATCTAAAATGTGAGCAATGAAGAAAGCCGTTGTGCAATAACGTCAAGACTTGGAACAGCAGCATTCATCAAGTTTGGATGATAGGCAATCGGACAATCTGCGGTGGCGAGGCGTTGGACGGGCGCGTCCAAGAACGTGAAGCAGTGTTCGGCAATCCACGAAGCAATTTCTCCGCCAAAGCCCGCCGTGTGCGTGTCTTCGTGCAGCACCAGTATTCGTCCCGTTTTGCGGGCAGTTTCGTACACGGCATCCTTGTCCCAAGGAATGATGGTGCGAAGGTCGAGAACGTCAATATCGCCGCCACACCGCTCGGCGGCTTCTACGGCGCGGTGGAGCATCTCGCCCCACGCAATAATGCTCGCTCGCTGCCCCTCGCGCACCCGTGCCGCCACGCCGAATGGAATCGTGAAATCTTGCTGAACGGGGAAAAGTGCGCGTCCTTGTGCGGTGTCGAGCAAAGCGCGGTGTTCGAGGAAATACGTGGGGTCGTTGCCGCGCAAGGCAGAGCGCATCAGCCCCGCAGCATCGCGGGCATTCGATGGGAATGCAATGCGCCAGCCGACCGAATGCGCAAAGACCGCTTCCCCGCACACGCTGTGCCAAGGGTCGCCCGTGCGCTTGCCAATGCCAACGGGAATGCGCACCACCATTGGCGCGGCAAAGTCGCCATTGGTGCGCCAGCGAATCGTGCCGCAGTCGTTCAACTGCTCCATTGCTGGGTCGGCGTATTTGCGAAATTGTATCTCTGGCACTGGCACAAGCCCCGCAAGTGCCATTCCGACCGAACGCCCGATAATTCCTTCTTCCGAGAGCGAGGTATCGAAAACGCGCTCCACGCCGTGCTTGCGCTGCAAATCCACCGTCGCGCCGTGGACGCCGCCTTTCACGCCAACATCCTCGCCAAAGACCAACACACGCGGATTCCAACTTAGTTCTTCATCCAACACGCGCTTCACGGCTTCAATCATGTTTAAGCGGACATCGTTTGTTTCATTCGCGCCACCAGCTTGAGGAAATGCGGGCAGTTGTACCTTTTCCGCCAACATTCCGCCGACGCTCTGCGGCTTTTCTGGCGTGGAGAACACGTACTTTGTGCCATCTTCTGGAGCGGGTTCGGCATCGGCGAGTGCGAGGGCAAGCGCGGTGCGGGTTTCGCGCTCGCAGTCTTCTTCAAAGCTCGCTAGTTCGGCTTTGGTGAGGAATTTCTTTTTGAGCAAAAATGCACGCAGAATCGGCACGGGGTCGCGGCGTTCCTCGTCGGCGCGTTGTTCTGCGCTTTTGTATGCTTGGTTGTCCGCGCCCGAATGCCCCACCAAACGCGGCACCACAAAGCGCAGCAACACGGGAGATTTCCGCGCCCGTGCGTGGGAAACGGCTTTTTTTGCCAGCGCGGCGGTTGCTTCGGGGTCGGTGCCGCTTCCGTCCAACACGAGCAGGTTTCCAAAGTTTTTCAAATTTTCTGCAATGTTTCCATTCGGCGTTTGCAAGACCGATGGCACGGAAATACCAAAACCATTATCCTCCACGACGAATATCATTGGCAAATTAAGCGTCGTAGAAGCCCCCAGAGCCGCCCAAAAGCCATTGGTTGCCACAGCACCGTCCCCAGAGAAAGAAATGCCACACGCGCCTTCCCATGCGTTTTCTTTCATTACCTCGCTTCGGTACACCGCCGCTTGCGCCCAGCCCATTGCGGGTGTGAATTGCGAGCCGACATCGCCGCTTGAGGGCAGCACCGTTATTCGCTCCCCAGCCGCTGTGCGCTCACTTGCCCCATCGGGCGAGAGATTATGCACAACGCCAATATCGCGCCCGCCGCTTCGTCCCGTCGCTTTGCCGAGCGGTCCGGCAAAGGCAGTGCGAATGCTCATCCCCACGCCGAGCATGAAGGGACGTGAGCGATAATAGACCGCCGCGCCGTCGTGCGTGTGGCGCAGTTCGTGTGCCATGAGTGCTTGCGCGAGTTCATGCCCTTTGGATGAGAATTGGTACAAAACCTTGCCCGCAGGCACAAGTTCGGTTTCTTCAATGGTATCAATGCACCGCGAAATAAAAACGGTGCGAGCGATGTTCAGCCAGTCGTGTTTGGTCATTGGTTGGGGAGTTGGGTAGCTTGTTTATTTGAGGTGTAGTTGCTTTCTCGATACCATACAAAACTCTTGTGAATCTCATCAGGCTTCAGTGGCACAGACACTCCTGTCTGTGTTTTCCACCTAAACCTTGCACCAACACTCACAGACAAGCTGAGGGAAGCCCTCAGGTCTGTGCCACTACTGAAGATTTTTTATAGTACATAGAATTGCTTCACAAAAATAACAAAAAAAAGCCAAACCCCTTCCAGAGTTTGGCTTTTGAAATACCATCTATTGCCTGAAAGGTGCTTTGCAACACGCTTCCCAGCAGTAGTTCTTCATCATTAGTTCTTAATGATTTTCTCGATAGAACGACGTGTACCGTCTGTTACTTCGATGTTGTATGCGCCTGACGGCAAGTTTGCAACGTTGAGCGACTTCGCAAAGAAGCCAGCACCAGCGTTGGTACGCACTGTCATAACAACCTGACCAAGTGTGTTGGTTACGTTGATAACAACCGTAGAAGCACGGTCGAGATTTACTTCAACGTTTACAACATCAACGGTTGGGTTCGGATAAACACGTGTTGCAGCAAGACGTTCAGCAACAACAGAAGTAATTGCTACTGTAGAAGATACAGAGCCACCACCTGGATTCGTTACTGTAACGTTATACACACCGTCTGGGGTTGGAGACGGCAATGTAGCTGTCAATTGGTTTGTACCCGGAACGACGGTAAGCGGAGTGCGATTCGGACCGAATGTTACTGTCGCGCCTGTAACGAAATTAGAACCATTGATAACAACACGATTACGATCTTGTGCAATACCACTTACAACCGGAACACCTGTTGTACCTGTACCTGTTGTGCTACCTGTGCCTACGGCACCGATTGTGTACGGGATGTTCAACGTTGATGGACCATTCGCAAGCTGCAACTGCGACATACCTGCAACATTCGCCGAAGCTGGAACGTTTGCTACGATGCTTGTAGGAGTTGCACTCACAATCGTGAGCATCGTACCACCCAACGAAACGTTTGTAGCGCCTGTACCAGTACGGAAGTTAGAACCGTTGATGGTAATCTGGAATGCTGTTGCCGGAGCAGTAGCGGTTGTTGTTGCTGGTGTGATAGCACCAGAACGTGGGTTGCCAAGCGAATCCAGCAATACTACTGGGCGGTTCGGGTCAGCGATAGTGGTTGCGTTGGTAGAAATCGGGAAGCGATAGCCGATAACTTGATTATCCGGATTGATAATGCGGATAGTAGCCAAGTCAGGTTGTGCCAAGAGTTCTGCCGGAACGTTCACGCCAATCGAGGTCGCACTGATAGATGCTGGTGGAAGAGATGTACCGTTGAAGGTAATCACTGCACCAGGAATGAAGTTCTGACCACTAATCGTAACGAGTGTTGTTGGGCTACCCGGAAGCAGAGCAACTGGTGTTACGCTGGTAATCGCTGGGCGTGGCAATGCATTCACTGCGTACGGGATACGAGCGGTGGTGTTGTTCAAGTTGGTAACGATAATGTCGCCACTTGTTACGCCAGCCGGAACCAATACGCGAGCTGTTGATGTGCCATCTGGGTTTGCAGTAAAGCCAGTAACCTGAAGCGGTACACCGTTCAAGCTAAAGACTGATTGCGGACCAAACGCGGTGCCAGTCAATGACAACGTGTGTGCTGTCAAGTTACCAGCGGTGCTTGGTGCTGGTGTAATACCTGTAAGAGTTGTTGCTGGAGCAGCAGCAACCGTTACGTTGGTAGAAACAGGGTTTTTGTCCGTGCTGGTCACTTGCAAGCCAATCGAACCAACGTTGCGGGTGAATTGACCCGGAACAGTAAGAACGATGCTTGTGGTTGTGCTGCTTGTCGGAATAATAGAACCTGTCAAACCAGAACCAGTAACGACAACGCGAACGTTTGTGTTACCGAAGCCTGTACCACGAATGGTAACAACAGCATCACCCAAGCCAGCAGCGATAGGCTGCGGAAGTGCGCTGATGATAACCGGTGTTTGCGGAATTGCGCCCAAATAGGTAAATGTACCCAAAGAAGCAGTTCCACCTGGTTGTGTTACCACAACGTCGCCTGTACCACCTTGCTGAACAGCCACAACAATAGTATCACCGCCAGCAGACACAGAGCGAATAACCGCCGGTGTGCCACCAAGCGTTACCGCAGAAACGCCCGTGAAACGTGAACCAATGATGGTTACTGTTTGGCTAGACGATGCCGATGTCGGTGTGAAGCGTGTAATCGTTGGTGTCGGCTGTGAGGTCACCGTAATTGGTGAGCTGACAAACGAACCAGGAATTGCTGTTTGTGTTACAACCAATGTTGATGTCAAATAGCCTGTCAACAAGTTCGCCGGAGATGCCGGAGATGGTGTTGAAGACTGTACAATCGCTGTTGCTGAGTGACGATTCACCGTTGCAAGCTGGGCATTGAAGCCAGCACCTTGCAATGACGTTGGCCATTGTGGGCTTACCACAACCGCAACGCCTGGTGCAACGTTGTTGTTCTGCGTTACGTTCCACTGTGCGTTCACCGAAGCCAGCGGAGCAGTAGAAGCAGAAATAGCCGTTGTTGCGTTTGCTGCTGGGATAGCTGCTGTACGTGGGCTAACCGCACCAACACTGAAGAGCGAAGCAACAGCGTTGTTCACGATGTTAATCGGGGTGTACAATGTTGCCGACGGACCTACTGGGAAGGTGATGTTACCAACATTATTCAAGCCAACAACACCTGCACCGTTGGTGATATAATAACGGTTTTGGTCTGCATTCAATGTCTGACCATGAACCGTCATATTATGTGCGCCAAGAGTGAGTTTGTTTGTGCTTGGGGTGTTGAAGCTCCACGAGCCGCTTGTCGCAACAAACATCGGTGAGCTCAATTCCAAGCTGCTATTCATAACGAACTGCGGACCTGCTTGGAGGTTAGGGCTTGACAACAAGTTGCCAGGAACAAATCCACCATTGAAGCCTGAGCCGAATGATACCGTCGCCGTTGTCGCAACACCAACTGTGTTACCAACACCATGACCCAAAGCGATGATAGCGGTCGTTCCAACGCGCAGTCTGTTTGTTGCACCTTGAAGTGCGACCAACGACGGCATGAATGAACCAGCTGTGTTATTGTTCAAGTCCAAACGTCCTGAAGAGCCGCCGACGAGCGGACGCTCAAGAACGATAGACGAGCGGGTACTTTGCATATCAATACCACCAACCGTTGCAATCGTTACCGTGATACTGCTGATACCAAGGTTTGATACTGGCAGACCAGAGCCTGGAACCGTCGTGCTAAAGCTATTCAGTTGTACTGGATAGGTATTGTTCAAGCTCTCGTCAAAACCTGACGACAACAAGCGCAATGTACCACGGAAACCTTGACCTACTGCTGGAGCAGCACCACGATTACCGATTTGTGGTGAGTTCGGGTCAAGCAAGGTGCGGGTATCATTTATGTCGAGCGGAATACCATTGAAGCGACCCACTGGAGCAAATGCAAGAACAGAAGTTCTATCAACACCAGTGATAACGCCCGGACGAGTGAGCGGAGCTGCGTGTGTAAAGCCACCATTGATGGTAAGCTGTGTGCCTGTCGGGATGTTAATATCGCCACCGTTTGGACTGAACTCCAAATCACCATACATATACAAACTACCACCAGACAAGGTGAGGTTTGATGAGTTGATTTGCAAGCGTGCTGTTGCACGAGTAGCACCAAAGGTATTGGTTACTTCACCATCAATCGGCAAGCCGTTCGTAGTACCGCCACGAGAGCGGCCCAAGAGGTTTGCTGGAAGCACACCATTGTTGAAGCTGTTGAGTGCCAACTGTGGCAAATCAGCCGTTACGTTTGGACCAAGCACAACAAAAGCAGAAGCAGCAGACGTAGCACCAATACCGTCTGGGTTCGCACGGAGATGACCGTTCGAGCCAGCAGTAGCGCGGAAGCTGTTTGCAGCAACGTTGTTGAATTGTGCTGTGCGGCTACCTTCAACGTTCACTGGACCACCCATTTCGAGTTGACCCAAGAGCGCGAAGTTACCGTTGGTGATAGCGATTGTACCAGTCGAGGTAATGATAACGCCTGTATGACCAAAGTTTGGACCATTGACAGAAACGCCATTACGATTGTCCAACATCGGATACGCTTGGTCAATAGCAGCGAGACCCTCAAGACCGCTAGCATTGCCCGGAGGCGCAAATGTGCGGTCGTAGTCTGGCAATGGGTTGCCAGCACGGTGACGGAAACGAGCATACTGCGGACCAAAGACAACAACCGAAGAGGTTGTGCCAGAGTTCGCGCCCGGAGAACCAGCGAATGCTGTCGCACCGCCAGGACCGATGAGAAGACCCGTAGGCAATGCTGCAAAAGCAACACCAGTAGCAACGTTGTTACCGTTTGGAGCAACACCCGTTGGGTTAGACACAACAGCAACAACTTTCGTTGATGCAAAGTTCAAGGTCGAGTTCGTACCAATCATCAACTGCGCATTTGCTGTTGTGAAGGCAAGATGACCTGAGATACTTGAGCCTGGCAAAGCGTTTGCACCATCACCAAAGCGCAAGTTACCGCGCAATTCGGTGTAGGTACGGTTTGAACCAACAGCAGCAGCGTTTCTATTGATAACAACACGACCAATGGTTTGGCCACCACCAATGTGTTGAGCATAGATAACACCGTCATTACCGCCGTCACCACCAACAACGTTGGTTTCATTACCACCGAAGACCAAGGTAGAGTTTGTGCCACCAAGCATCAATGCACCTTGACCGCCAAAAGCAGAGCGGTGAAGGGTAGCGATAGTAACTGTTACGTTGTCTGGGATGTTCAAGAATGCGTTCAACGGAGCAATCGACGTTGCTGCTGGAGCAACACCGTTCAGCGTATAGCGCGGATCTACACCACCGATAAGCAATGTACCACCCGAAGAGAAGCGCATATTACCTGTCGTTGCAATCATTGTACCTGTTGAGGTTATGATTGTACCACGAATGCCTGGATTAGGCAATGCTGAAGAAGCACCAGCAGCAGCAGTACCAATATCATGGAATGCAGCCGCAGCGCGTTGGTCGCCCCCAATAGCGTTACCCATCGCACCGAGAAGCGGGTTGTGGGTAGCACCATTGTGATAATTCATCTGCCAACGGTGGTTCGGAAGGCGACCAACCGCAACACCATTAAGCAACGTACCACCAGACAAAGCATTCGGACCAAACGCCATAGAAGCGTTACCGCCTGCTGTATTGCCGTTCGGACCATTCGTAATCGCCATCGGAAGTGGATGACCATGGGCGGCTGGCGTAGCACCGTTTGTCAAACCACGAACACTGAACAAACCTGCGCCTGGAAGTACCGTCTCCATTGAAGAGATGTTGTTCACAACAAGGTTTGCAACAGTAGAGTTTACACCCAAAGCACCAGCACCGATATCAGCACCAGCCAAGACGATAGTAGCACCAGAAGCATTAAACACACCATTCGAGCTACCCGGAGTACCAAGCACTAAGCGACCATAGAGATGGTACACGTTCCGTGCAGGTGTTACGGCAGCACCAAGAGTAACTGTGTGAGCAATATCCGTTTGGATAGTACCAAGCCATGGATTGCTAAAGCCACCAAAAGGAGAGGTAGCAAAGCGAAGGTTCGCAAGCGCAGTAGCCGGAGGCAACTGGCTCTGTACTGTCGTACCGATAACACCTGCGTTTGCAGGAGCAGCACCAATACCAGCAGCACCAGCAGTAACGAAATAACGAACAACCGACGAAACGTCCGTCGCATCAAGCGCACCAGCGTTTACGCCGAAGATTGGGTCGATTGGACCACCGCTCAACGTACCTGCTGCTGTGTTATACACGTTCAGCGCAACGTTGCTACCCAATTTAATCGGAGCAGCTGTACGCAAGTACCCAGCACGGTCGCCTGCTCTACCGTACAAATCAATCGTATTCAAAACGCTGGTTGCATCGTCTGCAGCCAAGGTCAATGACGAATTCATTACAAATGGGCTTGTAGAACCAGTTGTTACAATCAACTGACCAACAAACGGTTGAAGCAATTGCGCTGCCGGAATGGTGTTCGCAAGAGCATTTGGACCAATAACAACGCGACCAAAGTTCGAGGTGCTCACAACAAAACCATTACCCGGCAATACAACCGCCGCAGGTGAAATATTGTTGAAGCGAACCGAAGGACCAGTCCACATTGTACCGCCACCAGCACCAGCCAAGACAAGTTGCGGAGCAACGCGGTTGGTAATGTTAGTTGCGGTGTAGGTTGGAGCTTGGATTTCCAAGATACCATTGCTGGTGCCAACGTCACCGAAGACCAAATCACCAACAAGGAACATACGAGAGAAGCCACCAAGACCTTGTGCGCCACCGTCTGAACCTGTCAAGGTATTACCCGTTGAAATGACCATACGACCATTAAACGGAAGAGAAAAGTTTGCTGCCGTAATAAAGCCGTCGTTCATGTTACCAGGAATGATAATGCGAGCGTTATTACCCAAGCCTTGAATTCTACCAGCACCCTGCAATGCACGAGCTGACTGAACACCTTGTCCCTGCGGAGCAGTAGCAGCAGCAACCGTACCAGGACTTGCTGGCAATGCACTGAAACCAGAGCCACGGCTACCAGGGAAAATCGCACCAGTAACCGTACCTGTTGTACCCAACGAAAGAGTAGCACCGTCTTGAACGTTCAATACTGACGTAGCATTAATGTCTCCCAAGTGGAAGATACCATAGTTAGCGTCGTCAGCAAACCATGTGTTCATGGTAAGAACGCCTGTCAAGGTGAGACTACCTGTTTGCGGCATAACCAAGCGACCGCTATATGCACGGCTTGGTCCAGTACCAGTGAGCGGAGAACCAAAAAGGTTACCTGGGATAATACCGCCATTGAAGCCTGGTCCCAAAACAACAGAACCACCTGTTACGTTGTTGCCCTGCATATGGCTCATGAAAAACTGAGCATATACTGGAGCACCAAGATTAAAACCGGGAGCAAAGCTACCCACAGACGACTGAATAAAGCTACCCGTGGTTGTGCCAACGAAGCTGTTCGCGTCCGTTTGATTCAAAATAACGCGTGGGTAGCCGTCGCTCAAGCGCGGTTTGTCAATAACAGGCATTGCACCACCCAAGCTATTGAAGTTTACCGTACCAGAGCTTACATACAACGGTGAAATCAAGCCCAAGAAGCCGTCAGTACCGATAGTGAGCGTACCCGTTGTGATGTTGAAGCGGCTGAAACCACCCGTCAAAGAACGATTGACCAGGGTAGAGGCACCAGCTTGGGGCATATCCGAACCAAAGAACAAACGACCATTGAACGGACTTGCCAAGAAGCCCGGATGGAAGAATGACTGAAGCGGAATATAGAGCGATGCTTGTTGGCGGTTCGAGGAAGCACCCGCAGCAGCACCGTTAGTGAGAGTGGAAGTAACGGTAAATGCAGAGGAATTACCAGCACC
Source organism: Candidatus Kapaibacterium sp. (assembly GCA_004292595.1). Classification (GTDB taxonomy): domain Bacteria; phylum Bacteroidota; class Ignavibacteria; order Kapaibacteriales; family UBA4661; genus PH2015. The sequence goes on along the minus strand of RDXM01000137.1, from coordinate 5,179 downwards.
AGCATTACGAGCATTATAACCGTCCAAAATGCGAAGTTCACCACTTTTATTCGCCTGAATAACGCCTGTACCGCTTGTTGATACTTGGTATTCACTTGCATTACCAGCAAAACGGGTAGAGAATGCTTGCGCCGTAGCGTTACTTACTGTGAGCACTGCACCGTTGTCAATAAGCAAACGGTCGCCGAGCTTCAAGAAGCCAGAAGAGTTCACCAAAGGCGTAGCCAGTGTTGGGAGACGATCAACGTAACCGTCGCGCAAGTCACCGAAGGTAAGGTTGCCTTGGAGGGTCATTTGACCAACCGTAGCAATCGTACCGAAGTGTGGGCTTTCCAAGCGGTTACCTGGAATAATACCACCGTTTGCATTAGGACCAAAAACAAGCGTATTGCCTGTTGCGGTCAAGAATGTACCAAGACCAGCAATAGATCCCGCAGCTTGGTTATTCAAGGTAATGGTAATCGGCTGCAAATACGGAATAGGTGCTGCCGGAACACCAGCAAGCTGCCCTGTTGGGCTAAGGTTCGGGTGAACGCGGTTATGACCGGAAGCCGAATACGTACCACCAGCACCGTAGCGTGTGCCGCTTGTAACGATAACCAAACCACCCAATTCAAGACCACCCGTTACACCAATCGTTGCAGAGGTGTAGATAATGGTATTGCTTGCGAAGGCAAGTGTACCGTTGAAAGGAGTTGCCAAGAAGTTACCCGTTGTGGTAACAGCAAAAGCGGTGCTTGCTGCTGGAGGACCATTATTCGGGTTATTTCCAGAATTACCATGGCTTGGACCAATCTCAAGACGTGATGTTTGGTCAATACCTTGGAATGCGCCACCTGGGAAGGCTGGCACTGGCGGATTAACAACGGGCGAGCCAATAAACGCAGAAGGGTTAATGGTGTTCAAGCGAACAGAAGAGTTTTGAGCGATAGTGATATTTGCATTCGAGGTAATATCACCAACAACAAAATATCCTGTACCGCCAGGAATACCGTGAACAAAATTGCCTTGTATAGTCACTGCACCTGCTGTCGAGAAGACAATGTTTCCTTGGAAAGGACTTGCAAAACGAACAGCAGGAAAGATGGTACCGTTAAAGCTCGGACCAATTTCCACTGCTGAACCGTGAACAGCAGCACCACCAGCAAGAACACCTTGATTGATATGACGATAGTCATTCAATATCGGAGCAGTTGCCTGGATAACGCCTGTACCAATGAGCGAATTTGGACTAGAGTTCAAAAGGCGCAAGGTACGTGTTCCTTGAACGGTGAAGTTACCGCCTGCAAGGTCAAGAATAGAACCTGTACCCATTGCAAGGTTTGCTGCAAATGTCAGCGAACCTTCAAGAACCAAGCGACCATTGAAGGTAGCCACGCCTGAGAGCGGAAGGAGCGGAGTAACAGGAGCAACACCTGGAGCAATAGAAGCCATTGCAACACCAGGCACCGTACCACCGTTTGCACCCAAGCCCAAGATAACACGCGCAGTGTTATTCGCACCTTGAATATAGCAAAAGACGGGAGTTGCAGCAGCAACAACAGCAGTAACGTTACCGAGTGAGTTCTGACGAAGAGCCAAGCTCACGTTCGGATCAACTGTCAAGATGATATTGGTATTGACACCAACGGTTGTAGCATCAAAACGAATCGGACCTGCATCGGTTCCCATAGACAAGTCGCATGACAAGCGTTGAGAAGAGCGAATGTCAATACCACCGCTAAAGGGGTCAGAGAACAAACAACCAGGAAGAACACCGTTATTCGCATTCGCATTGAAGCGAACAATCGTGTTACGACCAGGAGCAGAGATACGTGCATTTGAGCCAGTCGTCGCACGAAGAGAGTTCGGACCTGTTTGGCTCAATTCAAATGTACCAGCACCTGCAAGCGACAAGTCGCCACCGATTTCAAACTGACCCGTTGAACTGAATGGGTTAATGCCACCCGTAACGTTCAACGACATCGGACCAACCGTTTGCAAGGTACCATTGATAGTACCAAAACGGTTACCAGGAATAACGCCTGCATTAAAGCCATTACCAAGAATAACCGTACCGCCTGCATTCACCAATACTTGGTTTAGCGCACCAGCAGCTTGGAGACCATTATTGATAGTGTTGTTAAAGCGCACCGTTACACCTGCTGGAACAGTCAGTGTTGACGGGCTTGTACCATTCAGGTTGAGAATAGCTTGCTGTGCAGTCGTCGGGTTCGGCGGAGAAAACGTCATGCTGCTGTTCAGAGTGAAGTTGCTGTTTGCAGCACCATTCAATCTCAACTCGCCCGTAAACGGGTTGCTGAAACGCTGACCAGGGACGATACCAGCACTAAAACCATTACCCAAAATCACCACACCACCAACTTGAGCATTCAACGTACCAGTACCTTGAAGGCTGTTCAGACCTGTTTGGTCTAACTGCAACGAGCCACCAGGAGTTACTTGCAAAACACCACCATTAACGGTGAAGATACCAGCAGCAGCTGGTACGTTAATATTTTCACCAACACTCATCGGAGCATTCACCGTAATAGCGTTCAAACACGTCATTGGCGCACCAACGGCTGGCGGAGAAGCATAGAAGATGTTTGTTGGGAAATTGCCACCGTTGAAGCCATTTTCGATAATAACTTCACCGTTTGCGTTACCTGCGGCAAGCAACGTACCACCCAAGAGTACCTGTTGCGCGGGTGCATTTGCACCTTTACGCAATGTGAACTTACCACCAGATTGTACGACGATAGTAGAACCAGCAGAACCGTCAATGACACTGTCAATGATAACATTGAGACCAGCACCAATGGTTAAGATAGCAGTACCAGAGTTCAAGTTCAATGCACCAATAGTAAGGCTACCCGTACCTTGAAGAGTAAGGTTTGTAGCACCTTGTACTTGGAGCGCACGAACGCGGTTTGCAACACCGCCTGCGTTTGTGAGAGTGATAGCAGCAGGAGCCGTCGGACCAGTCTGAGCGATAGTATTATCGTTCAACTGACCAGGGAAGGTCGGCGTATTCCATGTTGCCAGAGCATTCTGCCAGTCACCTGCAGCCACGACAACCTGCTGCGCTCGTGCATTCGAGACGAGCATCAGCGTAGCGACGATGGCTGCTAACAGTATGGAAGAAAATCGTTTCATAGAAACCTAGAAAATTAAGAGTTATGGTTGATTTATTCAGTAGAATCAACCGAAGAATTGATGACACCGACGAAATGTCGTGTGTTTACCGAAGCGGATGTAGTATGGGCTTTTTTGCGCGACTACCGGGGGTCGTTGGGGGGTGTTGCTATGCTTGCGCGTAGCCGTGCGCACGGGTGGTAAAAGTGCTGTTTGGAACGGCGTTATCGGTGAAGGAAATACAACCAAGAGCGATGGTGTTGTTGTTATGCTTTCAAGCGTAGCTTGCGGTGTTATGCTGTCATAGCGTTATGCTTGCCATAGTGCTATGCTTGTCATGGTGCTATGCTTGCCATAGTGTTGTTATGCTTGCATAGCAGTGTTGTTGGTATGCTTGCTGAAGGTCTGCTCACGGGAAGCGTTTGCCTGATGCTCTTGCTTGGTATGTACTTCAAAGAACGTGTTCGTGCGGATGTGGAAGCCAATTTCTGCGCTGGTGTGTCGCGGTGAGTTTGAGCGTTCAAAGTTTGAGCATTCAAACTGCACACGAGACCAGAGCAGTACCGAACTGAAATATTTGCTGCCTGATTAGGGTCGGAGTTGGGAAAGAAGGACGAATGTTGTTGTTACTGATTAAGGCTGAGTGCTTGCACATTTCGCTCGTACGACGGACAAACCAACGGACAAAAAACCGAGAAAGAAAGAAACAGAGAAACTATCGAAGAGACCGATGAGTAAAGTGGGCGTACAGCGTGTTCAAACGTGTAGAGACGAACAAGCATCACGACCAGTACAAACATCGCACAAAACGATAAAGTTTCCTAGTGCCTGAAGGTAAGTTTTTTCAATGACTAAAAGTCATACTAAAAGCGCGAAACGAGAAGAAACGGAGACCGCGAAAGAATGATTGAACGTGCGGTAAGACATCAAACGAAAAAGCACTGAACGGTAGAACACCGAAAAGAGATGCAGTAACAACAGCATTAGGTAACAGAAAAAATAAGAAAAAACACACCGCGTGGGAATGGCGGGATATCTTCAAAAAATAGACTTTCCGCGCTTACACACACAAGCATTTACCAAAGTCTTCCTTTGATTATATACTTTTGTGAGAAACACAAAAACGAGAATTATCCAAAGAACCTTCCACGAGTGCTTGCTTAGGTGTTGTTATGCTTGCATGGGGAGGGAGTCGTCGCTGTCAAGAAGTACGGCTTGCGGGCGTACTTACTTACATATACTTACATGATAATCTTCACTTCAACGTTGTACATTTTTATCGTACATTTTTGCGCATGGCTTATTTTTATATTTACTACTACAATTTTCATACGCGCTGCAAAACTACACAAAATATTTCTTTCTAGCAAGTTACTTTTTGTCATATTTTACTATGACTAAAAGTCATATAATATACGAGACTTTATTCCGAATGGACTTTTTTTGCTTAACAAGGCAACATACTGTTCTAAATCTTTACAAATCTTATTCAAGATAAACTCTCGTACACTTTCAATTCTCGTACATTTTCAATATTTTCACTCAAAAAGCTCTCAAAAAAAAGAGCAATACTATCAAAAAAGCAATTAAAGTATATCAAAAAAGAGAAACAAAAAATACAGATATTGCTATATTTATCAAAAAAAAGCATTTATTTTTTTGGCATATATTTGGTTTAATCTATATCAGCAGCACAATAAAAGAGACTTTAGTCTGAATCAAAAGACTTCCTTTGAAACTATATTGTAAACTCCTTATCATAGGCACTCCCAAAGGAAGGGGAACAAGTTGGACGATACTGGCACGGTGTCGTCCATCGTTGTTTTAAAGCCTTTCCAAAAAATGAGCACAATGTACGTCCAAATGATGCTGCCTTGAACAATAAAAATGCCCAAACACCAGATTTTCTCTGATGTTTGGGCAAAATTGTTATCGGACGGCAGCAAAGAAAATGCTACAAAAAACTTATACCGTTTTGACTGTATTTTGAATACTTTGATTTGAGCAAGGCAGCATGCTGCCTTGTTTCGGAGAATTGAAACTATTCATTTTACAATCGAAA
>RDXM01000136.1 GCA_004292595.1 Candidatus Kapaibacterium sp. | reverse complement strand
AATGGTATGCCGAAATCCGTTATTCGACAAGCCGCTTAAAGTTGTTGAACAATGAAGTATCGGGGGTCATCTGTTTTTTGATTTATGCAACAAAGCCGTATAGAATCCTGACCAGTCCTGACCAGTCCTCAAAAGTCCTCAAAATCTGCGTTCCTTGACGAATGAGCTAACCAGTTACGAAAACTTCATTTGGAAACACTCATAATTTATCACAAATTTCGCACTATTCTCTCAATCTCGCATCAAATATCTTCTACTATTGCTTGATGTATTTGATTTTTCAATAGCTTTACCACTATGAATATACGACCACTCCACCAAATGAACGTGCGGGTTTCTCAACAAGTTTCTCGCTTGCTGTTGTTGTGCATACTGTGCGCCGTCGTCCACATACACTATAATCTTTTCGCTCAAAACACGACCACCACTGGCGCACAAGCAGCCTCACAATTTCTTCCATCCATTGCCGATACCACGCTGGATATTGATGATGTTCGTCTTGCTTACAAAGACAAAGGACGCGGGCAGATACTTCTTTGCTTGCACGCTGAGGGACACAGCTCGAAAGATTTTCAATCGCTCTATGCGGGACTGCCACTTGATAAATTTCGGATTATCAGCATTGATTTTCCTGAGCATGGCAAATCAAGCAGGAGCAATCGTGCGGTTTCTGCGACGTATTTGCGCGGTCTTGTTCAAAAATTTCTGGAAAAATTGAACCTCAAAAATGTTGTTATTATTGGCAATTCCATTGGCGGCGCGACTGCCATTAAACTCGCTGCCGACAATGCGAATGTGAAAGGTCTTGCCTTGAGCAACCCAACGGGACTAGATGCACACGGTATGTTTACTGCTGCCACGCTTGATGGCATGATACATTTTTTTACACGCGGAGTGCAGGGTGAGAGCGGTTTTCAGCAAGATTTCACCACGTACTACAATGATGTGCTGCCTTCAAAAGAAGCCGATGCCCGACGCGCTGAAATCTGTGCCAGTGCCTCTCAGATAGCTCCAGTGCTTGTCAGTACATGGACGAGCTTCAAACAAAAAGAAGAAGACCTACGCCCTCTGATTGGAAAAATCACGTGTCCAGTACTCTTTGCATGGTGCATGAAGGATAAATATATGCAGTTCGAGCGAAATCTTCCGGCAATGCAAGAATTTCAAGAATACCAACTTGTGAAGTACGAGAATCTTGGTCATACGCCATATGTCGAGCAGCCAGAGGTTTTTATTGGAGATGTCTTGAAATTTCTGGAGTCGCTGTAAAATATGAGGACTTTCGCAACCGTGTTTGGCAAGGAGTTAAAACTCCTTGTTTGGCAATGGCTTATCAGCAAGATTTTTCAAGCCCTTGCCTACAAATAGGCATTTTTGCGAAAGTCCTGAATATACAGCAATGGCGCGGCTTCCATTCTGGAAACCGCGCCGTTCCTTGTTTTTTACTGTGTTTCTCTGACATCTCTTAGGCAATCTGTCTGCGCTTCGCACCGCCACTCAAAACCCGACCACCACTGCTCTCGCCGACATCAAAGCGGCTCACCAAATCTTGCAAACCTTCGGTCAAGCCGCGTAGATTCTCCGTTGCGCGGGCTATCTCCGTCAAACTCGCTGTTGTTTCATTCACCGACGAGGACACCTGTTCCACGCTCTGAGCGATTTCTGCTGCCGTCGAAGATTGTTGCTGCATCGCGTTTGCCGAGCCTTGTACCATGCTCTCGACCTCGCGTGAACCGCTCACAATACCCGTTAGTGCCGTCCCTGCTTGCTTGGCGAGCGTTAAGCCTTCGCGTACCTCGTTGTCGCCGCGCTTCATGCCCGTAACGGCTTGGTTGGTGTCGCGTTGAATTTGTTTGATGGTTTGGCTGATTTGCTTGGTTGCTGTGGCGGTGCGCTCAGCGAGCTTGCGGACTTCATCGGCAACCACCGCAAAGCCGCGTCCTTGCTCGCCTGCGCGGGCGGCTTCGATGGCGGCGTTGAGCGCAAGCAGGTTCGTTTGGTCGGCAATTTCTTCAATGACCTGCACGATTTCGCCAATTTCTGCACTCGAATTGCCAAGTTTCTCCACCACCATCGAAGCACCATTCACCACCGAAGCAATTTCCTCAATCTTTTTCACCGCCGCGTCCACCACATTTGCGCCCTTGGTCGCATTCATGCCGTTTTGCTGGGTGATATGACTTACTTGCGAAGAATGATGAGCATTCTCACTAACCGAACGCGCCATTTCCTCGACGGCAGAAGCGATTTGCGTTACTTGCGAGGCTTGTTCTTGGCTTGTAGCAGCCATTTGTCCCGAAGCAGAGCTGATATGCGCGGCAATCATATTTGTTTGTTCGACATTGCGAATAACTTCCTGCACTAATTCTCGCACCGACGAAACGCTGCGATTGAATCCTGTGAAAATTTTCGCAATATCGTCCTCACGCTCTGGCGATTGCACTTGGACGGTGAGGTCTCCGAAGGCGAAACGCTGCATGGCATCAAGGATTTGACGGGCGCTTTCTTCGAGATAGGCTTGCTGTGCTTGTGCCTGATGGAGATTTTCGGCATCGCGGCGGCGGGCTTCTTCCTGCTCCTGACGCAATTCCTCACGCGATTCCTCAACTTTGCGTTCGACAGAAGATTTTTCGCCTGCAAGTGCGGCGAGCGTTTCTATACGATTACGCTCAAACATGAGGGCAATTACTGTTATTACCATGACGACTGGCGGAAAGACAGCGATAAGAAAATACGGCTGAAAGCCGCTTGGCAAAACACTTACGAAAGAATATCCTTGTAATTCTATAAGCCATATTATGGCAAACTCGACAATGACTACCATAGAAAATACAATGCTGATACGCTGCGAGGTCATTAAAAGTGCCATAAGCGGTATGATCGTCATAGATACCAGCCCTGGCGAGGACGGACCGCCCGTAAAGAAGAGAATCCCCAATAGTACAAGGTTCACGGTAATTAGCCCACTAGTAGCAATGATGAGACTTGCCACACCACGCCGAAGCAACAACAAGAGTGAGAGGTACACAATTCCTGTTCCACCAGTTATAATGCTCAGTTGCGGTACATTGAAGAGAATATAGATGGGCGTATATGGCACAACAAGGAGTACCAAAATAAACCATATTTGCGCAGTCAAATAGGTCTTACGGCGTTCTTCTGCTTCAAGGCTGTAGAAATTTTCTGGCAAAAAACGCTGCACTTGTCGTGCAAACAAGGAAGATGGTCGAGTATTCATGATTGAGAAATATAAAAATGAAATAGTGTATTGAAGAACAATAGCGTTGAGATAACCGTATTTAAAAATGAGAAGAGTTTTGAGAGAAAAAATCACGACTTTTGCAAACAACCCGCAAACGCTGTCATTCCGATGTGTGGTAGAATTCTATTGGAAACGTGTACACGATAGAGATACGGACATCCGTTGGTATGACCGATATAATTTTGCAAAAGTCTTAACAATAGGACTTTCGCAAACGAGCATATTGGAGTGCGGAATTTATTCCGCAATCATCTGATACCGTTTTGACTGTATTTTGAATACTTTGATTTGAGCAAGGCAGCATACTGCCTTGTTTCGGAGAATTGAAACTATTCATTTTACAATCGAAACGGTATGAGAAGCCAGTAAATATGCGGAATGAATTCCGCACTCCACTTAATTTTGTAAAAGTCCGAAACAATATTTGGCACAGGTAAAACAAGCAACATATTTTTTATGTAACTTTGAAATGCTCTTCCAAACGTTCTTCTTACCATTTTCTTTTTTCTGTGAATACTTCTTCCACCACCAAGTCAAAAAATCATGATTCTGAGACGATGATTATTCCAATTCTAGCAGCAATTACCATCGCGCATTTACTCAACGATATTGTACAATCAGTCATTCCCGCAATTTTTCCTATTTTGCAGCAAACACTCCGTTTTTCCTACACCGAGCTAGGTTTTATCGCCTTTGCAAACAACATGACTGCCTCGCTCATGCAGCCGCTCGTGGGCTGGTACACCGATCGCAAGCCGCATCCATACTCGCTTGTTGTCGGCATGAGCTGTACGCTTGTTGGGATGCTGCTTCTGGGCTATGCGCATACCTTGTTGCTCATTGTTGTTGCGGTCATGCTGGTTGGTTTGGGGTCGGCGATATTTCACCCCGAAGGCTCGCGGATAGTAATGCTCTCGGCTGGCAGACGCTTGGGTTTGGGGCAATCCATTTTTCAGGTTGGTGGAAACGCAGGGCAATCGCTCGCGCCGCTAATGACGATTCTTATTTTCGCGCCGCTTGGGCAGATTGGCGCAGTGTGGTTTGTTGGTGTGGCGGGGCTTGCGCTCGTGATGCTGTATTTTCTAGCAGGCTGGTACAAAGAGCAGCTTCCAGCCCTGAAGCACCGCACCGAAGCTACGCGCATTCGGCGGACGGCAGCCCAAGAGCGCATCATTACTCGTGCAATGGTGTTGTTGTTTTTCCTGAGCTTTGCGCGGGCGTGGTTTGTGGCGGGAATGGGAAGTTTCTATGCGTTTTATCAAATGGAGCATTGGCACGCCAGCTTGCAGACCGCACAAATACACACGTTTGTCTTTATGCTCTTTGGCGCGATTGGCATTCTCTTGGGCGGACCGCTTGCCGAACGCTTTGGGAAGCGAAATGTGCTGATGTTTTCTATTTTTGGGTGCGCTCCGTTTGCGCTCGGAATCCCCTTTGCAAGCGGCATTTGGGCATATCTGCTTCTTGCAGCAAGCGGCTTTGCGATTCTCTCTGGCTTTTCCGTCGCACTGATGTATATGTTCGATTTGCTCCCAGGCAGAACGGGCTTCGTTTCTGGCTTGATGTTTGGTTTGGCGTTTGGCTTAGGCGCGGTGGGTTCGCTGGCACTGGGCAAACTCGCCGATATGGTTGGGCTGGATACAATGATGCTTTGTTGCTGCATTCTCCCGTGTTTTGGCATTTTGACGGTCTTTCTGCCCAATGATGCACGGATTCGAGCATGGAATGAGCATAGCACACAACAGTAATTTCTGCTCTCAAACAGCGTGTCAAAATTCAAACGTAACTTCAATCATTGCAGTATTATAGCCGCTCTCAGGGTTGTTGGCAAATTTATAGCCCGCAATGATAGTCAGGTGTTCATTGATGTCGTATTGCACTGCCGAAATGTACGCTGCAATATCGTGTGTGCCAGTGTACCAATCGCCGATAATGCTGAATTTATCGGTGATTGGCTGCTCATAGCCCAGCATCCAGCAAAAAACATTGCGACCAAAAATTTGCGCCATGCCATAGCTAGGACCAGCCGTGATGCGGGTTCGCAGCACTGGCAAACGAAAACTAATCCCGCCGTAGCTCCACACGCCAATACCATTGCCATCCAGCGAAAAAGGAATCATCAAGCCCGTGAGCGAGCGTATTTCCCAATCGGGCAATTCTTTTTGAAACAGTGGAAACACCGTTTTGAAGCCACCAGCAATGGAAACATTCCGAGTGGCAGGCGAACCGATGTTAAATGATGTAAGGCAAAGCTCAATATTTTCCGATAGTCCGTAGCACGCAAAATTGAAGCTATTCCATGCCGTGATGCGTTCTCCACGCTCATTTGTTTGATTCCACCAATTTATCTGCGATTCATGTGCAATCAAAAAATGTCCTTTCGGGGTAACTTCTGCATTTGGAATACCAACAATCAGGGACTGTCCACGCGCACTTGAAACAAAGCACAGGAGCAACACAACAACAAAGCAACGACAAAACTGAGTACACAACATTGATAAGAATTGAAAAGTGAAACAGCCAAGAAAACCTTTACCGTACAGATAAACGTTTTTTTGGCTGTTTCATTGTAAAGAATTGCAATCTGTACCAATGCAAACCCAGACTTTATGCGGCTGCTTCGTAGTTCCGAATCGCCTCGTCGTGCTGCATAATGTAGCCAAGTTCATCCACGCCATTCAAAAGACAATGCTTGCTAAAGGCTTCAATCGGGAAGGTGAGACTTGTACCGTCGGGAAGGGTGAGCGTTTGTGTGGCTACATCTACAGCAAAAATTGCATTTGCATCTGCCTGAATAAGCGCGAAAACCCGCTTCAAATCTGCTTCGCCAATAACAATCGGGAGCAAACCATTCTTCAAAGAATTATTCTGGAAAATATCGGCAAACGACGAAGACACAACCGCACGGAAGCCAAATCCACGCAATGCCCATGGCGCGTGTTCGCGCGAAGAACCACAACCGAAATTATTCCCCGCAACAAGGATTTGCGCGGTATTGGCGGGTGTTTGGTTCAGGATGAAATCTGCTTTGGGCGAGGCATCATCGTTGTATCGCCAATCCTGAAAAAGGTGATTTCCAATACCAACTTTATCGGTTATTTTCAAAAATCGTGCGGGAATAATTTGGTCGGTATCAACGTTCTCCATCGCTAGTGGTGCGGCGTGTGAGCTAAAAGCGGTATATTTTTCCATTGGTGTCTTGGGTAAAAATAAAGATGTTGTAGAAAGATTTCATGCTTTCTGAAGATATTGAGCAGAAATGCGGATAATTTCCTGCACTGCTTCCGCCGCCGAGTGTGTTGTCGAGCGGCATCCAGCCGCGTTGATGTGTCCGCCGCCGCCGAAGTGGGCAGCCATTTTGTTCACGGGAATTGTGCCTTTCGAGCGCAGCGACATCTTCACTTGGTCGGGCAATTCCACCACGAGTGCGCCCATTTCCACGCCTTGAATCGTGAGTGTCTGCTCAACAAAGCCTTCGAGATGGTCCACGTTTACGTCCAAAGCCTCCATCATCTCTTGTGTTACCTGCATAATGCACAGTTTATCGTTGTGATGCGTGTGCATCGTTTTTAGCATCACGCCCAGTAACCGTGCGCGTTTCATGGGATTTTGATTGAACACATTATCATACACCGTAAACGGCTCTACGCCAGCATCAAGAAACTCAGCAATGATGCGGTGTACATCGCTATCGGTACGCGGGAAACGGAAATTGCCCGTGTCGGTCATAATGCCCGTGTAGAGAGCTTCGGCAATGTTTTTTGTGAGATATTTCGCGCCTTCGCGGGTTTCCAGTACGCGCAGAAGGCGAAAAACTAACTCGGCGGTGGAGCAAGCATCGGTGTCAATGGCGTAAGCGTGCGCAAATTCCACAGGTTCTTGGTGATGGTCAAGCACGGCTTTTCGCGCGGGAGAAGCCATAATCGCCGCTTCCATTCCGCGCATTCTCGCAGGGCTGTTACCGTCCAAAACAAAGATGGTATCTACCTTGGCGAGCAGTTCCGTGTGGCGCGATTCCTCAAACACCTGAATACTTGCACTCTCTGGCAAAAAGCGCAAATTCTCTGGAACGTGGCTCGGATTCACGCACCAAACCTTTGTGCCACGCTGTTCGAGCAAAAATTTCAAGCCAAGCTGCGAACCCAGCGAATCGCCGTCGGAATTGATGTGCGTACAAATGCAGCATTCTTTGGATTCATCCACAATGCGGAGAAAACCCTGCAAACCCGCATCAAAGCTGGGGATGTGTTGGAGAGGAGGAAAAGTGAGGTTCATCGAAAGGACTGAGTGTCGAAGTTAAAAAATTTGAATCGCAATAAAACCTTATCTCAAGTGGGTACAATCCAATCTTCAGTAGCACAGACATTCCTGTCTGTGTTTCCTCCTGTAACCCGCACCAATACTCACAGACAAGAATGTCTATGCCACTGAGGGAAGAAATCAAAAAAATGATTGGACAAACTAACCAATGTCCTACACAACGCTCCGTTGCACATCCGGCAGCATAAAGGCTTCGATAGAACGCGCTCTGCCGCTTTGTTCGTCAATCTGCACACACACGCCGCTCACGCGAATAAAACCTGTACCAAGCTCGTATTTATGCGCTGTTTGGAGTTGGAAGCGGCGAAGTGCCACATCAATATTCATTCCCAACACCGATTCCGATGGACCCGTCATGCCGACATCGGTGATGTAAGCGGTGCCGCGTGGTAGAATTTGCGCATCGTTGGTTTGCACGTGCGTATGCGTTCCCAGCACAGCACTGACGCGCCCGTCGGCGTAGTAGCTCATCGCAATTTTCTCGCCCGTCGCCTCAGCGTGGAAGTCGAGAAGGATGATGTTTGTTTTGCGTCGAAGCTCATCCAGTGCGGCATCCAGCGTTTTGAAGGGGCAATCTATCGGCTGCATATAGGTTCTGCCTTGCACTTGCACCACGCCGACCGTGTAGCCATTGGCTATCTGCACTGTGGTTATGCCGCTTCCAGGGTTTTCTGCTGGGTAGTTATGCGGACGCAGCACACGCGGATTTTGTGCCAAAAGCGGACGCGATTTCCAATTTTCCCAAATATGATTGCCCGTCGTAATCACGTGAACACCAGCATTGAAGAGCATTCCAGCTTCTTTTTCACTCAAGCCCTTGCCATCGACAATGTTCTCGCCATTGACCACAAAACAATGCGGTGAAAAGCGTTCCATAAGGCTAGGGACGGCTTTTAGCAAGCCTTCCAAGCCGCTTTGCCCAACAACATCGCCGATGAATAAGAGTGTAATCATGAAGGAAAAGGAAAAATCTGAAAAAGAAAAGATAGCTAAAACTATGTATTGATGAGGCTTTCAAGATAATCATTCATTTTTTTGGACACAGATTCTCATGATTTTCATGATTCTTGAAGATTCAAGACAGATGGAAAGAAAAGACTCATATCTTCTTCTGAAATCATCTTCATCATGGAAATCATGAAAATCTGTGTTGCAAAATCTATTTCTTCACGGCAACAGCTACACCCACGTCCTGAAGCTGCTTCTCGGCAACTTCGGAAGGGCAATTATCCATCAGCGAAAGACCGCTCGCCGTTTTCGGGAAGGCAATTACGTCGCGGATGTTGGTTGTTCCAGCCAGAAGCATAGCCAATCTATCGACACCGAGCGCAATGCCACCGTGCGGCGGCGCGCCATATTTCAAGGCATCCAGCAAGAAACCAAACTTTGATTCCGCTTCTTCTTTGTGAATTCCCAAAAGCTCGAACATACGCTGTTGCACGGGGTTTTGGTGAATACGAATGCTGCCGCCGCCTGCTTCGTAGCCGTTGATGACCAAATCATGCGCCACAGCGCGGGCTTTGTCGGGTGCGGTGTCCAAAAGCGGAATGTCTTCGTGCATGGGCGAGGTGAAGGGGTGATGCCGCGCAATGTAGCGTTTGTCCTCGTCGGAGTATTCCAAAAGCGGAAAATCCAGCACCCAGTGGAATGAATACACGCCTGCGGCTGCTGCTTTTTCGTACAGTCCTTCGCGCCGAGCAATTTCATTGCGCAATGCACCCAAAATCGTGTAGGTGCGCTCAATTTCTGCGCTGCCGCCTTGTCCCGCACCAAAAAGCAACAAATCGCCTACTTTCGCGCCCGTTGCTTGCTTAATAGCTTCAATGCTTGCTTCGTCCAAAAACTTCGCAATCGGTGAGTTTACGCCTTCTGCGGTGAATTTCATCCATGCCAAGCCCTTCGCGCCGTACTTCTTGGCAAATTCCGTAAGCTCGTCCAATGTTTTGCGTGAGTATTCCGCGCAACCTTCTGCATTCAGCACCGCTACTACGCCGCCCGCCTTTGCAGCATCGGAAAACACGCCAAAACCAGAATCTTTCACAATTTCGGTAATCGTGGAAAGCTCCATACCGAAGCGCAAATCGGGTTTGTCGCTGCCGTAGCGCGTGATTGCGTCGTGAAAGCTCATACGCTTGAAGGGAAGCGGCACCTCGACGTTGATGACTTCTTTCCAAAGTCGTGCGATGTAGCCTTCTATCAAGTTTAACACGTCTTCTTGCTGAATAAAGGACATTTCCACGTCAATTTGCGTGAACTCTGGCTGCCGGTCGGCGCGTAAATCCTCGTCGCGGAAGCATTTCACAATTTGCATATAGCGGTCGAAACCCGACACCATGAGTAATTGCTTGAAAAGCTGGGGCGATTGCGGCAGCGCGTAAAATTTCCCTTTGTGCAAACGGCTTGGAACCAAGAAATCACGCGCTCCTTCGGGTGTGGATTTCGTCAAAATGGGCGTTTCCACTTCGAGGAAATCCTGCTCGGCGAAGTATTCATGCGTCACTTTGTAGAGCTTGTTGCGAATGATAAAATTGCGTTGCAAGTCGGCACGGCGCAAATCCAAATAGCGGTAGGAAAGGCGTAAATCCTCGCCCGCTTGCGAACCTTCGACAATCTCAAAGGGCGGCAATTCTGCGCGATTGATAATCTGAATATCACTCGCCAATACTTCAATCAAGCCCGTCGGCATATTCGGGTTCGGGCTTTCGCGGAGGCGCACCGTTCCTTGAATGGCGATGACAAACTCCGCGCCCAATTCCCGCGCCGTTGCCGTAACGCGCTCGTCGGTTTCCGGCACGACGACGACCTGCGTTAAGCCGTAGCGGTCGCGCACGTCGCAAAAAATCAAGCCGCCCAAGTCGCGCACCCGCGCCACCCAACCGTTCAACGTAACAGTTTGTCCAGCGTGTTCGGGGCGCAGCGCACCACAGCTAACGGTTCGTTTCCAAAAACTCATGCAATGTCCTTTGTGTGAAAATGTGCTAAGTATGCGGCAAAATTTCTTTAGTAGTGGCACAGACCTGATTCTACCTACACCTTAGAGATTTTGCCGAATAAAGATGATAAATTTCAAATTAGTTTTTCAAGCCCATAACACGCTTAAAACCCGCACTAATACTCGGCGCAGAGCGTATCATTTGCCAAAGAATTACGCCGCCTGTGATGAGCAATGCCAAGAGCGCGAGTCCCATCAACAAACTCAAGCCTTCGCCCACATCGCCCAGTATTTCTCCTGTGTGAAGGCGGAAGAGCAGACTTTTTTCGGGTTTGCTTGCTTTCAAAATAGTGCCAGTTTCCGACAACACGTAATTCATTGCATTTTCGCCCTCCGTCTGCACCACAAGACGCGGTGTTGCTTCCTCAACGTCAATGCGGATGCGCTTTATATGCACATTCGCATCAGCGGCGTAAATGGCGGCAAGCCCTTTGTTGAGCGCGAGCGTCCAATCGTTCGGAATGCCAGAAGCGAGATTATGTGCGGGTTTGCGCTCTTCGCGCTCCTCCTCTTCCTGAAATTCCTGCACGTGCAACAGCACACCTGTTACGGTGATAAGCAGCAAAAATAGTCCTGCGGCAAGAGAAATAATGCGGTGGAAACGTCTCATGAATGCGTGAAGTGTTGTGAAAAGTGTGACTGGAAAACGGATAACGACAGGTGCAAAAGTAACAAAAAAAACGGTCAAAAAACATCGGATAAATTTCTCTAGCGTACAACGCCGAAAAATTCTCTTCTATTTTTTGACCGTTCCGAAAAAATGTAGGAAGGCTTCATCTTTCAGCCCTCTCTGAGCGTTGCGCTCACACGTCATCTTTTCTTCCTAGTCGTCATCACGAAGTTTTGCCAAGAGGCGTAAAATCTCAATGTAGAGCCACACAAGCGTTACCATCAGCCCGAATGCGCCGAACCATTCCATGTATTTCGGTGCGCCTTCTTCGGCAACGGATTCGATAAAATCAAAGTCCATGAGCAGGTTTGCGGCTGCAATAGCGATAACAACCAAGCTGAAAATAATACCAAACACTCCGCCTTGATGAATAAAGGCAAGCGGATAGCCCGTAAACATTCGCACAAAAAAGCTCACCAAATAGACTATCATCAAGCCCATCATGCCAATCATTACGGCAGAGCGGAAGGTTTCGGTTACGCGGATGAGGCGTGTTTTGTAGGCAAACAGAAGCGAGAAAAAAACACCAAAAGTCAAGCCAGCCGCTTGCAGCGCAATTCCTGGATAGCGCATTTCCATCATTGCCGAAACGCCGCCAATGAACAAACCTTGCGCAACCGAGTAAATAGGCGCAGTTACGGCAGACCATTCTGGCTTAAAGCTGGTAACAATGGCAAAAATAAAGCCGACAATCGCGCCGCCAAGCGCGAAGCCCATTCCTGCGCCATCCATCGCACGCGACCACGTAAAGAGCGCACCTGTGAGGCAGCACAACAGCAAAAAGCCGACTTTATTTGCCGTGCCGTCAATCGTCATACGCTCGCCATCAGCAAGCGGAACGCTGGCGAAACGACGTTCTGATAAAATTGGATTACTAGTTTTATAGCGAATGTTGTAGCGCGGACCTTGCTGCTGCTGCCGAAAATTTGTGTTCTGGGAACGACCAAAAGAACTCATAAAGCCACTCTCCGTAAAAATGAATGAAAAGAAAAATTTGGTACGATTTACTTTACATCGACTGCTTCACTTGCTGACCATTACCCTCATATTTCGAGGGGCATTTCGTTAAAATGTGGTCGGCTTGCATCACGCCGTTTTCGACGCGCCCTTTTACCACGATACTTTCGGCAAGCTCGAAGTTATTCGGTTTCGCGCCATTGTGAACGACCTTCACCTCAGCGTTGTTGTCGTCGCGCATGGTAAAGCTGAACGTGTTTTCGCTGCTGTTGTAGGTGCAGCCTTTGTCGCGCACCCACGCGCCTTTTACTTGGACACGCTTGCCAGAATTTGCAGCATAATTCAAATTCGTATATTCGATTTTACTATTGTCCAGCGACATCGCTGCGACTATCACAAACACAAGCGCGACTGCGCCGCCGATAAGATAACGTGGTTTCATGGCAAGATTTTGAAAGAATTGAAAAAGAAATATTCTGAAAATTTATACCGCAAAAATCTTCTGCACTTTCGCCAAACCCCGCACCAATGCGTCAATCTCGGCAGTGGTGTTGTAGAAAGCAAAGGAAGCGCGGCACGTCGCGGGAACGCCAAAACGCTTCATAAGTGGTTGCGTACAATGATGACCCGTGCGAATAGCAATGCCGTCGTTGTCAAGCAACGTCCCAACGTCGTGCGGATGAATGTCCGCGCCGCTTCCGTCCTGCAGCATGAAGGAAATAACGCTCGCTTTCTTCGGTGCAGTGCCGATAATACGCACGGCAGGAGCAGTGCTGGACGCGCCGCGAAGCTCCATCAATGCTTGTGTTCCGTAGGCGAGAAGTTCTTGCTCGTATTCGGCAATGTTTTCCAGACCGACGCGCAGAACGTAAGCAATCGCCGCACCAAGCCCGATAATTCCTTCAATGTGCGGCGTTCCCGCTTCAAACTTAAACGGCAATTCATTGTATGTTGTTTTTTCAAACGTTACCGAGCTAATCATCGCGCCGCCGCCGTGATAGGGCGGCATTTTTTCGAGCCACTCCGCTTTGCCGTAGAGAACGCCGATGCCTGTTGGCGCGAAGAGTTTATGCCCTGAGAAGACGTAAAAATCTGCGTCTAAGTCTTGCACATCCACGCGCTCGTGCGGCACTGCCTGTGCGCCGTCAATCAGCACAGGAACGTTGTATTCATGGGCTGTGGCAATCATTTCTTTCACGGGATTGATGGTGCCAAGCGTATTGGAAATATGCGTGATGGCGAGCAAGCGCGTCCGCTCGGAAAGCAGATTGGCGAAGGCTTCCATGTCCAATTCGCCCGCATCATTCACGGGAATCACCTTCAAAACCGCATTCTTCCTCGCGCAGAGCAGTTGCCAAGGAACGATATTGGAATGATGTTCCATTGCGGAAATGAGAATTTCATCGCCCACATTCACCGCAAAATCGCCATATGACGAGGCGACGAGGTTGATTGCTTCAGTTGTACCGCGCACAAAAATAATCTCCCGCTCCTCTTCGGCATTGATAAATGCTTGTACGGCGCGGCGCGATGCCTCCAGCGCGGAGGTGGCTTGCTGGCTGAGGAAATGATTCCCGCGATGCACATTGCTGTTCATTACGCGGTAGTAGCGATCAATCGTTTCGACAACAGAGCGTGGCTTTTGCGAAGTATTGGCATTATCCAAGTAGATAAGCGGCTTCCCATGCACTTTTTCCTGCAAAATGGGAAATTCTGCGCGAATGCTTTCAACGTTAAAATCAAGTGCTGTTGCGGTATTCATAGTGATTGTCGTTTTAAAAGAAATTTCTCAAACATGGAAAATAATGTGGTGTTACTCATATAAAATGGACGCAGCATTTTTTGAGAAATTGTATCGGAAGTAGTGCAAATAGAACTGCCTCGTTTCGTTTTACTTTCATTCTACAAAAATACGGTTTTCCACGCTGTTCGCATAACAAAACACATTGTTGTACGAAAGAATTTCTGTCATGCCCGCATTGTAGAAGGCTTTGGCAAACCTTTCTCTATAGGAAAAATCTTGGACAGAATGCGCAAAAAGACTATCTTTTTGTTTCTTCTCTTGCACACAATTTTGCTCTTTCTACCGCATTCCACCTTGTTTTGAGTATCTCAATGAAAGAAACGTGGAATAATCAATGGTGATTCAATGGTCATTAAGTATTTCGCTCAATTTAGTTTATGTTTTGTAAAATTGATTTTTTATTATTTTTCAACAGCTTATGGCTGAGAATAATGCAAAGTAAATCTAGCGACGTACTTAAAAACAAAAAGCCACTCACAACCTATTTTTTATGCTGAGCAATGCGTCGTGAGATATGCACCGAGTCTCAATCTCGCACCACATACTTCGTACATACTGAAGATACAATACCGACAAAAATGTTGGTGCTACTTTGAACAAAGTTTGTCGCTGAATACTCTTAGGAACGAACAAAAATTAAGTGGATAAACTTTTTTTGACTCCAGTGGCTTGAGACATTCTTGTCTGTGAGTGTTAGTGCAAATTTCAGGTGAATTAACACAGACAAGCATGTCTCAAGCTACTGAAGGCTGTTTCTATCTTGCTTGTAGGGTTTTGTATGATATTCATCACAAAGTGTCTTTTCTCACTTTTTCACCAAATTGTATGATAAAAGCTGTTGTATTCGACCTCGACAATACGCTCGTTGATTTTATGGCAATGAAGCGCACTGCCATTGATGCGGCAGTGACGGCAATGATTGATGCGGGATTTGACCTCACCTTTGAGCAAATAAAATCGCAGATTGACCGTATTTACAATGAGCAGGGAATTGAGTATCAGCGCGTTTTCGACCAGCTTTTGCAGGAAACATTGGGGCGCGTGGATTACAAAATTCTCTCGGCGGGCATCATTGCGTATCGTCGGGCGCGGGAAGCGTCCTTGAAGCCGTATCCACACGCAACAGCGACGGTGATTGAACTGATGAAACGGAATATCAAACTCGCTGTTGTCTCGGATGCACCAACGCCCGAAGCCTGGCTGCGCCTGTCGTACATCAATTTTCACCACTTTTTTGATGTTGTTGTTACCTTCGACGACACCAAAGAGCGCAAGCCAAGCCCCAAGCCATTTCTGACCGCACTCGCAAAGCTCGGCGTAGAGCCGCAGAACGCAATCATGGTCGGCGATTGGGCGGAGCGCGATATGGTTGGCGCGAAAAACGTCGGAATGCAGACCGCATTT
Organism: Candidatus Kapaibacterium sp.; assembly: GCA_004292595.1. Taxonomy (GTDB): domain Bacteria; phylum Bacteroidota; class Ignavibacteria; order Kapaibacteriales; family UBA4661; genus PH2015. Next base: position 14,910 of record RDXM01000136.1, on the reverse strand, counting down.
GCCCGCTACGGCGATTCCTTTGGCAATCAGAACGTTGTGGCAGATTTCATTTTGAATGATATTGCCGATTTGCTGAATATCATCACCGCCCAGAAAGACGCATAAATACTCACTCTTTGAACAATTTTCTATGGCAATTCTTCCAATCTACACCTTCGACCATCCTATTCTGAAGCAAGTATCTACGCCCGTTGCAGAGATGACTGGCGAGATAAAGCTCTTTGTAAAAAACTTGTTTGAAACCATGAACAATGCTGATGGAATCGGGCTTGCAGCGAATCAAGTTGGCAGTGAACACGCGATAACCGTGATAGATATTGGCGACTTGGAAGAAGATGACCTCAAAAGCGGTAAGAAGGCGCATAAAACCCCGCCGCTCGTGCTTATCAATCCCGTCATTGAAGCATTTTCGGAGGAAAAGGAGGATTTTGAAGAAGGTTGCCTCAGTTTGCCAACCTTCCGCGACAAGGTGACACGCCCAACAGGGATTCAAGTACGCTTCTACGACCTCGACATGAAGGAACACCGCCTCGAAGCAGACGGCTTGCTTTCTCGCGTAATGCAGCACGAAATAGACCACTTGAACGGCATTTATTTTTTCGAGCGATTAAGCCCCATGCGGCGTGCAATGGCGCATCCGAAGCTGCGTCGCATCCAGCTTGGGCAAGCTGAAGCGGAATATCCTGTGTATTTGGAGCAGAAACATCCGCAGCGTCGAAAAAAGAAAAAATAGAATTCGTACAATTCACGTTATCACGCAATGAACCTTCACCCCGCATCTGGCATAGTCTTGGCGGCAGCGCACACGCTGCACGACCCGAATTTCAAACGAGCGGTGATATTCCTTGCGCAGCATGAAAGCTCAGGAACGCTCGGATATGTGATAAATCGCCCCTTGCAGCAAACCTTGCAAGACATTCTGCCCGATGAAACGCATGGCTTCGATGCCCCTTTGTACTGGGGCGGTCCGTGCCAAAACGATACCTTGCATTGTGTACACCGCATCGGCACAGTGATTCCGGGTGCATTGGAAATTGCTGATGGAATTTTTTGGGGTGGACAATTTGACGCGCTCATGGAAATGCTTATTTCTGGTGGCGCGACGACCGAAGATATCCGTTTCTTTGTAGGCTATGCAGGTTGGAGCGAGGAACAATTAGCAAGAGAAATTGCGGAAAAGTCATGGATTCTGGCGGAATCCAGCACAAAACTTTTGTTTGATGAGGCACATAAAAACCTCTGGTCGCGTGTAGTGGCAAGCCTTGGCGGGGAATATCATATTATTGCGGGAACGCCAGAGCATCCTTCGTTGAATTGAGATTTATACTAAAAAAGGTTTGGTGCTTTAGATGTAGTCCACCTCAAAGGTGGACTACATCTCATTTCTTTCACTTTTTGATATATTTGTTCTGGCAACGGTCTTGCACACTGTGTATTCAAGCATTCCAGTATTTTTACAAATCAACTTCGTACGAAATGCCTAAACGCGGAATACAAACTTTCGTGTCTGGCAAACTCGCTTTCACTGCCGCCGCGACTGATTCTGCCGCCGCCGCGTCGCCATGCACCAAAAACAAGTGCTTGGGCTTGACTGCATCAACGTATTCCAGCAAGTTTGCCCGTGAAGCGTGTGCGCTGAAGCGGAAACGTTCCACGTCGCAAACCCGCGTCGTTGCTTTCTCCGCCATGATAAATTCTTCGCCTTTTTTCGATTGCAGCAAGTGATAGCCAGGCGTGGACGGGTCTTGATAGCCCATGATGCCGATACCAAAATGCTCCATTTCCATCCAGCGTTGCGCCAGCGTGTAGGAAGGACTGCCAACGTTTAGCATTCCGCTTGAAATTATCACAATACCAGGTTCATGGAAGAATTTTTCTGTTAGCATTTTATCATAAACCACGCTTGTTTGCTGGATTCCTGACAAGGCAAATCCAGGCTCGACGCGCGGAACGCTCTGCGCATAGCGGTCATAAATCTTCCCGATACGCTTGCTCATGCCGCCTGTGTACATCGGCAAACGCGGAATTCGCCCAGAGTTCATCAAGTTAGAAACGACCTTCAACACTTCCTGCGTTTTGCCAAGCGCGAAGGTAGGAAGCAGCACCGAGCCGTTTTGGTTCGTAATGCGATTGATAAAATCTGCCAAACGCTGCTTTTCTTCCACGTAGGGAACGGGGTTTTCATCCGCGCCGTTGGTGCATTCCATAATCAAGCAATCAAGCGGCTCTTGGGGCAAGGACGCACCAGGCAAGAGCGATTGCTTGGTGAACTGCACATCGCCCGTATGAAGGATTGTTGCGCCGTTCACGCTAAAACGCGCCGCTGCCGAGCCGATAATATGCGCGGCATCGTGAAAGCTCATTGTTACGCCATGCTGGGCGAGATTGCCGTTGTAGTATTGGTCTTCGCTGAGGACAATTTCTTCTTCATACAAAAAGCCTTCAAAGACTGTTCCGAACTTATTCAAGAGCTTGTAATCGTAGAATTCAAGCGGGTTTTCGGGCAAGCCGTCGGTAGAATCCAGCGTGAGAAGTTTAATGGTATTGCGCAGCATCACTTCGATAAGTTCTCGCGTGGGGCGGGTCGTAATCATGCGGGCGTGGGGCTGGCGTTTCATAAAATACGGCAAGCCGCCAACGTGGTCGGTGTGGGCGTGGGTGAGCAAGAAGGTATCTACACGCTTCTCCGCTACAAGGTCGTAATCGGGTAAAGCAAATTTATCGCGGCGGCGCGGATGCAAGCCTGCATCTATCACAACCCCATGTCCGCCGATGTTTAGATAGCAGGAATTTGCCCCGATTTCTTCTGCGCCTCCCAGCATTTGTAATTCAAGTTTCATGTGTGTACCGTGTTCTCTGCTCTGTATCCAAAAGATGATGAAAAAATGTTGTCGAATTCGCCCCCTTGATAAAGGGGGAACGGGGGATTAAACGGTTCAACACCGCTTCAAATCAACCGTTTCGGTGGCAAATCCCCCGTTCCCCCTTTATCAAGGGGGCGAATGAGTGAAATTGCCGCGAGACTGAAAGTTACGTTGAAATTTGCTCAACTTCAGGCAAATACTTACTGCACCTGCCGCAGCAAAGCCTTGTAGCGTTTCGGATTCACCAAGAGCGAGCGAGCGGTTTCAATGTCGCCATCAGTACTCAAGGTTTTGCCAATAACGGTACTGCGCGGGTAAAAACGTTCTAAAATTTCCTCGTGGAGCGCGTCAGTAATGGTTTCACGCTGTTTTTCTAGTTCTTGTGTTTGTTCTTTTGCAAGCTGCTGCTTTGCCGAAGCAATATGCGCTGCGACGGCGGAACTGAGCGGCTGAATCTGCTGCAATCGCTCAATTTCCAAGAGCTTCCGATACGCTGGACTTTCATAGACAAACTTGCTCCGCTTGGCAAAGGCATAAAACTGCTCGACAACGCGCTTATCGACACTGAAGTCGTCGGGAAGCGTTTTGCGACTACCTGAAAACTCGTTGGCAAATTGAAACAACACATTCTTGCGGAATAATTCTTCAACAATATCCGTCTGCACTTGCGCTAACATAACTGTATCTGGCAGAATGCCGCTTGCGTCGCGGACAATGCGCCCTGTGCTGGTGCGGAAGGTTTTGCTTGTGTCGGATTGCGATTTCACAATGCCATGCCGACGCTGGTTGTAGTCAATTTTCTGAATGCACCGTCCCGATGGCGTGTAGTATTTCGCGGTGGTCATTTTCAAGGTGGCATCGTAGGGAAGCGCGGAAATCGTTTGGACAAGCCCTTTTCCAAAGGAACGCTCGCCAATAATCACGGCGCGGTCGAGGTCTTGCAATGCTCCGGCAACAATTTCGCTCGCGCTGGCGGTATTTTCACTAATCAAGACAGCGAGCGGCAATGCGGGTTCGAGCGGCGGACGACGCGAAACGTAGCGGCGTTCACTATCGTTGCTGCGTCCGCGTGTAGCGACAATCAGCGTCCCCGATGGTACAAACAGTTCGCAAATACCAACAGCCGCATCCAGCAGCCCGCCTGGATTCTCGCGCACATCCAGCACCCAGCCTTGCAGTTCCTTCTTTTCCGTTCCTGCTTGCTTGCGAAGCTGTTCCAGAGCCTCGCGCACTTCATTTGCCGCGCCAGTTGTGAAACGTTCCAAGCGCACATAGCCTAAAGCACCACTTTTCGCGCTTCCCGCGCTTGCCTCTTGCGAAGCAGGAATCAAGCCGTGAAACGTTACATTTTTCAGCGTCACTTCTTGGCGCACGACGACAAACGACAAGGTATCGCGCACACCGCTTCGCAAAACCCGCACGGGGACACTGCTTCCGGGCTTTCCGCGTGTATGCTTGCGAAGGTCGTTGGTGGTGGCGTTCAAAACAACGGTGGAATCCAGCGAGTAGATTCTATCTCCCACGCGCAGTCCTGCTTTTTCTGCCGCACAGCCTTCGGTAATGCCCACAATCGTAACATTGCTGTCAATGAGCGCAGTCGTGATGCCGAGTCCGCCGTACACGCCTGTGGTGATAATATCAACTTCTTCGCTGTCTTCATCGCTGATGTAGGTGGTGTAGGGGTCGAGATGCTTGACCATGCCTTCAATGCCCGCTTCGACAAATTCCAACGGGTCAATTTCATCCACATAATCGTTGGAAACTTGACGGAAAAATTCCCCAAAAATTCCTAAGGATTTGGAAATTTTAATGTACATCGGATTGTCGCTCACGGCACGAAATCCATACGCACTGGCAGCGAGCAGGACTACCGCACAAGCAATACCCAGTACACGAAAACGCCGAGAGGCGCGAAAACGAAAGTGCGATAAAAAGTTCATGGTACAAGTTCGTTTGACGAAAGCAGAAAAGCGGCTGAAAGCGTTATGAATACGTGCGCCAACAACCTGACATCTTTTGCCTTATCCCTTTGCCCTTTTAAAATCTAAGCGGTTCAGCAGTAGGATTGAGCAAAAACTCTTGAATCTTGATAATGTCATCGTCTGTCAAAAATTTGCCAATCGCATCAACAATGACGCTGAGAAGCGACGACTTAAACATCAAGTCTGGCTTTGCGTCACCCGTGCGATAGACCTGATAGTTTACCTGCGTATTCAGCATTTGCCATTTGCTTTTCAGCTCAATATAACTCAGCGCGACTGAAACGAGAAGTTCCTCTTCGTCGTCAATATCGGCAGCATGAGAAAGAAATCCATCGCGGACGTGATGTACCCATGCTAAGAGTGTTGCCCGCTCTTCGGAACTGGCTTCTGTATATTCTTCAAGGCATGAAGCCCAGTATTGCTCAAGTTCACTCCCCGTAAGTGTACTACGCAGCAAGGCTATGTCTAACGTCATATAGCTGTTGTATGAAAAATGATGATGAAAAATGATATTACGAAAAATTTCGGACTTTTTACGATGAAATTTTTACACGAAAGCGTTTTCAGGAATGTGTTTCGCTTGGGCGAAAGCCAGATACGATGGGCAAAATCCCCGAATGCGCAAGAAGATATTTGGTGTCTCTGTACATCTCTTCGTAGATTGCCAAAGAATATTTGCTGCTCTGCACAATCAACATAGACACAGGCGGGCAAAGTTCCTCATTTCGCATAAAAATTAACAATTTGTGTATAATTTCTTCATCAACGATGCTCTCTTTTCCTACCGTTATGCTATTTATTCGTTCTAATTTTGACCAAACATGTACAGATATTTGTAGAGTATTTTTTTGTATCTTATTGTTTAGCATGATGTTACAAAGTTGCTCGAAACAAAAACCACTGGAAAACTATAATTTCTACGGCGGCACTGCGCGGGCAAGCAACTACGAGCTTTCTGGCTCGTTTTCCGCAATGATAATGACCGATGTGCCGAAAGAGGCAGCAAAGAAAAACACCACCGAACCCCTGCCAAACGGAGCAGTGGTGCCGCCGATAGCCGTTACGTTCAATCACAATTATCTCGCCAGCAGCGACGGCTACGCGCTGCGCTATGCAAATAACAAACTGGAATGGAAATCCCCTCTGGACACGCTACCAAGCGGTAAACGCGCTGTTGCGGCTTCTTTTCCTGCCGCCGATGTGAATGATAATTACTACCTTCTCGCCAATGACGGTGCGGCATACAGCTTCGACAAAACAGGCAAACGCCGCTTCAAACAAGCCTTGTTCGCGCCAAGTATGCAATCGCTTTTTTCCGACCTTTTGTTGCTCAAAAGCAGCATCATTACTGCCTTTAGCGCGAATGGGACGAATGGAACGCTGGTAAAATCTGATGTGGAAGGCAAAGTAGAATGGCGCAAAGAATACACGCTTGCTCCAACCCGCACCATTGCTGCCGATGAGCAGGAGAATATTTTTGTAGCATTATCGAATAATGAAAGTGGTAAAAGCGATTCCGTTCTGTCGCTCGCGCCAAATGGCAGTGTGCGCTGGGTAGTGCAGCTTGCGGAGACGCGGATTACGAAATCACCAGCTCTCAGCGTAGAAGCCTCTGGCGCAGGAATGGTGCTGCTTGCAGGCATTCGGGAACGCAAGGGCGAGCGCACGGATATTCTTCTCGCGCTGGATGCACAGACAGGAAAAATGCTCTGGGAAAAAACGCTTACCTTCGCGCCGCAGGGCATGAGTATTGGCTCGCAAGCAAGTGGGAATCAGCCATTGATAGTTGTGGCAGGGTATCGTGTGGGTGTGGGCGAGCCTCTAACGCTGGTGTACGGCTTTGACCAAAGCGGCAAAGAATTGTGGCGACTCAGTTACGACCTCGCCGTTATTGGTGCGCCGATGATTGGTGTAGAAAATATCGCCTTTGTCGGCACAAAAGGCGACGCAGTAGGTGTGTACATCATGCGCAAAGACGGCGTATTTCAGCAAGTGATTTCCCTCAGCGATGCGCCGCTTCTCTGCTTGGTTCCGGGCGTGGATGTGCAAAACAATCTCGTGTTTGCAATGACCGAGCAGCTAGGCTTAATCAAGGTTGGAAGCCTTCCAGCGCAACGGTTGCTGCCGTATTGAGCGAGCGAAATCTTCTCTTCCCGTGCTACCGCTTCTTCGCGGTAGTGCGGGTTTCCCGACAGTTTTCCGTTACCTGTTACTTCACCACTTTCGCCACCGCCGCATCCACCGAATCATACATTTCAAAAACAGTATTGAGGCGAGTCATTTCGAGAAGATTCATCACATTCGCTGGTGTGGCTGCAAAGCGCATTACTCCACCATTCTTTCGCAATGTCGTCAGTCCGCCGACGAGCATTCCTAAGCCAGAACTATTGATAAGCTGAATGCCCGATAAATCGGCAACCAAATGTCGTGTACCCGTTGCGACCAGTTTATTGATGTGCGTGGAAAATTCCACCGCTTGCGGACCGCCCGTAATATGTCCTTTCAAGGTAACAATCGTAATTGCGGGAAAAGCAGGATGCTGCGAAAAGCTGATTTCTTGTGTCATGGAAAACTCCTGAATGGAATGCAAAATGTGAGGAAACGCTGTTAGAAAACGCTGTTAGAAAACGCTGTTAGAAAACGCTGTTATGGTGTGCTGTGCATTGGGGAAAAGTGCATTGCACGAAAGGCTGGCAATATACGCAGGGAGAGCGAATTTTCAAGCTGCTTTTTTGCAATCCATTCCTGCCGAATAATCCAGCAAAGGCTTATGCAATCTTGTGTTCAGCCTACTCGCTCTGCGAATGCTGATGCGAATGTTCGTGTGAATGCTCCCCGTGATGCTCGACCAAACCAAAACTCCGCACCGTTCCTGATTCTATGCGGGCATTGAGCGATGCAAACGCCTCATGCAGCGCGTTCGCATCAAGGTTTTGACCAATCGCAAAAAGCTCGCTTGTGGCGTGAGATTCCTCCAAAGGCTGATAATTCCATGCTCCAGCGATGTAATTGCACAAAAGCACTTTGGGAGAATCATCAAAGCGTAGCACACCTTTCAAGCGAAATAAATCGCTTGGAAGCCGCTTCAATGCTTGCTCGAATAATGCGAAATCCACATTCTGCGCTAAAAAAATACGAAAAGCGGTGATGTTTTCCTGAAGCAAGTGTTCTTGGTGCGCGGTCTCGGCATCAGGAACAAAGCGGTGTTGCGGAGCGAAAAGTTGCAAGAGCGCGTCGGAGGGCAAGCGTCCTTTCTCCAAAACAAGCTGCTTCGCGCGAGGATTGATGAGCTCTACATCGCTTTGTACTGTCAGGAAACGTTCTTCGGTGGCGAGGTCGGTTTTTGAAAAAAGCAGCACATCGGCAGCGGCAATTTGCGCATTGACAATATGAAAGAGCTTTTGAAAACGGTGGATATTGCGAACATCAATAATGCAGAGCGTGGAATCTATCGGAAAGCGCATAAATGCTAGGTCGCGTTGCACCTGCGCTGCATCAGCAAGCCCTGTTGCTTCGATAAAAACCCGCTCCACGCCGCGCGAAAGCACGTTCTGCAATGCTTCGCGGAAATCCTCAATCGCCGAGCAGCACAGGCAGCCGCCTGGAACATCCAAAATCTCCAAGCCTTCCGCGCCAGAAGCCGCTTGCAAGCGCAATCCATCGAACATTACCGCACCAAAATCGTTTACAATCACGGCAATTTTTTCGCGGAAGAGTTTTCGTTCCAGAAGTGCGCTTAAAAACTGGGTTTTGCCGCTTCCCAGATATCCTGTTACAAGGTGAATTTCTGCCATAGTGATTATTGCGCAAGTGTCGTTATTTCATCAATTTAGAAAGCCGCTTGAATGTCTCTGTTCCTGCCGTGCCGCAGAGTTCAAAAATGGCGGATTCCATTGTGGTAATGACGCAGCCTGCACGCCTCATCCGCTCTATTGCCACGCGCTTGTCGTTTGTTTTGCGCGAGGAAACGCAATCCTCCAGAATCACGGGACGATAGCCCGCCGCACGGAGGTCTAATGCGGTTTGCAGCACACAAATATGCGCTTCAATGCCGATGAGCAACACTTGTTTCCGTCCAAGATTTTCCAACGAATCCGTAAATTCTTGTTCGCCACAGCAGCTAAAGGTCATCTTTTCCATGGGCGAGTAATAATCCGACAACGCGGCTTGCAGGCTAGGAATGGTGCGCCCTAAGCCTTGCGGATACTGCTCGGTTACAATCATGGGCATATTCAAAATCTGCATTCCAACGATACATTTTTCCAGACGTTGCTCAAGGTCGGTATGCCCGTCAATGTGAGGAAACAAGCGGTCTTGAACGTCAATCACGACGGTGATAGCATTGTCGCGGCGAATTCTCATGGTTGGTTCTTGAAAATGGAGAGGAATGTCATTTGCATCCTGAAAATTACAGCGTTTTTTTCATTTTTTTGTACTTTTTCTGCAATGGAGCAGGTCATTTTTTGAATGTGGATTGTGAGAACTTTTGAGGAGTGGCAAGGACTCAATGACTATTTTTGAGTGCGACTGATAATTTTAACACAAAAAAAATGCCCGTATGCGGCATAGAAACCAGCATACAGGCATTTTCGCTGTATTTGTCCCCTTAAAAAAATGGAGTTGTTGTGCGTTCCATTTGCGTTCTTCGTGCAGGCTGAAGAAGGCGTGAAATCTCGTATTCTCGACGGTTACTGTTTTTTCTTTTTGGTGCTAGGCTGCGCATCGTCGCTTTTTGATTCGCTTTTCGCGTCGTTCGTAGCTTTGGGAGATTTTTTCCGTGCTTCTGCTTCAAGGCGTGTTGCTTCGGCGCGTTTTTTCATAGCTTCTGCTTCAAGGCGCATTGCTTCTGCTTCTTTGCGGAGTGCGTCGGCTTCGCGGCTCATATTCTTTGCTTCTTCTGCCATGCGTTCGGCTTTATCGGAGGTAAACTCCTCATCCTCCATGCTAGAATGATTGAAATTGAAGCGACGTGCATGAGGCGCGACCATCACGCGGAAGCGATTTGCCATATCGCGGAGCGCACCCGTATCGAAGCGGAAATGATTGCGTCCAGCATCAAAATTTCGGCGAAAACCATCAGCAAATTCGCGTCCCCATTGGTCAAACCCTTCGCTGGAGAAGCTCATCACCACGTTTTTGCCGTCTTTGCTGTTTTCATCGTCCACCACAATCGTCATCGTATTGCCCGTAGCACTGATGTTTACTCGCTTGCCAGCATCGCGCAAGGCAGAGCGTAAGCGTTGCTTTACGCTGTCGGCAACTTCGCTGTTAATCGCATCATCCAAAGAACGCCACACGGTGTTTTTATCCACCGACTTTGAAAATACGACTTCGCCATCTTTGACAATCGTAACACTGGTGCGGCTTTTCGGTGCTTTTGGTGCGTCGGGAGCAGACGGCACTGTTGGTGCGTCTTGCCCAAAACTCATCGTTGGAGTAAGAGCAAGAATTGATGCAGCAGCAACGCCGCAAAAGAGAGATGTAATCAGCGTTCTAGTTCGATTGTAAAATGAATAGTTTCAATTCTCCGAAACAAGGCAGCATGCTGCCTTGCTCAAATCAAAGTATTCAAAATACAGTCAAAACGGTATGATATTGATACTGCAAATATACGAGAAAGCCTGTTATGAAGCTGTTAAGCAGACGTTAAAGGATGTTAAGAAAGTGTTAATGCGCGGTGAGGTTTGAAAAATAACAAGAAGTGAAGAAAGCACAATCCCTGAAACAAGAGATTCCACGCGCTTCCCACGCGGCAAGCACAAAGAATAATTTGCTGTAATTATGAATAGAAAAGCTAGTTTTGGAGCGTCATCCAGCCTTATTTTTTAGGAAAGATGCTTCACCAATTTCAAACGATTGAAGGGATGTGCAGGGTCGGCGGGGAGGTATTCAACGGCATCCATCACCATGCGAATAATATGCACACCGAAGCCGCCTTTGCGGTGCTGTGCTGCGTATTCGCGGAGGTTTGGTGCGGGAACGTTTAGAGGGTCGAAGGCAGTGCCAGTATCAGAAATTTCAATCACAAACGCATTCGGGTCTTGTTCGGCAATATCAACGTAAAATTCCCGCGATGTATCGGACTGATATGAGTGCCGAATAAGATTGGAACAGGCTTCGTCCACCGCAAGCGCGATTTTGTGTATGCCTGGTTCCGAAAATCCAAACGACCGCGCCTTTACTTCAACGAATTGGCGAATTCGTTCAAGCTCAGTGGTATCGCCAATAGCGGCAAGTCGTTCGGGGTGCATGGACATTGGAGATTGAGAATTGGGAGATTGCGTATCTGAGTGGGTCTGCGGGTGTGCGCCTTTGCCTTGAAATTTGTCGTGAGATTTGTCTTGAAAAAGAAAGGCAGTACGGACGTTTAGGATGCGAATTTCGTGAGAGCTTCGTCTTCGGTATCGGTGATGTCGAAGAGCATCGGGAAACCAAGTAAGTCAAAGACTGTGAATACTTTCGGCTTCATTGCCGTCAGTTTAATATCACCGCCTTCAGCCCGCACTTCTTCAATAAATACCATGAAGACACCCAAGCCTGCACTACTGATATATTCGAGATTGTTGAAATTCACCACGATTTTATTCTTGCCCTCGCTAATTGCGCCAGCAATAGCAGACTCCAGCTGTGGAGCGGTGTGAGCGTCCAGAAAGCCGTTCAGATAAAATACCTCTGCGGTGGTATGTGTTTTTTGTTCGATAGTAAATTTGCTCATAGCAATTCTTACGCTTGTGTCTTCAAAAAGTTGCATGGGAAAAAGGGCAATTTTTCATAACAAACATTTGGTAGAAAATCACAACCGAGTAAACCATTCCAAATGCTTGATAATTTTGCCCAAGACTACAAATATACATTTCTTTCAGGAAAAATTATTCAGGAAAAATCATGCCAGTTTGGTTCTTGACGTTCTGAAATAGCAGAATTCATCGTATTTTGGCGGGCGCAATGCCGCTGTAACTCTTTCTCGTCGTTTTTTCAGCCCAATCATTTTCTCGCTATGAAATTTCTCATCCTCGACGCAATGTCCCTGATTTTCCGCGCCTTCCACGCCATGTCGAAAATGGGATTGCAAGCTCCCAATGGCGAACTCACGGGCGCAGTTTTTGGCTTTGCGAACATTCTTTCGACCCTGCTGAACAAGGAAAAGCCTGATTTTATCTGCATTGCCTTCGATACCGCCTCGCCAACCTTCCGGCACGAAATGTTTGATAAATACAAAGCGCACCGCCCTGAATTTCCGCCAGAACTCGCGCCACAGCTTGCTCGCATCAAGCAAATGATAACGCTCCTCAACATCACGCAAATTGAGCTTGCGGGCTACGAGGCAGATGATATTGTTGGCACACTCACCAAACGTTTTGCAGGCGATAAAACGGATGCAAACCTTGATATTTACTGCGTTACCAGCGACAAAGATTATTGCCAACTCGTGAACGACCACGTAAAATTGCTGCGTCCAGGCTTTTCGATGGGCGAATACGATGTGATGGACATTGAAGGTGTTCACAAAAAATTCGGTGTCGCGCCAGAGCAAGTGATTGAGCTGCTCGCGCTCATTGGCGATTCCTCCGACAACGTGCCGGGCGTGAAAGGCATTGGCGAGAAGACCGCAACGCCGCTTATTCAGGAGTTTGGCAGCGTGGAGAATGTGTATGCAAATCTCGCCAACATCAGCAAAGAAGCCGTGCGCAAGAAACTCGAAGCCGACCGCGATATGGCAATGCTTTCCCGCGAACTCGTCACTATTCACACCGACGTTCCTATCGAAACCGCGCTCACCGACTTCGCCCGCCGCGAGCCAAACACCGACGAACTCCGCACCTTTTTCCTTGATTTAGGCTTTCGTTCCATGCTTCCAAAGTTTGTGAAAGAAAGCGTTGAACAGCGCGTAAGTGCTGGTGTTTCAGGCAATGAAGCTATTGCTGCACCAATCGCCCAAACTGCGCTTAAAACCTTGCGCGACGTGCCGCATGAATACATCACTGCCGACACGGAAGAGAAAGTTGCGGCAATGGTACAAGAGCTACAAAGCGCATCACTTCTCGCTTTCGACACAGAAACAACCTCGCTGGATACGATGTCGTGTGATTTAGTCGGAATTTCCCTCTGCGGCACTGTGGGACGGGCGTTTTATGTACCGATGAGCGCGTTTGCTCTCCCACAAACCGCACAAAATGGCATTTCTCTCACTCTGGAAGAATCAAGTGAGGACAATCGCATGAGCGAGGTCGTAAACACAGGCGCACAAGCCAGTATGTTCGACCAAGCACCAAGCAACCAAGTACCAAGCACCAAGCAACCAAGTAACCAAGCACCTTCCAACCTTCAGCCCTCAGCCCTCATACCTCATCCTTTAAAGGCTTTCCTCGAAAGCCCCACCGTTCCTAAGTGCGGGCAAAATGCAAAGTTTGATTTGCTTGTCTTGAAGCGGTTCGGCGTGAATGTTGCGCCCGTGAGCTTTGATACGATGCTGGCAAGCTATGTACTGAATCCCGCAACACAGCATGGAATGGACGCTCTGGCGGAACGTTGGCTGCAATACCGCCCTATTCCTATTTCGTCGCTCATTGGTGAAAAGAAAAAAGAGCAGCGTTCAATGGCGGAGGTAGAATTGGAGCGGATTGCGGAGTATGCGGCGGAAGATGCAGATGTAACCTTGCGTCTTGCCGAAGCACTCGCGCCACAGCTTGAACGCGAGAATTTACGCGGCTTTGCGGACACGGTTGAGTTTCCGCTTGTGGAAGTTTTGACGACGATGGAAAGCAACGGGATTGCGATTGACACGGGTGCGCTTGGTTCGATTTCGGCAATGATTCGCACACAAACCGAAGGCTTGAAAGCCGCAATCTGGCTAGCGGCGGGCGTGGAATTTAACGTAGATTCGCCAAAACAGCTCGGCGATATTTTGTTCGATAAAATGAAGATTCCCGCCGTGAAAAAGACGAAAACAGGCTACAGCACGGATTCATCGGTCTTAGAAGAACTCGCCGCCGAACACCCGATTGCGGAATTGATGCTGGAATATCGGCAATTAACCAAGCTCCAATCCACCTACGTTGAGGCACTGCCACGCGCCGTAAACCCAGTAACGAAGCGCATTCACACGACCTACAACCAAACCACCACAAACACAGGGCGGCTTTCCTCCGTTGAGCCAAACTTGCAGAATATTCCCATTCGCACGGAACTTGGTATGGAAATTCGCAAAGCATTTATTGCCTCCAGACCAGACACGGTGCTGCTTTCGGCGGATTATTCGCAAATTGAACTCCGCATCATGGCGCACATCTGCGGCGACGAAACGCTGACAAGCGCATTCCAGCAGGGTTTGGACGTACACGCGGCAACGGCTTCGGTGCTGTTTGGCGTGGACGTAAAGTCAGTGGACAAGCACCAACGCCGCATTGCAAAGACCGTAAATTTTGGCGTAATGTACGGACAAGGTGCGTTCGGGCTTGCGCAACAACTCAAGATTCCACGCGGCGAAGGCAAAACAATTATTGACAATTATTTCGCAAAATACCCGCGCATCCGAGAATACATCGACCAAACAATCGCATCGGTGCGGGAAAAGGGTTTTGCGACCACGCTCGCAGGGCGCAGATGCTACTTCCCCGACATCACGAGCGCGAACCGCGTCGCTCGCACCGCCGCCGAACGCGCCGCAATCAATATGCCCATTCAAGGCGCGGCTGCCGACATGATGAAACGCGCCATGATTGCCGTTCACGCAGAAATGAAGCGGCTTGGCGTGCGCTCGCGTATGCTCTTGCAAATCCACGACGAGCTTGTTTTTGAAGTGGAACAAGACGAAAAAGACGCACTCATGCCGCTCGTGAAACGGTGCATGGAAGGCGCATTGGAACTAGGTTCTGTGCCAGTTGTGGTGGAAATGGGAACAGGACGGAATTGGGCGGAAGCGCACTAGAGGAAAGGATGAAATCGAAAAGATGAAGTAAAAAAACAGTAATACCGTTTCGATTGTAAAATGAATAGTTTCAATTCTCCGAAACAAGGCAGCATGCTGCCTTGCTCAAATCAAAGTATTCAAAATACAGTCAAAA
>RDXM01000199.1 GCA_004292595.1 Candidatus Kapaibacterium sp. | reverse complement strand
GAATCGCTAGTAATCGCGGATCAGCTTGCCGCGGTGAATACGTTCCCGGGTCTTGTACACACCGCCCGTCACACCATGGGAGCGGGTTCTGCCAGAAGTGGTTAGCCTAACCGCAAGGGGGGCGATCACCACGGCAGGGTTCGTGACTGGGGTGAAGTCGTAACAAGGTAGCCGTATCGGAAGGTGCGGCTGGATCACCTCCTTTCTAGAGAAATCGGACTTCTCGCGTCCACACTGATTGGCTGTATGTTCCGTGGGCATTGGCGACGGTGGCGTAAGCCACCCGATGGGTCTGTAGCTCAGTCGGTTAGAGCACCGTCTTGATAAGGCGGGGGTCGTTGGTTCGAATCCAACCAGACCCACCAACGCGCTTCGTCGGGGGATTAGCTCAGCTGGGAGAGCACCTGCTTTGCAAGCAGGGGGTCGTCGGTTCGATCCCGTCATCCTCCACCACGGACCAAAACACAAACGAATGCTTCAGGCATTCGTTTGTGTTTGCTCTTTAAAAATTCAGAGAGTTCGATCGAGTTGCGTTGAAGCGCAATTTTGAATCAATTGTTATGGGGTCAAGTGAATAAGTGCAAGTCGTGGATGCCTTGGCGATTACAGGCGATGAAGGACGTGACAGCCTGCGAAAAGCCTCGGGGAGTCGGCAAGTAGACAGCGATCCGAGGATATCCGAATGGGGAAACCCGTCCGCAAGGACACTCTGCAGTGAATACATAGCGGCAGAGAGCTAACCGGGTGAACTGAAACATCTCAGTAGCTCGAGGAAAAGACATCAACCGAGATTCCGATAGTAGTGGCGAGCGAATTCGGACCAGCCAGCACGATGTGACGTAACCAGCAGCAAAGCCACCTGGAAAGGTGGGCCGTAGAGGGTGATAGCCCCGTATGCGAACCGGTTGCGTTGAACTAAGCGTGCGATAAGTAGGGCGGGACACGTGAAATCCTGTCTGAAGATGGGGGGACCATCCTCCAAGGCTAAATACTCGTAATCGACCGATAGTGAACTAGTACCGTGAGGGAAAGG
>RDXM01000019.1 GCA_004292595.1 Candidatus Kapaibacterium sp. | reverse complement strand
TTTCGATTGTAAAATGAATAGTTTCAATTCTCCGAAACAAGGCAGCATGCTGCCTTGCTCAAATCAAAGTATTCAAAATACAGTCAAAACGGTATAAGAGCTTTGTGCTGCTGCTCTACTGAAGTGTTTGAAGTTTTCTTTCGACCTGAGGCAGTACTTTTTGTTTTTACCGCATAATTTATGCTTTCATCACGCATTCTGGCTATCGTGCAAATATTTCGCTGCATCTGCTTTCGGCAAGATGTAATGCGGTCTGTGGCGTTGTTTTGGTCTTTTGCAATCGTTGTATTCTGCGCGTTTCTTGTGCCAAATAGTACTCATGCGGATATTGTCCAGATTGTCCAAGATTTCAACACAAACCTCAAAGATACTGCTTCGCTGCATGAAAAGCATAATGTCGTCTTCTATCTCCAACAGCCCAAAATGGGAGAAATACGCTCATGTGGAGGCTTCTGGCGGTGGTATTCTCCAGAAATGAATCAGGCAAACGATAGCATTGAAGCTACCTTTGCGCTTCCTCATATGGACGATTCTCACTGGCGCATTCTTTCCAACACCGAGCAGCTTGATACCCTGCAAGATTGGCACAATTACGCTTGGTTTCGCTTGCGTTTGAAGGCGGATTCTACCGTGCCAATGCTGAATGTATCACTGTTCTTGCGGCATCGCCATGCTGCGGAAGTATATTTGAACGGAGCATTGCTCGTACAACATGGGCGGGTCGGACGAAATATCACCGAAGAAATTGACGAAGGGAATAGTGAAACCGCTATTCCGCTCCAACTGCAAGGCGGGCAGGAACACGTCGTAGCAATACGCCTTTCCACATTTCACTACGCAAACGTTCTCCAATTCTATTCGCCCAATCTCTTGCGATTCTACCGTTTTGGCTTTCTTTCCAATATCCAAGATTTTGCGCAGCATAGCGGTGTAGCCATTCGGCATCGCGCTTTGCGCCTTATTGTGGCAATGATTCCGCTTGGCATTTTGCTCTTTCTTTCCTTGCAGCACGGTTTAATGTTCGTGTTTTCGCGCCGAGAGCGTTTGAACCTTTACGTTGCAATCTTTACCCTTTCTATGAGCTTACTCTGTTTTTCGTTGTCGTATCGTTTTCTTGCGCTTACGCGAATTGAGATTTTGGTATGGAACGAGATTTTTATTCCCTTTGAAATGGCACTTGCGCTGGTATCGCTCCATTTGTCCGTAGATTGGGTTGCAATCGGGCGGCGTAGTGTCTGGTGGTGGCGTGTTACGGCACCTCTGGCGGTAATGATTGTTCTGACGCGCTTCTTCACAACGGGTGATGTGTGGAGTTACTTTGTCATTCTTATACTGATTTTGGAATTTAGTGTTATTACTTATATTCTTTGGAAAGCAGACACAGAGCGGCGCATAGGCTCAAGTATCATTGGTGTAGGCTTGGTGATTTGCTTCCTTTCTGGCGTAGTTTTTACGGCAATGGCAATCTTCCGAATGTTTGATATTCTCTGGCTCTATGCGCTGGTGCAATATCTGATGTTTCTTTCCATGCCTGTTGCGCTGGCGTTCTACACCGCTCGCCGCTTCGACCGCATCAATACAGAGCTTTCCACCCAACTCGACTATGTGCGAAAACTTTCCGACCAAGCCCTAGAGCAAGAGCAGGAAAAACAGCGCATGATGGAACGCCAGCAAGCAGAATTGAAGCGGCTTGTAGAAGAGCGTACCGAGCAGCTTCAGGCTGCAAATGCAGAACTCAGCAAGCAGCAATCTGCCGTCGAGCAAGTAAATATGCAGCTTTTGAAGCGTAATGTTTCCATAGCGGCAGAGCAGGAAAAATCTGAAGGGTTGCTGCTGAGTATTCTTCCTGCGCCGATTGCCAAGCGTTTGAAACAAGGCGAACAAACCATTGCTGACAAATACGAGGATGTAACCGTTCTTTTTGCCGACATTGCAGGTTTTACGCGCTTTGCAAGCCACATTGACCCGCAAGGACTGGTCGCACTTTTGGATAAAATTTTCTCTACCTTCGATGTTCTTGCAGAAGAATATGGCATGGAAAAAATTAAAACTATTGGCGATGCCTATATGGTCGTCGGTGGGCTAGACCACCACACGCATTCAGGACGAGAAACCGCCGTCGCTATGGCGCGAATGGCAATCGCCATGCAGGATGCTATCTGTGAATTATCGGCAGAAATGCAGGTGATTGGCTTAACGGTGCGGATTGGGCTACATCGCGGCGCAGCAGTGGCGGGCGTGATTGGCAAGAAAAAACCTAGCTACGACCTTTGGGGCGATACCGTGAACGTCGCATCGCGTATGGAATCGCACGGAGAAGCAGGTAAAATCCACGTGAGCGAAGAATTTGTTCTTCACCTTGCTGATTCCTTTGTTTTCCGCGAGCGCGGTGATATTCGCATTAAAGGCAAAGGCACAATGCGCACCTATTTCCTTGAAGCCGAAAGGAATTGAGCGGTGGAGAAGCGCACAACATTTTCCATCAACATTTTCCATTCAGACGCACACATTCATAAACTATGACGAACTCATCTCCTTACGACATCCTCATTATCGGCGCAGGTCCAACGGGGCTCGCCTGTGCGATTGAAGCTCAGAAGGCGCATTGTTCCTACCTTGTGCTGGAAAAAGGCTCTATTACCGAGACCATTCGCCGCTATCCTGCGAACATGACGTTTTTCTCCACGCCCGACCTGCTTTCGCTTGACAACATCCCCTTTTCGTCGGTGAATGTTCGCCCGACGCGGCGTGAGGCATTGCAGTATTATCGCGGTGTGGCTGAAGCGCAGAAGCTCAATCTCCGCTTGCACACACGAGTTTGCGGCATTCGGAAGGAAGTGCAAGGAAATTCATCGGGAAATATATCGGGAAATGTATCGGGAAATTCAAACGAGTATATATTTTGTATTGAAACACGCCGAGAAACAAGCAGCAACATTAGCAGTGACGCGCCATTGGAGAAAATTTTTGCACGGCGTGTGATTATCGCAACGGGCTACTTTGATTTCACTAATCGCTTGGGTATTCTGGGCGAGGATTTGCCGCACGTTTCGCACTATTACGACGAGCCGTATCGCTACACGATGCAAGATGTGGTCGTGGTCGGCGGGCGCAACTCGGCGGTGGAAGCCGCATTGGAACTATGGCGACACGGAGCGCGAGTAACGCTCGTGCATCGCGGGGAAGAACTGAGCACATCCGTCAAATACTGGGTTCGTCCTGATATTGATAATCGTATCAAAAACGGGGAAATTCGCGCACTTTTTTCCACGCAACTCACGGAAATTCGCACGAATACCGCTCTAGCGAAGAATAGCGCGACGGGCGAAACCACCACGCTTCCGGCTGATTTTATTTTCCCGCTTATCGGCTACCGACCCGATGAACACTTGCTGCGCGGCGCGGGAGTGCATTTGAACGAGATTCTTATTCCCGAATACAACGCCGAAACCTTTGAAACCAACGTGCAGGGCTTGTACATCGCTGGTTCGGTGGCGTGTGGCTGCCAGACGTGGACAATTTTTATTGAGAATGGACGGAATCATGCGCGTCCTGTCGTGGCAGATATTCTACGGAGTTTGGGGCGGTGATGCGTTCTGACCGTTGTTTAGTTCTGTTCACCAATATCCGACTTCATTGGCTCTATGCCGCTTGGTAGATGAGCGGTCTGTACCGTGCTTGTGGAATAGGCTTCTGTGCCGATTGCGCAGCTTCTAACCACGCTTTTTTTGCTTGTAAAACTTCTCGTAGTGCCTCATCAGGCGTTTCCCCGAAGGCGGAACAGTGTTGTAGGTCGGGAATGTCAGCAATATAGCCGTTGTCCTCGTTGCTGTAAAAGATGTTGATATGATAATCACTCATGGTGTGTCCTCCAGTGTGAGATTGTAGCTCAAAGTTTGCGTTTTTTCATTAGTCTCCCCCAAAATCATCCGCTCTACTTCTGCCTTCGCCGCCGCCAGTATTTCCGATGCCTCGCGCTCTAACGCCTTGGCGCGTTCGCGCCGTGTGTGTGCTTCTGTGGCTATGCGCTCTTGCACGGTGAGCGGGGGAAGGGAGGGCTGTTGCATCCTAAGCACTGGAACAATAGTCGAACAGTATGTCAATTTTGTTCGCTACCATTCGCTGTGCTTTGGTGATACTGTTTCCCTGT
>RDXM01000018.1 GCA_004292595.1 Candidatus Kapaibacterium sp. | reverse complement strand
TTGTGGATAATTTTGGTCGGTGTGTGGATAATGTTTGGTGCAAAAAAAGGTCAGTTTTTTTTGGAAGAAAGTCAGTATGTATCAGGCTTTCAGGGAAATACTGCTCACAGGCGAATGCCCACCGACATCGTTGAGGCAAGACCGCTTTGGTTGAATGGGACATCCAGTGCAAAATCCAGAGAGCCAAAGGCAAAATGAAATCCACCGCCAAAACTCAGACGTTGAAGATTCGTTGTCAATTTATTGGAATCATCCACATATCCCGCACGAAAAAAGAGCGTTTCATTGATTGCGTATTCCGCACCAATACTTGCTTGCAGGGGATTTCGCCATCCCGTAAGCAAGACCATCGGAACACTATCAAAGCTGCCGTCGGCTCTGCGATTGGCAAGCAGAAGAGCGACATCGCCTTGCAAGGAAAGACGGCTGCCCTTAACCCGCAGAATATCCGCCGCAATCCCCACTCGAAACTCGGTGGGAAGCGGGTCGGCGAAGTTGTTGTAGGTCATTGCTGCGCCAATATTTTTGAAGGTGGCACCAACGGAAACACGCTTGTCTAGCTGGAGTCCCGCAAGCATTTCTGGTGTGTACAAAACGCCAATATCCACACTCAGACTGCGCCCTATTTGTCGTGGCGTGAGCGGTGCTGTGCGCGGGGCAAATTCGGATTGGATGTAGTTCAACTGCCCACCAATACTCACTTCCGAGCTGCTGGCAACGGCATAGCCCACCGACGCGCTGAATTCATTTACCACATCATTGATGCTCGTATTTCCCATTGCAAAATACTTTCCAGAAACAACCACATTTCCTGCTCCAAGCTGTATGCCTTGTGCTGATACGGCAAAGAGCAACGCATTCGGTGAAAAATAATGCGGTCGTTGAAAAGCGAGAAAAGCAGTGCGATTGCTCCGCTTCCGAGCAACCTCGGAGCTATCCCACAGAAAAGGATTGTTGGGAATGTCTGTTGCTGAATCCAGCACAGAGGCTGGTGTTGAGGATGTTGATATTGATATTGATGTTGATGTGGCGAGCGGAGCAGCCGCAGCGATATTCCACTGTGCGGCGTAAGGATTGGTGCGGTCTCCTGTGCCAGTGCGTCCCATTGCGTGAGAGCGTGCATCGGCGGGAAAGCGTAAAAACGGAACAGCAGTACCTTGACTAAAACTGCCTTGACTAAAAGCAGCAAGAGCGGAAACGCAGAGCAGAAGTGCAGCAAAAACAAGTGCAAGAAGCGCAGAATGAAGCCATGCTTGGCGTTGCGCGTTGGGTTGTATGCGCGGGGAATGTACCATGTCGAACCTTGTTCAGGAAATGAAACAAAAAGGATTGAAACGGGAACGATATGCAATAGGCAAAAACAGAATGTGAGGAAAATGGTTGTTGTATATGATTTTTAGTGTACAAGCTGTGTACAGCGAGCAAGGTATGTTGTTGCGGAGTATGCGCAGAGAGAGCAGTTGAACAGAACGTAAACAAGAACCTAAACAACACGTACAAACTTAGAACAAATTATTTCATTTATGCAAATCTTTTTGTCTGAATTAGTGCAAATGAGGGTGATTCAGAAAATAGAAATCCTCTCTACACGTCATCAATACTAGCTCTTTCAATGAAAAAATAATTTTCGGTTGTTTTTCTCTGAAATTGCAAATAATTTCGTTGTATGCGTTTTGAATGCAAATACGTTCAGGTACGCAGCGACAAATTTCATTTTTATCACCTCATTGGAGTTCCATGAAGTTATTCAAAAACTTTTCGACCAAGCGTCTGTTTGTCGGCGTTGCAAGCAGTGTTGTTCTTTCGGCAAGCCTGTTTTCTGCGCCTGTCTTTGCGCAAACGACCAAATGGTCGTTCGACCGTTTACACTCGCAAATTAGCTTCTCTGTCAGCCATATGGTGGTTGCTGAAGCGGAAGGTAAGTTTGATTCGTTCGATGTTGTTGTTTTGTCCGACAAAGAAGATTTCACCGATGCAAAAGTGAACGTCACCATCCAAAGCGCAAGCGTGAACACCGACAACAAAGACCGCGATGAACACTTGCGCGGCGCGGATTTCTTCGATGCAGCAAAGTTTCCGACCATCACGTTTGTTTCAAAAGAATGGAAGAAAGTTTCCGATAAAAAATACAAACTCGTTGGCGATTTCACCATGCACGGCGTAACGAAAACAGTGGAGTTAGATGCAAAATTTGGCGGTGTGATTAAAGACAACAAAGGCAATTTTCATGCGGGGTTCAAGGTGCTTGGCGAAATTAACCGCCAAGATTATGGCGTAACATGGAGCAAAAAACTGGATGCTGGCGGCGTAGCTGTTGGCGATGTTGTTGAACTCAAAGGCACGGTCGAACTTATCAAGTAAGTGGTAGCAAAAACACTCGAAAGGCAAGTATTCATGCGGGTACTTGCCTTTTTTTATCATTTCTCACTTCTCGAAACTAGCAAAGGAAACACCATGCAAAGCGGCATGAAATCAGGTAAAGGAACAAAAGTAATCGTTGTTGGCGGCGGCATAGGCGGCTTGGCAGGCGCAATACGCCTTGCTTCGATGGGATGTGCGGTGGAATTATTCGAGAAAAATGAGCGCGTTGGCGGGAAACTGAACACGCGGCGTTTGGCGGGAGAAATGGGTGAATACCGCTTTGGTACTGGTCCTTCGCTGCTCACGATGCCCTTCGTCTTCGACGAACTTTTCGCCAGTGCTGGCGTAGAACGCGCATCGGTGCTGGATTTTGTGCCGATTGAGCCAATCTGCCGTTACTTTTTTCCCGACGGTACACGCCTGAACACACACGCCGACAAGCGAGTAATGATGCGGGAAATACACAGTTTTGCTTCGCCAGAGGAGGCACAGCAATACGAAAAATTTCTCCGCTACACCGAGCGCATTTACGAGCGCACTGCCGAGATATTCATGTTTACGCCGTTTCAGGAGTTTCGCAAGCTGTTCAAAGCGAAGTATTTGCCAACGCTTTTTCGCCTGTGGGAAATTGATTCCATGCGCAGCGTCCACCGCGCTGTAACCCAGTATTTTAGCGATAAGCGGCTCATTCAGTTGTTCGACCGCTACCCAACCTACAACGGATCAAGCCCATTTCGTGCGCCCGCCACGCTGAATATCATTCCTTGGGTGGAGTATGGCTTTGGCGGATTCTACGTGCGCGGCGGGATGTACCGTCTCATTGAGGAAATGCTCCGTTTGGCAGAGCAGCTTGGCGTGAAGATTCATACAAATACGAGCATTGAAAAAATATTGCACCAAAACAAGCGTGTATGCGGTGTGCAGGTGCTTGGCGAAAAAATAACGGCAGACTATGTTTTGTGTAATGCCGATGTCGTCGAGGCGCATAATTACTTGATTGACGGCGTACCGAAGCGGCAAAAAAAGCTCAACGCGCTCGAACCCTCGCTGTCGGGAATGCTCTTTCTTTGGGGAATGAAGCGCGAACACAAGGATTTGCTGCATCACAACATCTTTTTTTCCGAGAATTACGCGGAGGAATTTCGGCAAATTTTTGACCAAAAAATCGCTCCCAGCGACCCAACCGTCTATGTTTCTATTTCCTCAAAAAGCGATGCCCAGCACGCTCCTGAGGGCGGTGAAAACTGGTTTGTCCTGCTGAATATGCCCTACATCAATGGTCAAAACTGGGAAGCCGAGAAAGAACGAATGCGCAGCGCAGTGCTGAAGCGGCTTTTGAAGGCGGGTATTGATGCGGAAAGTGCGATTGATACAGAAATGGTACTGTCGCCAGAGGATTTTTATGATTTGTACCGTAGCAACAAAGGCAGCATTTACGGTATTTCCTCAAACTCCCAGATGGCAGCATTTATGCGCCCTCCAAACCGTTCCCGCGAACTCAAAGGCTTGTATTTTTGTGGTGGTTCGTCGCATCCGGGCGGCGGTGTGCCGCTTGCAGCCTTGTCTGGCAAGATGGCGGCGGAACTTATTCAGGAAGATTTTTCTGGATAATTATCAATATCGTCTTCTTTTCCACAGAGTTGTACACTTTTCCACACAGAAATTTGCACGAAAATCCATACAAAACTCTACGGTAGTGGTTCAAGTCTACATGATAAAATCTATTTCTTACTGCACGAAAGATTGTAGGCGACAATAAACATTTCGGTAACAATCTGATGCCAACTATCG
>RDXM01000198.1 GCA_004292595.1 Candidatus Kapaibacterium sp. | reverse complement strand
CGCAATTTTGGTGCTATTGTGCGGAGTGCGGAGTGTGCTGGGGTAAATGCAGTGGTGATACCCGATAAAGGCGGTGCAAGACTCGGCGGCGATGCCTACAAAACTTCGGCGGGTGCGTTGAGCATTGTGCCTATTTGCAGAGAACCAAATTTATTCAATGCAATTAAGTATCTCAAAAACAGTGGTTTGCAAGTAGTAGCTTGTACCGAAAAAGCATCACAAGTGCTGTATGAAGCAGACTTTACTGTGCCAACGGTTGTGCTGATGGGTTCGGAGGAAGATGGAATTCAAAAAGAATATTTGAAAATGGCAGATGTCATGGTCAAAATTCCTATGTTTGGCAGCATTGCTTCGCTGAATGTTTCGGTGGCAACAGGTGTCATCTTGTATGAGGCAGTAAGGCAGAGGGCAAAATAAATCATTCGCTGAATGTAACATAGGCTTTAGCCTGTGATTTCTTATAAAGGAGGTCGAAGAAACAGACAGAAACAACAAATCTTATGCGTTTTAAGGTACATATAGAATACGAAGGGACAAAATATAATGGTTGGCAACTTCAAAAAGGGCAACCTACTATTCAAGGCGAATTGATTAAGGCAGCTACAAAGGTTTTCAAAACCGAAAATTTGGAGTTTTATGGAGCAGGTCGTACAGATGCAGGTGTACACGCAGTAGGGCAGGTGGCACATTTGGAGGTGCAAACTACGCTGATAACTGACCACATTCGACAAAAAATGAACGAGGAATTGCCCGCAGACATCAATATTTTGAAAGTGGAGAAAGCAGAGGCAGATTTTCATGCTCGGCATGATGCCAAAGCACGAAGTTATATTTATCAGATTTCGAAACGCAGAACAGCGTTGGGCAGAAAATATGCTTGGTGGATTGGCGAAAAATTGGACATCAAAAAAATGAAGGAGGCAGCTACTTTGTTTGCAGGAATGCACGACACGATTTTCAATCTTTTGCAGACGACACTCCCGAAGAAAAATCTACAAAAGTATCGTTGAGTTTTGTAGATATTTATGAGGAAGGCGGCGTTATCACAATTCATGTGGTTGGTTCACATTTTTTGTGGAAAATGGTGAGGCGAATGGTTGGCGTGTTGGTGGAAGTGGGCAAAGGCAAAGTAGAAACTTCGCAGGTTTCGCAGTTCTTGAAAACAAAATCTGTCGAGCCAGCCCGAATGACTGCCCCCGCAATAGGGTTGTTTTTGGAGAGAATTTATTATGGAGAGGAAAGAATAAAACGTGAACCAAAAAAATTGATTTTGATT
>RDXM01000197.1 GCA_004292595.1 Candidatus Kapaibacterium sp. | reverse complement strand
GTCCAAGTAACTCCTGCATTATTACTGAAGGCAACCATACCAGTTTCTTGTCCTGTAATCCACACCTGAGTTGCAGATGTAAAATGTACTCCATTAAAACCTAATGGACTGCCTACAATTTGAGCTGTCCAAGTAAGCCCTCCATCAGAAGTAGTCCTACAATTATTCATACCATCACCTACAATACAGCCTTGTGTAGCAGAAAAGAAGGATACACCGTTAAGATTTTGTGTAGTTCCTGAATTTTGTGCAGTCCAAGTTGTGCCTCCGTTGTTAGTAGTTAGAAGAAGCCCATTAGTACCCACTATCCAACCGTTGCTGGGAGTAGGGAAACTGATACTTGTAACGTCTTGTGTAGTCGGTAAAGTTTGGGCAGTCCAAGTATTACCTCCATCGAAAGTATTCCAAACCGTGAAACCTTCCAGTGCATAACCTCGGGTAGCAGAAGTGAAATAAATAGCGACAAATGTATTGGTTGTTGCCAAACTACGGGCTATCCAAGTAACTCCCCCGTCTGAAGTGGACAAAAGAGTGCCATTTCCACCCACTGCCCACCCTTGTGTAGTAGAAGTGAAATAGGTATCGTTAATGTCCGTAAAACCACCTTTCCACTCGTAGGTGGTTTGGGCTATTACTTGATTTGCTACAAAACCCCAAGCCATTAGGGTTTGGGCTATTACTTGATTTGCTACAAAACCCCAAGCCATTAGGCAAAGTAGCAGTAATTTGTTAAATTTACTTTTCATAAAATTTAGTTAAATTAGAGAATTTATTACTTTCAACAAAATTGAATTATAATCCTCAACAATTTTTAGTAGATGAGTAAACATATATTGTGAATGAGAATTTGCGGGGTTTGGATGAGAATTTTAAAATATTGGGGGGTTATTTTGGAATATTTTATTGGTATAAGTATTGTATAGCACTACCAGAAAAACTACGTTTATCAAGGCTTAGGCTGCCTCGTCTCAACCTCTGCCAACGCAAAACAAAAAAACTACGCTTGTCAAGGTCTTCGACCATTGCCAACGTAGTTTTTTTTCACTTCAATGTTGTTTGTGTCCCCACAAACAATCAACCTACTGTTTCACCGTTTTCTTCACCACCGATTTTCCGTCAGTTGTCAAGGCAACCATATACACACCCGAAGCAAGGCTTTCTAACTTCAAAGTATGTTCGTATTTGCCCGCAACCGAAGTTTCGTTGTGTGTGTAAACCGTTTTGCCTAACACATCTGTTACCACAATGCTAACCAAACCTGCTTTTTTCAACACCGTTTTCACGTTTACGCTGCCCTCGTGAGGGTTAGGATAAATTTCGGTAGCTTGTTCCAAAGCAAAGTCATTGCTGCTTGTAACAACAGGGAGATTGAAACTCAAGGCATTAGACAAAACTGTGCAACCTGCTACGCTGACACCTAATTGGTAAGCACCGTTGGCGGTTGGTTTCAAGGTTGCCGAAGTTGCACCTGCAATGGCGGTAGTTGCTCCTGTTGCACCTACGCTAAACCACTGCAAAGTCAAACCTGCTGTTGGCGTTACAATTTGCAAATCTCCATTCGCTGCATAGTTGATAAATGGTCTTTCGGGCAACCTGTCCACCGAAATTGCGGTGCTGCTGTTGCTAAATGAACCGTAAACGATGCCTCGAACTTGTACCCTGTACCCTGCACCTGTTGGCAATTCTGCTGGAATTGTGCCTACCAAACTGCC
>RDXM01000135.1 GCA_004292595.1 Candidatus Kapaibacterium sp. | reverse complement strand
CGTTTTGATTGTAAAATGAATACTTTCAATTCTCCGAAACAAGGCAGCATACTGCCTTGATACAATCAAAGTATTCAAAATACAGTAGAAACGGTATAAGTTAGTTTGGTGGCTTGAATTCAAGAGACTACCAGATATTATACTGACAAAGGTTTGTTGCTTCAGATGTAGTCCACCTTTAAGGTGGACTACATCTCAACGCTTTTACTTTTTGATATGCAATTTTTACCCATTTTTAGTATATTTTCTTGCAAACTTATACCCCACACCATACGCCGTCAATATATAACGCGGCTCCGGCGGATTTGGCTCAAGTTTCTGGCGCAGCCACGCCACGTGTGTATCTACGGTGCGTGTGGTTGGGGAGGAGTCGTAGCCCCAAACATTATTCAAAATTTCATCGCGGGAGAGCGTTGTTCCTTGATGTTCGATAAAATAATGCAACAACTGAAATTCCTTCGCAGACATCTCCAATGCCGCGCCATTCCTAAAAACCGTCATCCCGCGCACATCCACGCGCACATCGCCGAACTCGTAGACGGGATGCGCTGTCTGTGTTTTCTGTTCTGACCGTCGAATAAGTGCTTCCAGCCGCGCCAGTAATTCTGCGGCTTCAAAGGGCTTTGTTAAATAATCATCCGCGCCAAGTTTTAAGCCCGTTACTTTGTCATCGGTTTGTCCGCGTGCTGTGAGCATGAGAATTGGCGTAAATACGCCCTTCTGACGCAATTCACGGCACACATCGAAGCCGTTTTTACCTGGCATCATTACGTCCAGAATGATGCAATCAACGATATTCTGCAAGCCTTGCGCGAGACCAGCATTGCCGTCTAAGGCAGTTTCCACGCTGTATCCAGCCGATAGTAGGCGGTCTGTGAGCGTGAACACAAGTCCCGCGTCGTCTTCAATAAGGAGAAGTTTTTTCATAGATTTTGGTGCATTGGTCATTCGTGCATTAGTCATTGGTGCTTGGTTCTATGCGCGTTTGAGGGTAAAGAAAAATGTTGTGCCGCGACCGACTTCGCTTTTGGCAGAAATCGTGCCGCCATGTTGTGCGATGATATGCTGCACAATCGCCAGACCCAAGCCATTACCATGAATTTGAGCATCCACGACGCTTTGAGCGCGGAAGAAGGGTTCAAAAATGTGTGCAATTTCACTAGCTGGAATACCGCGCCCAAAATCTTGTATGGATATCAGAATTACTGCATCCTGCAATACCGCGTCAATTCGTATTTCTCGGCGATTTTCGGTGTATTTCACCGCATTGTTTATCAAATTATCAAATACGGTCATTAGTGCTGTTGCATCAGCTAGTACCAGCATTTGTGCGGTTTTGGGAGGAATCTGCACGGTAAGCAAAAACGCTTCATCCTTTAGCAAGCCTTGATGCCTCGTAATTGCTTGTTCCACAAGCGTTTGCACCGAGACTGGCTTAGGTTCTATCGTGTGCCGTCTGGCTTGAATCCCTGCAAAACTCAGTGTCTGCTCGACCATGCCAGTCAAGCGCATAATTTCTTGCTTCATCACTTTTCCATACCGTTGTGCTTGTTCGGGGCTTGTAACAATGCCGTCTGCAAGGTTTTCGCTGGCAGAACTAAGGACAGCTAGCGGTGTGCGGAATTCATGCGAAATCCCTGCTACGAACTGCATTTGCTGGTGTTGAAGCCGCTCCGAGCGAGCAACGGTGAGCATGATAAGCACTAACCCCACCGAGAGCAAAAGCAAAACCCCAAAACTTACTGCCACATTCCGCCATCGAATTTGTGAAAGCTCGCTTTCGAGCGCATCGCGTTTGTACTGAACATGAAACTCCACATTTCCCAATAAATATCGAATAAACGTAGAATCTGCGCCCATCTTGGGTGCAACAAGCGGTGTTCCAGAAATATTTTTTTCTGAGCTCTTTTGCTTTGAAATCTGAGAAATCAGGGAAATAAAATTTGGGAGCATCTTGGCAAGACCACCACCGACTCGAGGCGGCAGAAAACCTATTGGCAACGAAATAGAACTGTTCATAAAATCTGAACTTTGTGCAGTAGAATCTGAACTCCACAGCACATTCAATCCTTGATTTGACGAGGACTTTGAGCCTTTTGTGGATGAATTCTTGTCCTCTTTGCGCTGAACAATGCCGCACTGAAACTGGAGGCGATTGATTTCGCCAAAATGATTCTGCACCAAACTTGGCAAAACCTCGTGTTGCAGATATTTTTGATGAATCATTACAAGGATTGTCGGATTTTTCGGCACGCCAAAAAGCACCATTTCATCAAGGAATGCGGCTTGCGATTCGTCAAATTCCATCGGTGTCAAGTTTGAATTTTGCAAAGGAATTACTATTGCTGTCAAGCCAGCAATGAAGCGGGATATGGGTGGAAAACTCTCCAGTTCATCTTCTTGCAAAGCTGTAAGCGGCATTGCGCTGGGAACAAGCTCTTTAGATGTTGTATCGAAGCGGGTTACAAGCCATTCGTCGTCATTGTTCTCATTCGGCACCAGATAGTACACGTCCTGAATCAAGTCGGCTTCTAATCCGGATTGATGTTCCGCCCAATATTCTTGCGTCGCTTTTGTGAGAAGTTTCTGTTTTTGTGCGGTGTTCAGGGTAGAAAAATCTTGTTTGGGAACGGCTTTCGTAATGGTCGAAAATGATTGCTGCACCTGAATAATGCGCTGATTGAAACTGTACAAAAACTGCACGGCTGCGGTCTTCAACGCCCCGCGAAGCTGTTCCTCTTCTCGCTCGACAGCCTCACCAACCCATTTCCATTGCAAATATGCAAGAAATGGGACGAGTGCCAAAAGCGCGAGCGTTAGCCACACGAGGCGAGATTTGATGAGATTTTTAGACATAAGGGAATAAAATAATCTAACAGCGAATATGCGAAAATAGAGCATCTATGCTGCTCGCACAAGGCTTTTTCGCACAGCTTTTCGATTTAACACGCTCTTGACAAGTCTTTAACACGCTCTTGACAACTCGCCCTCTGAAAGAATGTAATTTTGTACCGTACCGTTCAGAAAACAGAACGCTTCGCTCAAACCACGCACAAATAGGTTTTTTCCACCATTCTCCTTTTTTTATGAAATCATTTTTCTCTTTCCATACAAGATTTGGTGCGGCATTGCTGATATTTCTAGGTGCTGCAACGCTACAAGCACAAGATAACCCATTGAACGACCTCCGCATTTACGGCTATATGCAGGTTTTGGGCTATAATCAACGCACCGAAAACGTCATCACTACGCCACGTGGCACGATTACCAACACAGCAGAGCGTAACACGTTTTCCTTGCAGCAAATGAACCTCTTCCTTTCCAAGCCGCTTGGCGACTACTTTAGCGCGTTTGTGAATTTGGAATTTTCGCTCTCTTACGCTTCGCAGCGCGGGTGGGGAAGTTTCAGCGTCGAAGAGGCGTGGGCGAATTATACGAATAGCGAAGCCCTGAACGTCAAGGCTGGTCTCTTGTTGCCAACATTTAACAATTTGAACGAACTCAAAAATCGTACGCCGCTTTTGCCGTATTTGTTTCGCCCATTTGTGTATGAAACAAGCATTGCGAGTTTGCTGAATGCAGAAGATTTCTTGCCAGAACGCGCATTCTTGCAGGTGTACGGCTCGTTGCCGCTTGGCGGAATGCGCTTTGATTACGCACTGCATACGGGCAATTCTGAAACGTCGTACATGGCTTCGAGAAATGATGTCCGAAATGCAAATAACGCCTTTACAGGCGAGGATACATCTCCTTTTAAGTCTGTCGGCGGGCGCATTGGTGTGCGCAATGCGGCAGAAACCTTCAAAATTGGTGTGTCAGGGACGTATGACCGCGATAATCGGAATGATACCACGTTCACGCGCTTTGGGAGCGGTATTCCAGGCATGGGAAGGCGCGAGTATCTCGCGCCGATTGGCGATGTACAGCGTTTCCGCGTCGGTGCGGACTTGTCTTTTTCCCTGTACAATTTCGAGTTTGAGGGCGAATATATTGGCGTTTTCCATGATGCAAAATATCCAACCAATTTTCGCGGAACATTGGATAAAACCTTCTATTACGGGAATCTGCTGTACAATTTTAACGATAAGTTTTTTGCTTATGCCAACTACAATTATTTGAAGGGCGATGTCATCAATCCAAGTGATAGCGATGCAAATGGCTTGGAAGCATTTGGCGGCGGTGCGGGCTATCGTATTACGGACGGCTTGGTGGGAAAGGTCCAGTTTCAACGGGTGCAGTCGCGTGCGAGCGAGGCTATAAGCATCAATTTTATTTACCTCGGTCTCAGCGTTATTTTTTAAGGAGAACACTATGAACTTTCTTACCCTGAACACCGCATCAATCCTTATGGCTGGATTGCTTTTTTTCGCAATGCCGAGTGCGTCCACGTTTGCACAAAGCGTTGCCGTGATAACGCATAAATCTTCGTCTGCACAGAACTTGGAAGCAGATAAAATCTTGGATATTTACACGCTAAATACGCGCAACTGGGCGGATGGCAGCAAAATTACGGTCTTTGAAGTGAAAGGCGATTCGCCTGTGAAATCTAGATTCTATGCGGCTTTGAACACTGCTTTTTCCGAAATGCAAAAACTCTGGCTCAAAAAACAATTCTCTGGCAAAGGCTTACCGCCAACTGCCGTGAATTCCGAACAAGAACTGCTCGAAAAAGTAGCAAATACGCCAGGTGCAATCGCCTACGTGAACGCCGAAAACGTGAACAAAAACGTGAAAGTGCTGGCGACGATAAAATAGTCATTGGTGCATTGGTCATTTGTCGTAAGATGCTCTCCAATGACCAAGTAACCACTGACCAAGTAACCACTGACCAATGCACCAACTAACCAAGCAACCATGCGCCTTAGAACAAAAATCCAACTTCTGACGAATGCTCTCATCGTCGCAATTCTCGTCTTTGTCGGTGTGTATTTTCCGATGCAAACCCGCCAAACCTTGCTTGAATCCTTCACACGCGAGGTACAGGCTCTCGCCGAGACCGTTGCGCTGGGCGTTTCGATTGGTTTGCAAAATCAGGATTTGCAAAGTGCGCAGCGAGCCATTGACTACGTGAAACGCAACCCCGATATTCGCTTTGTTGCGCTCGTGAGCGATGGCGCGACGGTGGCGGCATTTCCTGAAAAATTTGAGTTTAATGAAAAAACGATGGTGAATGGCGTGATTGATTCAGCGACCAAGCAGTCGCTTGTGGTGATGCGCTCTCCCGTCGAATCTTCGACCTTGAAAGGCTACGTTGTTGTTGGCACTTCGACGGGGCGCATTGTTCAAACAATTACAACACGGACGCTAACAATTATCGCCGTACTAGTGTTCATGCTGGTTCTGGGCAGCGTTGCGGCATACTTTGTGGCAAAGAGCGTTGCCGAGCCGATTATACGCCTTCGTGATGCGGCGGTGGAAATTGGTGCGGGCAATCTGAACACAGCAATAGCGCATGAAACCACGCTGGAACGGCTTGGAACGGCAAATAGCAAACACGCTTCTCGCAGCGAAATTGATGAACTCATGCGGGCTTTTGGAGCAATGGTGCGGAGTTTAGTGAGCGCGAATGAAGAAGTGACGCGGCAGACCGTCGCCGCACACGAAGGCGAGATGCGAGCAACAGAAGCACAGCGCGTGGCAGTGGAGCAGCAAGAATACCTGCAAGCAAGTGTGGAAGCAATGTTGGAGGAAATTACGAAGTTTGCAAAAGGCGACCTCACAACACGCATCGTTGTTGAAAATGATGATGCTATTGGGCAGCTTGCACACGGTTTCAACACTGCGCTAGAGGGCGTTCAAGCATTGATGCTAGATGTACGGCAATCGGCGGAAGAAGCACTGGCAGTGGCGGAACTCATTGGCTCGTCGTCGGAGCAGCTTTCAAGCGGGATGCACGACCAATCCTTGCAAGCGCGGCAGATTTACCAATCTATTGAGGAAATGACGAGCGCAATTCACATCAACGCCGAGCATTCATCGAATGCGGCGGATGTGGCGAAGAAAAACAAAAATGTTGCCGAGCAGGGCGGCTTGATTGTGCAGGAAGCTGTGCGGAAGATTCGTGATATTGCAAGCGCAGTGGCGAAATCTGCCGCCACGATTGAGCGTCTGGGCGAGTCCAGTGCAGAAATTGGCGATATTATTTCAGTTATTGACGAAATTGCCGACCAAACAAATCTTCTTGCTCTGAACGCAGCCATTGAAGCGGCTCGTGCGGGCGAGTCAGGACGCGGCTTTGCGGTTGTTGCCGATGAAGTGCGCAAACTTGCCGAGCGCACACAGCAAGCCACAAAGCAGATTGCGGGCGTAGTGAATATGATTCGCAAAGAAACCGACGAAGCTGTTCACATCATGCACAATGGCAATACCCAAGCCACGCGAGGCGTGGAATTAGCGGATGCTGCGGGTACGTCACTTGGCAATATTGTTGCCAGTTCTAACTCCGCTCTCACGATGATTTCAACGATTGCGGGCGCGACGGAGGAACAATCCATCACGAGCAAGCATATCTCCGTAAATGTGGAAGCGATTGTGGCAATTTCCGAAGAATCCACGAGCGGAGTGAGCAATATCGCGGCTTCCGCGTCGCAGCTTCGTGAGCAGATGAGCCGCTTGCAGGCTTCGTTGTCGCGCTTTGTGTTGCAAACGGCATCGGCAAAGCAGCTTGGAGCGGGAAGAAAAAATCTCTTGAAACTATGAAGTTTGCTAGGTTCGCAGAGTGTTATTCCTACTACAATTTCCCCTCTTGAGCCAAGACCTGCTCCTGCGCAGCAAGTTTGTTTTGGAGTTGATACACCAACGCCATAAAGTTGTCGTACATCCCGTTGAGTTTGGCAAAATCTGCCGAGGTTGCATCTGCGCCAGCAGCGTTGGGGGTAGCTGTGGAGCCAGGTGTGACATTGCCAAAAGCGTATTGTTGCGACACAATATCATCAGCTAATTGCTGCATCTTTTTCACAATTTTTTGAATGTCGGGATTGTCAAATGGCTTCATTTCTTGGGCAAAAAAGAATGCCAAACACGGAATAGAAATAAAATTTCGTGTGTGGATAACAACCGCATTACAATCAGCTTTGTTGATGATGGACTGCAAGGGAATGGATGTTGGGGCAGAGGGCAAATTTTCACGAGCATCAGCCATGCTTACCGTAACAGTAGCATTACCATCGGGAATAGTGATGGAGCCAGTATTGAAGCTGGCGCGAGGAGCAAGGCTTGAGGAATGTTGCTGAAAAGGGCTGCGTACACGCAAAGCCATTGCTATTCCTTGTTTGGTGTTTTTGATGCGCTGGACGTAATTCACTCGCTCTGCATCAA
This sequence comes from Candidatus Kapaibacterium sp., assembly GCA_004292595.1. Lineage (GTDB taxonomy): Bacteria > Bacteroidota > Ignavibacteria > Kapaibacteriales > UBA4661 > PH2015. The sequence goes on along the minus strand of RDXM01000135.1, from coordinate 19,551 downwards.
CCGTTACTGTTGGCATACGGACAATTTTTGTGCCGTCTTCGGAGGTGCTGCTGTTGCAGTATTTTTCGATAATGGGCAAGGCAGGACCGTAGCCAAGCTGATACGAGCGTGCAAGACGGATACAACCTTCGCTTCTGCGTCCTGCGCTAATGAGCAAACTCCCAAGCATTCCCATGGACGGTGCATCGGTGGGATTATACCGGACAGCATTGGTGAAATCTTGTGTTGCTAGAGAAAACTGCTCGCCTAAGGAATACAAACACCCACGATAAAAATAGCTTTCCGCATGAAACGGCGCGGCTTCCAGAGCTTTTGAGAAAGATTTGACAGCGTCGCTGGGTTGATTGAGCTTGAACAGACACAAACCCGCATGATACCACGCACTTGCCGCTTGTATGGGCGGAAAATACTCTGCTGACCGCTTGAAATCTTGTGCTGCGCTGTCATACATTTTGTCCAAAAAGCGGACGTATCCTCTGTGATAGAGCGCGAGAGCGTTGTTGGGGAATTTTTCTAATACTTGTTCTGCTTCGGCGAGCGTTGCTTGCATTGCTGTTCTATTTGTCAGACTATCCTGCGAAGTCGCCGTAGCAGATATTATGCCGCTTGCAGACAAGCTCACCCTTGATTGCTCAACACTTTCAATGGCACGACGAATTTCCTGCGCCAGATTATTTGTTGGATTATTTGCTGAAGTTACCTCGTTGCGCTGTGTTTCGATGAGCGTTGTCGCCTCTTGAAGAGCGGACAAGGTTTCTGGCTGTTTGCCAAGCCCGCGCAATGCCGCACTTTTAAGCGCAAGAAGACGGCTTGTTTGCTTGGTATCCGCTTGGTGTTGCTGAAGTTCGTCCGTGATTATTCCGAGTGCGGCACTATACTCTTTTGTGTAGAGCAAGGTGCAAATCTCTTTCATCCGCTTTTCGGGCTGTTCGGCTCGAAGCGCGGGAATGGCACTGTTTGTCTGCGCTCGTGCAACGAAAGAAGCGGACACAAGAAGCAGTACGCAAGCAAGGTATGGAGCGGTTTTCATACAATTTTTCGTCAATATTTCGTAAATATTTCGTAAATTTTTTGTCAATATTTTCGCAAAAATTTTCCTTGTCACATCACTCCGATTGTTCATCGAAATAGACGCGAATTCCAGCAAGATAATTAACAAATTGATGCGCAGCTTCAATATCTATGCGGGTGAGCGTCATGTAGTTGTATCGTGTCGCAGAAAGATTGAGCGAACCGTTCGCAATCAATGCGACATTTCTTAGGAAACGCCATTCCACACCTGCGTAGGCTTGCCCGATAAAGCCTGACGATGCAGCAATACCTCTATTCGGAAAGGCAATTTCACCATTGACGTAAGTAATCGGAACGGTTGAAGGGAATTGAATGCGTTTATAACCGATACCAAGACCAAATTGCAAATCAAGATTCCGCTCCAAAATGACGGAGTATTGACCGCCCGCCGAGGCGACAGCAAAGGAAACCTCACCGAAGGTATTTGGAGAAGTGGCGGGCATTCGTAAACGCTCGGAACCGTGCGTGTAGGGAAATTCGGAATACATTCCAGCCAACCATGCCGACCAATTTCGATTTACTGAATACCCAACTTTCCCAAGCGCATTGAATCCTGGACGCACATCGTAATAGAGCCGCGAAAGCATATAGCTTGTTCCGCCCGCTTGCGCTTGCAGAGACCATCGGTAAAATTGCGTGTTGAGGCTGTTTGTTTCGGAGAGAAGCGTGAGGAGTGTTGTATCGGCGACGTTTTTCGTGGTTTTTTGCTGTGCTTGAAATTGCGTAGAATCCACGACCGCCTTGAGAAGCGGCACACCAAGCAAGCGGCAGGGTTCGAGCGAAATATCGTCGGACAAGGACAAACCAAGCGAGCGAGCCATCGCAAAGTCTGCGCAGCCATCTGATTTTACCTCTCGCTCAAAATGAATATTGCCACGAAGCACGTAATAATCAGCGTTGTCGGGCGAGAGTGCCAGAGCTTTTTCAATATCGGACAGGGCAAAGGGAAGCATTTTTTTGCGAAAATGACTTCTCGCCCGCTCGTAGAACGTGGCGTGATGCGGGACGAGTTCGAGCGATGTGCTGAAATCAATAATTGCGCTGGTATCGGCACGAAGCTCGTAATAGCAGCATCCGCGCTGGAGAAGCAGATATGCCTTTTGTTCGGGAGAAATTCCCGTGTTTTTGCTGCGTACAATTTCCGACCATGCCGCCGTTGCCGCCTTAAAATCGCGTTGCTGCATGAGCGTTTCTGCTGCACGGTATTTCTGCGAAATGTCCATTTCAAGCGGTGTTTGGCAGAGTATTGGTGAAGCAAGAACATAACTAAAGAGCAGTATGCAGAATGTAAGAAACAAGCGTATCATATCGCGCCAGCCTTTTGGTGAAACACAAGAGAGTTATGTAGTGTGTAAAGGCGAAATTTACGTGATACGAGCGTAAAAGTCAAGAAGTATTGAGTTTGCAGAAAAGTGTACGATACTGAAAAAGGCTTGTTGCTTTATACTAGACATTAGAGTTTATCTCGAATAAGGTTTTTAGGGTTTTGGAGCAAGGCAGCATGCTGCCTTGTTTCGTAAAAAAGTCTATTCGGAATAAAGTCTATTATGTAGATTAAGCTCTTTGACGTTGGAAGTGGCGTACATACTGGCTTCAGTGGCTTGAGACTTCTTGTCTGTGTGTATCGCCTACACCCCGCACCAACACTCACAGACAAGAATGTCTGTGCCACTATTAAAGAACAAAAATCACTCATCTACATAATTTCTACTAAAAAAGGCTTATTGCTTCAGATGTAGTCCACCTCAAAGGTGGACTACATCTCAATTTCTTCACGTTTCGATGTGCAGTTTTTACCCATTTTTAGTATAGCTTAATATTTCCCCATCACAAGCCCGCTCTGCTGCTTGCCTTCGGCACTTGGCAATCCCAGAATACCTTTGTAACGCATGAGTCTGTGCGGCTTGGCGACCTCAAAGGTAAAGAGCGATGGCTCGCCCATCAGTGTTTTATAGATAAAATTGGAGGGCGCGAGCGAAATCACTGCGCATGGAATCCCACCAACGGCTTCATTGCTTACTTTCACAATATTCATTTCAATCACCATATTTCGCAAGGGCAGTGCCAGCGTGAAATGTATGGTTTCGCCGCGTTCGAGTGCGTCCACACTTTGTGCAATGCGCTCGGTGACAAGCGTGGAGAGGATTCCGTTTTCTGCTGTTACGCTTTTTTCCTCCACGTCCGCACCCTTGCGCTCGCGGCGTTTGACGATAAATGTATTTTTAACAACGCTTTGCTGCAAGGTTTCGCCTGTGCGAAAGTCTTCGATGGAATTAGAGTAGAGCAGAAGCGGTTTTGGTCGGAAGCGCGTCGTTTCTTGCCGAACAAGGCGTTTTTCGCTATCAAAATACGACGTTACACGTCGCATGGTATCGCCATTTTGCGCAAACTGAATGGTGTACGTGTGCGAGTTTTTGCCGTCAATAGTCATTTGTGCCGAGTGGTTGATGTGCGCTTGCGCCGAAAGAGAATATGCTTGGAAGGCTGATACAATCAAGGCTGCGAGGTATATGCGATAGTTCATTTGTACGCTGCTTGGAAAATGAAAAAAGTTTGGTAATTATGGAGGCGTGAATCACTTTTGAGGCGAAAAACTGCGTACCAACATAGAAAATACTTATTTTTTCACGTATTTTTCCCATGAATTACAATTCTCTTTTACGCAATATTTTTATGATACAAACCTTTCTTCTCATCACCATTGGCGGCGGATTGGGCAGTGCGGCGCGGTTTGCCGTTTCATTGCTCGTTTCACATTTTACCTCAAACACCGCACAAACAGGCTTTCCGCTCGCAACCTTTCTCGTAAATATCATTGGCTCGTTTGTGCTGGGCGGCGTGGTGGCACTCACTGGAGAGCGCGTCAATGCTCTCTCGGCGGAGTGGCGATATTTTTTGGCAGTGGGTTTTTGTGGCGGCTTTACGACGTTTTCTACGCTGTCGCTCGAACTTTTTACGATGCTTCAGGAAGGCAGATTTGGTGCGGCATTTGGGTATATTTCGGTAAGCATTTTTTTGGGGATTGCGAGTGTTGGTGCGGGTTTGGGGTTGGTGTATTGGTTGAATAAAGCATTGAAGCCGTAGAGCAGCCTTTACGCATTGCCTCAGGCTTGGTAAATTCTCAGAAAAAATGCAGTTTTGCTTCAGATGCAAGCGCACATCAGGCGCGAATACACAATTTCCCCATTTCTCACAAGTTTTTATGCGCATTACAAACGTACATCTCTTCAATGTTGGTGTTTTCGACGATACCAAAATAGATTTTCCTGCTGAAAAGCAAGGAAACGGTGCGGAAATTCACTTGCTCACGGGTGCGAATGGGAGCGGGAAAAGCACGATTTTGTATGCGTTGGCGGGGTCTGTATTCCCAAATTCTCAATTAATTAGCAGAATGGGCAAAAACGGACAAGATAGTTACATTGGTATTACATTCGATAATCAGTTACGAGAAGAATTACGTTTACAGAAAGGCAATTTTTCACTTTCAAATCGACTTTTCCAGCAATTAAGCCTAGCAATAAGTGGTAGCAATAACCCAGCACATCAATTTGATTTTGTGATGCTCGCTTATGCAGGGAATCGCTCAGTAGAAACCATTAAACTCCAAGCTATTCAAGAAATTGGTCAAGCGCCGTTATCAAATGCACTTTCGTTCCACCAATCAGTAAATCCGCAAACTCTCATCCAATGGATTGCAAACACAAACGCTAAAATCGCAAACGCATTTTACAAAGGGCAGCACGAGCGCGTAGAACAACTCAAATACTCCATAGAGCGCATAGAATCTGCCGTTGCAGAGATTATCGGAAAAACAGTGGAGTTTGTCTATGAAGACGACCCGCATTTGGACGTGAAAATTCGCGTTGGCGGCGAGCTTCTTTCTTTCGATGTGCTTCCCGATGGCTTAAAATCTATCATTAGCTGGATTGCAGATTTGCTCATGCGCCTCGACCGCATCAACTGGGCGGAAAAGCGTGATGTTCTCGACCAGAACTTTATTTTATTTTTGGATGAAATTGAAATCCACCTGCATCCCGCATGGCAGCGTAAGATTCTACCTGTTGTGCAGAAACTTTTTCGGAATGCACAAATTTTTATCGCAACGCATTCTCCCTTCGTCATTGGCTCGGTAAGCGATGCGTGGGTGTATCGCCTCACCGTGCCGCCAAGTCCTGTTGTTACGCCGACTCTGACCAATTCCGCCAACAGCGTGGAACTGGTGCTGCATGATATTTTCGGCATCGAAGAGCGTTTTGGCGTGGATGTGGAGAAGAAATTTGCAGAATTTTACGAACTGCGCGACAAGATGTTTGCAGGTAAAAACGAAGCAGAACAAGTGTCATTAGAACAAGATTTTACGCGCCTTGCAGAGGAACTTGCTGCACGCTCCGAAGAAACAAATGCCATTATTAGCCGCGAACTACGCCAAGCGCAGCGTATTTTGGGAAAAACCTTGCAAACATCAATTCCTGAGACAGTATGAAGCGTTTATTTCGTCCGCCCGCACCGGATTTTCTTCTCCACAATACAGAGGCTTGGGGCAAAGATTTTGCCGCCAAACGTACCGCAGACCCCCCATATACGCTGCAATGGCGGCAGATTAATGGTAAAAAAGTAAACGTCATTTTGCGGGAATTACTTGCCGAGAAAATGACACAGCATCATTGCTCGTATTGCGATGGCGGTTATCGCTTGGGTGCATCTGCACAAGCCACGCTTGACCATTTTCGCCCGAAATCTGTTGTTCCGTTGGAAGTGTATGAGTGGGAAAATCTCTTTGTGTGCTGCAATGTTTGCCAAGAAAAAAAACTGGAGCAGTTCGAGGAAGCACTTCTGAAGCCAGATGCAGAGGATTTTGACACGTTTCGCTATTTCGTGCTGAATTTTGAAACTGGTGAAATCGGCATCAATCCTCGCGCCACTACAAGCGACAAAGCCCGCGCAGAAACAAGCATTCGCATCTTTGGCTTGAACGACAGCCCACGCCCGCAAATGCGCTTAACCGAATTTACAAAATGGCAAAACACCCTCGAAGCCGCAAAAAACCTTGATGATTTCAACTATCGCTTTTTCTTAGAACTGTAATGCTTCGAGTGGGCTGCTACTGCTGTTCACAATAAAAAAAATCCGCCCGACGGCAGCGTTTACGCGCTCTTCAGCCGTCGGACGGAAAAATGTGTTACCCAACCTGGTGTTACCCAACCTGCCGCAAGCCCAATTTCTCCATTTGCTTTTCGATGGTAAGCATATCCTCATAATTTTCACCTGCCGCAATGCCGTAGAGTGCTGTCAAGCCAGTTTCGGGGTAATACAGCGCGGAAAGTATCGTAAAATCTCGGCGTTTGAGGTGTTCGTTTAGTTTTTGTATCACCTCTGCTTCTGTGCCTTCCATCACCCAATTTCCCGCATACTTCGCGGTTTCTTTGCCTATTTTCAGTAAATCATTTTTTTGCAGACACATTGCCGTAGAGCCGTTGACGCGGACATTGGCATCAATTACGTGAAATTTTCCATGCTTATCTTCCAGCACATCCACGCCAATCACTCCAAAATATCCGTGCTGATGAGCAAATGCGGCTGTATGATTGATAATGGTTGCGAATTGCTCCAAATTGGTATGCTCGTAATGAATCAAGCCGCCCAAATACACGCCCTGTTCGCTGACAAGCTGGTGCGTCGCGCCTAAAACAGTAACGTCGCCTTTTTTATTGACATAAAATTGAACGCAGTAATTATCAACAACATCGCTCACAAAGTCGGAAACGACAACCGCCTCGACTAATTTCAAACCCCAATAGGCGCGAAATTCTTTTCGGCAATTTTCTAGGTCGGTCTCGCTCCGAATCAAGTACGTGCCTTCTCCCGACAAGCCATGCGAGGTTTTGATGACGTAGGGAAAAACTTTGGGCAAATTCACATCATTCGGATGGGTTTCCGAAAAATGGTGATCTTGATAGGCAGGCACAAGCGGAGAGACTTGATTCAGCGATAGTTTGCTCAGAAGAAAATAATGCTCTTCGGGATCAACGGCATGGCGTTCAGGTTTCAAGCCGTCGTACGGAAAAAGTGTGATAATTTTTTCTGTACTATCATTGATGCGGTCGCAGTAGGTTTCGGGCGTAAATCTCTCGAAAGTATACTGATGATTCCACGTTTCTTGCCAATAATCAAGCAAGGCTGGGGGCGGCTCGGCTATCAAAATACCCCTCGCACCTGTTCCTAAAACCGCCATATTTTTCCATGCCTCGCGCTGGCACACCTTATCGAAGCCCACTTTTTGATGTTCTTCGTTTCCGTCTTGGATAATATAGCGGGATGTATTGGGATATTTTGACCATGCGGCTGTACTTGGGTACATGAGCATAAACGCATAATCACCGTTAGCCGTATCGTTTTTGTACAGCTCGGCAAACGAATTTCCATCAAATAGTTGCATAAAAATATGGTTGAAATGGGGAAAGATTTGGGTTTATTCCGAATGAGTTTTGTAGGGAATAGGGTTGTGGACAGAATGAAGATACATTGAGCAAATAACACCGGCTACTACTGATTTGATGCGTCATGTACTTTGAATTTCATGCCGCTCCCTCTTTCGTCTCTCAGCCTGAAGTTTATGCCACTGCCTTCGGTGCGTGGGTCGCGGAAACGGTCTTGCGGTGCAAGCATGATGGGGAGCGGCTTCCCAGCTTGCATACACGAAACAGCATAGCTGATATTGCGCTGAATCTCCCAAATACTTGGTTTTTCGTTGAGTTCCAGCACGTTTCGTTCTGGATTTGCTGCCATGCCAGATGTTAAAATCGTTAATTCCGTCTCGTTCGCACTCAAGGAATCCAACCAAACAATCTGAAATCGTTGATAGGTTGTACTGCGATAACGAGTATTCATAAGCAACATGACGTACCCTTGCTCTTTGTGGTCTTCGAGAGGATCGTCCGACGACCAGCGAAGTGCAGTACGAGTAGCAGTGTACGCATCGTTGTAGGAAAGCGGAACCATGGTTTTTTGCCCTTGTGATTTCATCAAAAGGGCTTCCCGAAGCGTAATAAAACAGCCGTTCAGAGTAAAACTGAGCAGCACAAGCCAGAACATTACATATCCTCGCGGACGAGGTTTCATCAGGATTTTCATGGTAGAAAGAGAAGGAAACAAGTTTTACTTATATTTGACTGCCGTGCCAATAGCCTGAGGATAGCTGTAATACCCAACGCCATATGTGCCGTACTGCACACGAACAATAGCATTCGCGCCGAGTTTTCGTGCTTCCATACGGAGTCCTCCATTTAAGTCGTCGAGAGTAGCAAATGGTGTTCCCTGAATTTTCACGAGCGCAAGTTCTTCATAAACATCTTTCACTTCACCTGTTGTCAAGACGACTGGTTGCGCCTTGAGTGTGTCCTCAAGCGGAACGACCTCAGAGCGTATTGGCGATACACTGGCAGATGAAAAACGGTTCATAGCGGGAGTATTCTGAGCGGTAGTACTTTGGCTAAGAAAGTACGGGCTGGAACAACCACCGAAGACAACAGCCACACACACAATACTCATACCTTTCAAAAAACCACTATGCCAACGTGAACGAAAGCGGTCAAGCACGTGTGCGCTTAGAAAATGCTTGTTTTCCATGATGACGTGAACGATTTGCGGTGAATAATTTCGTTCTTCGTTCAGACGCACAATAGCAAGCAATAGTGTGATGGTATCTGCACATTGCCATTGCACAGTGCAATGGTGTTGGTGTGGTGTTTTCTAGTCTTTGCGTAGCACTGGTAAGCCCACAGGTAGCTCGATAATAAACGTTGCGCCGTTTCCTCGCTCGGACTCGCACCAAATCTTGCCTTTGTGCAAGTCCACAATATTTTTCACGATGGCTAATCCCACGCCAGAAGAGCTTTCCTTTGCTGTTGGTTTTGCTGATAAGCGCTGGAAAAATCCGAACATTTTTTGTTTATCCGCGTCCGTTACGCCTGGTCCTTGGTCTTGCACTTCGAGGCGCATCATCCCGTGCGTTCTGGCAATGCGCACAACAATTTCTGAGTTCAAAGGCGCGTATTTACTTGCATTGCTGATAAGATTCCCAATAACCTGCTCCAATCGGCGTTCGTCAGCGAACAGCCAGTAATCTTCTACGCCGTCGTTGCGTTGGGAAAAAGAAATTGTTTGTCCTTTTTTTTCCAGAATTTCTTCCGTCTCCTCTAGCACAAAGCGTACAATCCTCAGCAAATTGACGCGCATCGGCTCAATCTTCATCATGCCCATTTCTTGCTGCGCCGCATCAAGAATATCATTGGTAAGCTGAATAAGCCGATGCAAAGTTTCACTTTGCTTGACAAGGAGTTTTCGTGTATGCTCACTCATATCGTCCGACGATAAAGCATATTCGCTAATAAGCAGCACGGTACTGAGCGGCGAGCGTAAATCGTGCGAAACCACACCGAGCATTTGCAAGCGATTTTTTTCTGTCTCGGTTAATTCTTTATTTAATTGTCGCAAATCACCATTGATGCTGGAAAGCTCTTGATTGCGCACCGCCAATTCTTGATTGATAAGCGCGATTTCGTGTGATTGCTCATCCACGATATTTTTTTGCTGCTCTACCTTGAATTTTTCCTGCTCAAGCGCAGTATTGATGCGAAGGATGCGTTTATTCAAGAGAAGCAAATAAGCAGAAAGCCCCAGAAAAAGGATTCCACCAATGCTCATGCCAAAAATGATAGCGACTTGCCGTGCGTTGCGTTCTTCCAGCAATGCCGTTTCTTGCTCGCGGCGTTGGCGTTCGTTTTGCACTTCCAGAATCACCTGCGCAAGCGACTGCTCTTCGCGCATAAGACTATCATGGGTTTGCTCTGCTTTCGATAAATATTTGTAGGCAGTTTGAAAATCTTTTTGCTCAAAGGCTGTGCGAGAAAGCAATTCATAGCTCTCCCACACGCGGTACGCCAGATGCGCCTGCAAGCCAGTTTCTAAGCTGCGTTCCAGCAATCGGATTCCTTCGGCACTTTTCCCCTGCTGCAAAGCACTCAGTCCCAACACATTGAGCGCACGGGTTTCCACTACCTTATTTTTTTTGTTCAAAGCAAGCTGTAAAGCGGTCTCGCCGTAATATTGTGCTTGAGAAAAATTCTTTCTTTGCAAGGCAATCTCACTGAGCGTCATGCGAGCAAAACCAACCGTATCCTTTGCATAGCGCATATCTATTGCCATTGCCAGCGATAATGTTTTTTCGGCAGAATCTAATAATCCCTTTTTTAGAAGTGAATACGCCATATTCGAGAGCGATGCTGATTGCCGTTCGAGAATATTCTGCGCGGAAAACCAGCGATTCGCCTGCACGAAATATTCTAATGCTTGGTCATACTTTTTTTGTTCAAAGGTAATAATCCCCAAACCATTGTAACAATGCGCCATTCCAACGGTATCGTGTAATTCTTGGAAGGTATTGTATGCCTCAACGTATTGCCGCATCGCACGAGACATCTTCCCGATACGCTGCTCACCAAAAGCAATAAGGCGTTGTGCTTGCGCAATTTCTCGTCGCAAACCGAGCTTTCGCGCTATTTTGAGCGAGGAATCTGCTAAAAGAATTGTCAAATCAGGGTTTACAGCGTTAATATCCTGCGCTAATTTCTGCAAATGCCAAATTTTTGCCGTATCGGAAGAATATTTTGTCGCAAAAGCCGCACGGATATTCTGCTCAGAAAGAGGCGTTTGCGCCCGAAGGCGAGTGTTTGCCATATCACCAGCACACAATAATCCACCATAACACAACAGGCTATACCACAGGAAAAATAGCCACCGCCGCACACGACAATGGTGCTTTTGCCAGACACATACTCCTTGTTTTGATATAATCGTTTTAGCTTGCATATCACATACATACTTGCTTTTGAGGTATTTGGAGTGCTATTCTTGAGAACATTTTTATTGTGCAATAACACACGCAATATCAACACCAACCGTTTTTTACCAGATTAAAAATCATGATTCGGCAAGTCCACGCCCAAAATTTCATGCACGTTCAGGCGGATTGTTTTCGACATTTGGTCGAGCGGTAAGTCGTTTGCATCAAGCCCAAAGGGTTCTTCGATTTCATTGGCAATCATTTCAATGCCCATAAGCGCGTAGGCAGCCATCATCACAGCAAGAATCGTGTAGTAGCCGTATTTATCAATCAGCAAAAACGGCAAAATACCGATATATGCAAGAATAAACAGTTGGATATAAAAGCCGTAGGAATGCGGGATTGGCGTACGTTTGATACGCTCACAGGCACCAGTAATTTCTACATATGCGTCGTGATGAGCTTTCACGTTGCGCACACTGGATTCTGAAATAACCCCCACACGAACAAGGTCGAAAAGATGCACCAAAATTTCATTTGCAATGGCATTTGGCGCGTGAAGTTTTTCTTTCAAACGGAGAATGGTCGTATCGGAAATACCAAACAGCTCTTGCCAAATTACATTGTCGCGCAAGTGTCCTTTCAGGCAGAAGGCAAAAGCAGACAAGTGAAGCGCAAAGTATTTACGCTCTTGGTCGGCATCTTTTGGCAAAAGCGCATTGACAATCATCGCAAAACTACGACTTTGATTGATAAGACTTCCCCAGAGTTTACGCCCTTCCCAGAAGCGGTCGTAGGCGGTATTGGTGCGGAAAACCAACAACAAACTGAGCAGTGTTCCCAAAAGCGAAATAAAAATTGTGTCAATTTTCACTTCCAGTTTCATAAAATTTATCTGCACAAAACACAAAAGCCCCGTGTAGAACCCCACCCACAGCATTCGCCTGAGTAATTTTTTGATAGCTTCACTTTTGTGAAATCGAATAATAGAACGTGGAATTTCACGAACACCTGCGAGAAATGGCATACAATCTCCCTACAAAAAATGGTAAATAAATGATGAAGCACATACGATACAGCCTCGTGCATCTGATTGTGCATTATGCAGAACGCTCTACACCCAAAAGCGTCGGAAGCCCGTCAATACTGGCTTTGTTGTTGTGTAATTGATACGTGCGCACTCCATCGTCGCCCTGCTTTTTTGCCCAATCGGTCAATATCTGACGTTCCTCCTTGAAGTCATACAACGGCACACCAAAGCCGCATGAAGTCTGGACAAGCTCTACATCGGCGAGAATAATTTGCCGCGCACCTATCGGAACAGTAAAATGTGCCGCCAGAGCCGACCATTCCTCATGTTCAGGCAAGATAACACGCCCTTGTCCATACAAACGCAAAATAAGCGGATTTCCCTCAAAGGCAGTAAACATGAAGGTTATACGCCCATTCTCCAGCAAATGCGCACTTGTTTCGTTGCCGCTTCCGGTCATATCAAGATATGCAACGCACGTAGAAGAAATCACCCGAAACGAATCCAAGCCTTTCGGCGAAAGGTTAATATGCCCAGAAGCCTGTAACGGTGCGGTTGCAACAAAAAACAAATGCTGTTTTTCGATGAAAATTTTGTGTTCTTGTGTGATTTCATTGAACATTTTTGGCATCTCTGCACCTTGAAAAATAATTCTATAAAGCTGTTATTTCCTCGTCGGTAAGCCCTGTTGCAGCATGAATATCCACGAACGAAAGATTCATCGCCTTGAGCTTTCGTGCAACTTCCAGCAATTTTTCACGCTCGCGTTGAGAGCTTTCTAATCGTTCTTTTTCCCGCCCCTGCTCAATTCCTTGCTCAATTCCACGCTGTTCTGCCTCTTGAATTGCCGTCGCCACAACATTGTACATATCGCGGTAGTACTTCAGCGAGGCTTGATAGGCTCGTGCCTCTGCCGCATCAAATCTCGCTATTTCTGCCGTGCGAAATGCCTGCTCAAACACGGTTTCCTGCAACACGGCGGGAATCGCCTCCAAGCCGCTTAAATGCTTAATGAAATACAGCCACTTGTCTGTGTGCGTTGCCAGTTCCGCTTCGGTTTTCGTGAACTTCGGCATTTCTAAATAGACAAACGTCAGTTTATCATAGAACACCCGATTATGCTGGTTCTTGAGCTGCACCGTATGCAGATATTCAGGGCTGTCGCGGTCTTCGTCAAACACAAAATCCAGTATGCCAATGCAATAGACCGCCGCTAACTCAAAATCCCACACATCGCCCCGCTCTGCCTGTTCTCGAATCGGAAACGTTGCGTAGAACACACTTCTATCCTTGAAGAAGTTCTGTTTTGCTTTCTGCAATTCCACAATAAATCGCTCGCCGTTCTCGCCCGTACACGCAATGTCGAACACAGCACGGCGGTCGGTTGCTGTCTCGCCGAAGGCTTCATTTTTTGTGTACTGAAGCTCACGGATGCGGCGATGCGCGGGCAAGAGCGCGTTCAAGAAGTCTATGAGCAAGGTTTTATGCGCTTCCTCGCCGAAGAGTTTCTTGAAGCCAAAATCTGTGAATGGATTGATATAGCGGGGCATATGTCGTTGCTTGGTTGCTTGAGAACTGGAATGTTACATTTTTTCTGGTGCGGAAATGCCGAGAATGCGCAAGCCATTCTGCAATACTGTTTTTGTCGCAAAAGCAAGCGCGAAGCGAGCATTCATCACGTTTTCCGATTCACCCAAAATGCGGCAATCGTGGTAAAATTTGTGGAACGCCGCCGCAACTTCACGCAAGAACTCAGCAATGACCTGCGGTTCGAGGATTTCTCCTGCGCGGGCAACCGTTTCGGGAAAACGCAAAATGAGCTTCAGCACATCAATCTCCGAGGGATGCACAAGCAGCGTTGTTTCTGCGTTTGCGATAGTTTCTGCATTCACCTTCACGCCGCGCTCTTCCGCTTGCCGCAAAACCGACGAAATGCGGGCATGAGCATACTGCAAATAAAACACGGGATTTTTGTCCGACTGCTCCGAAGCCAAGCCAATATCAAACTCCAAGTGTGTGTTATTGCTGCGCATCACAAAGAAAAAGCGCGTTACGTCCTCGCCAAATTCTTCCAACAAATCATCCAGTGTGTAGGCTTTTCCTGTGCGTTTGGACATTTTCACCTGTTCGCCATTGTGCATCAGCGTTACGAATTGATAAATCAAAACCCGCACCTTTTCTGGGTTTTCGCCAAGCGATTTCACCGCCGCCAGTACGTCGGGATAGGTCGCAATGTGGTCTGCACCCAAAATATCCACGACCATATCAAACTTCCGACGCGCCAATTTATCGTGATGATAGGCAATATCGGGCAAGCGATAGGTCGGTTCGCCGCTTGACTTTATCATAACGCGGTCGTCCTGCATTCCCATTTGCGAGAGCGCAAGCCACGTCGCGCCGTCTTTTTCGTAGGCAACACCGTTTTCCTTGAGCTTTTGAATCGTATCTGCCACTTTGCCTTCGGAATAGAGCGAGTCCTCGTTGAAATAGACATCGTGCCGAATGTTCATGCGCAGCATTGTTTTTGTAATGGCAGCAAAGCACCATTCTTCGCCCGCTTTGCGGCAGAGCGTGAGGTTTTCCTCGCTTGCTTCCTGAAGTGCGCTTCCATGCTTGTCTGCAAGGTTTTTGCCAATTTCCGTAATGTACTCACCGCGATACAAACTCTCATCTTCCTCCACCGTCGGAAACGGAAATTTTGCTGCATCCAACGACTCCAAATACCGCTTGTGGACAGATTTCCCAAGATTATTCATCTGATTGCCAGCGTTGTTGAAATAGTATTCTCGCGTAACATCATAGCCGTTCCACTGCAAAATATTCGCAACGGTATCGCCAATGGCAGCATTTCTGCCGTGTCCAACGTGAAGCAAGCCTGTTGGATTTGCGCTCACGTACTCGACGTTCACGCGCACTCCCGTACCTTTTGCGTTCTTGCCATATGCTTCGCCCGCTTCCAGCACAGCTTTCAAGCGGCTTCCGTAGAATGTATCGGCAAATGTGAAGTTAATAAATCCCGCTCCAGCAATCGAAATTTCCGTTACAACCGCAGCATCTATGCGGCTTCGGAGCGATTCCACAAGCGCCGTTGCGAGTTCGCGGGGATTCTTTTTTTGTGCCTTTGCCAGCGTCATTGCGAGGTTTGTCGAGAGGTCGCCATGCTCGGGATTGCGCGGGAGTTCGAGCGTGATGTCGTCGGGCGCAGGGATGCCCAGCGCGGATAAGGCTTCCAGCAAAAATGGTCGTAAGTACGATTTCATGCGGTGTTCAGATGAGTGAAAGAAGGTAAAGTATTGTCCAAAAAAAAGTGAGATTCTCAAGCAAATATCACACTCTTGCATGATGATTGCAAAAAAATCTCACCTTGAAACTACGCAAATACGCGGTTTATTGGAAGTATTTATTGAAAGTATTTACTGGAAATAATAAAATTTGTCTGCCAAGAGAAGTCCGAGCGTGTTTTCTACTTCTTCGACAAAGGCTGCCGAATCGTCGTAGCCAGTTGATTTATACTGAATCCGTCCTAACTTATCAATGTACAATCGCGTTGGAATGCCCATAATACCGTACTTCTGAGCAAGTTTGTCTTCATCATCAATAAACATATTGAAATACAAACCTTTATTTTTTGCCATAAAATCGCGGACAATTTTGTAGCGGTCGCTGGAGCGGTCTTCCCATGTGTCAATAACCACAAAGTTCACCACGCCGCTATTTGCATACTTTTTGAACAGCGCATTCACAATCGGAATCATTTTCTGGCATGGCTCCGCCCACGACGACCAAAAGAGGAGAAACGTTACTTTTCCGCTAAGTTTGTCAATCTCAAAGGACTTGCGATTGATGTCGGAGTAGTTGCCGCCACGCAAGGGACGGTCGAGACGCTGGAGAAATTGACGGTACAAATTGAGCGTTTGAGCGGAATCCACAAGTTTAGCACGCTCGTCGTTATAGATGATGGAGGCTTCCGACACACCGAGCAGAGAATCAAGCGCGGTGCGATGCCATGCCGTGAGGACCTTATCGCCGCCGACGTTCATAATTGTTCCTTGCGAGGCAATCTGCAAGGCTTCTTGAAATTGTTTTTTGAGCATCAGCAGCATGACTGCTTGCGCATATGTCGGTGAGGGCAGTTCTCCTTTTGTTACTTCTCGTGCCTGATAAAATGTCGCCAATGCTTCGTCATTGCGCTTCATTTCAAAGTACGTCGAAGTAAGCGTATTGTAGCAATCGCCAAGCGTTGCGGCGGTATTTGCTTGCCATTCTATATCGTTCAGGTGTGCTGGACGCACGAGAATACGGTTTTGTCGGGCTAAATCTACCGCTTTTTTCGCATAGCGCACCGCAGCTTCGCGCTCGGTGGAATCAAAACGAATGGTAAATTTTGCGAGTTCATTGTATGCCATTGCCGAAACATTAGGAATGGAATCCAGAATGGCTTCTGCTTTGCGAAGCTGTCCTGTTTCTCTCAGTGCCGCAACCATATTCGCATGAAGCATGGGAAGATTTGCCGACTGAGGAAAGTTTTTTGTGTACTGGCGAACTTTCTCAATAAAAAATGCTGGATTTGCTGTGTTTTGCATTTGCCACATCACGTATTCATCGGCAATGCCGCTCACGGGAAATTTTTCGATATATCGCGTCTGTAATTTTTGAGATTCATCGCTGCGCCCAAGTGCATTCAGAGCGCGAATCATGGAGCGGGTGTCGTTTTCGCGCGTGGTATCGAAGGGCGTTGAAACAATAGACTTCATCAACTTTTGATGTTGTTCACTTTTGATTGTTTTCAATTCATATGCAAGCGAGGTTTCGGCGATACGTGCCGAAAGATTATTCGGATAGAGCTTCAATTCTTCGCCCATGAGCGCGAGAGCTTTTTGGAAATCCGCAGCACGAACACAATTCTCTGGCAGCGCACCAATGTAGGTAATTCCAGCTCGCAATTTTGCTCCGTGCGCAGGCTTTACGCCATCAACCGACACGATTGTTTCCCAGTACGCACCGCCGTTGTCGTCGCTGCGCTTGCCATTGCTCACTTTCAACATCAAATACACATCGGATTGCCGCACCAATACTTCGCCGCGCCATATGCCGTCGGCAGCGCGTGAAAGCGGCACAGACTCGCCAAGAGGGTCGCCGTTTGCTTCGCGGAAATGATACACAAAGGCATATAACTGCGGCGCGTTTTTCCACGCAGAATCTGGCGTATAGGCAAGTTTCATCGTGGAAAGCTGCATCGGTAGGTTTGGGTTCAGCGTTAATTCACCGCCCGCCCAAACACGAGTACAGCACCCAAACAATACCAGCAACAGCGCACCAATACGTGCTTTCATCGTCATATTTTTTTCTCCACGTGTGAACATAGTTTTACAAACAAATTATGTGATATTTTGAGAGGAATCATGCTGTAACACAAGGAAAAATCAGCATTACAGCCTACAAATATACGTTTTTTCTACGTTTTTTTGCGTAAATTATAGGCTTCTATACGCTTGCGCTGCATAACGTAATTCGCACAGATGAGCTACGCCGCGCACGAAAAGTTACACGCTCGCATTCACGCTTTTATCACCTTCTCTTCATCAATTTCTCTTTACCAATCTCATATTCATGCGCCTTCGGATAACTATTTTTCAAAAACTGCTTATTGGCTTTCTGGCGGTACTTTTTCTCACAGCCCTGCTCGGTATCGTCGCGCTCAGAAGCCAATATCAAAATAATACCCTTGTCGAAAATCTTTTGCAAGGCTCGGTGGATATTAAGCACCACGCCCTTGAGGCAGAATCAGCCTTCCGCGAGGCAATTATGCACGAGCAGCATTTTCTCATTCATTTAGACACGGCATCGGTAGGGAGGTTTAAGACGGCTATCAATGTAACGCAGCAGCACGTTTGGGCAATTATCAAGGCAGATTCGGTGCATCTCGGCAGTCAATCAGAAATTCTGATGAAGAAAAAAGCAGCAGAGCTGCAACGCATGAGCGACCAATATGTACGCGGCTTTGGAGACATTGTTTGGGAAATTTCGCTCCGTGCCGATGCGCGCATGGTCTCCTTTGCGGAGATTCTGCGCACCGATACGACGATTCAGCAAATGTATCTGGGATATAACATGAAGGCAGAACGCGCATCCGTGCTTGCCCGCGAGATTGTCCGCGAAACAGATTTCTCTACAACAAGTGCCGTCGAGCGTTTGGCATATAATCAAAAACGTACCACATTTATTTTAGGAATCATTAGCATTTGTGCGCTGTGTACGGGACTTGTCCTTGCGTTCATTATTTCTGGGAAATTGTCGCGGACGATTATTGAACTACGCGATGCAGCACAAAAAGTTGCCACCGGACACCGCAATATCAGCGTTCAAGCCCACGACAACGACGAACTCGGCGACCTTGCAAATTCTTTCACCTCCATGGTGCAAAACATTGACGGGATGTTCAAGGATATTGAAGAAATGTTTGTAGAATTGGAGGATAAAAGCCTCGAACTTGCCAGTGCAAATGAGCAAAATCAAGCACTCTTGCTCAACGTCATGCCGCCCAACATCGCCGAACGCCTCAAGCGCGGCGAAACACTCATAGCCGATGCACACGAACACACCACGATTCTTTTTGCCGATATTGTCGGTTTTACGCGGCTTTCAACGGAATATTCCGCTATTCAAATTGTCGAAATTTTGAATTGGATTTTTTCCGTTTATGACGACCTGACGGCACAATTTGGCTTGGAAAAAATAAAAACGATTGGCGATTCGTACATGGCAGCAGCAGGTGTGCCGCTTGCAAACCCCATGCACACCGAAGCAGTTGCGCGAATGGGTCTGGCAATCCTGCACGAAACCCAGCTTTTTGCCGAGCAGTCTGGAATCAACCTCAATGTTCGCGTGGGGATTCATACGGGGAATATCGTGGCGGGAGTGATTGGGCAGAAAAAGTTTATTTACGATGTCTGGGGCGACACCGTAAACACCGCAAGCCGCATGGAATCAAGCGGAGAAGCAGGAAAAGTTCATATTAGCGAAGCGGTGTACCGAGCATTGCAGCACCAAACAGAAGAGTTTGTCTTTGAAGAACGTGGGGAAATTTCCGTCAAAGGCAAAGGCACAATGCGCACATATTTTTTGAGTGCAAAAGAGATGAAGGACGAAATGAAAGAGAATGCTATTTCGGGAATACTCGCATCATAACCTCATCGTCCATTGGCAGCGCAAACACGAATGTTACGCGCTACCAATGAACAAATGAATGGACGCAGATGCCTCAATGTACATCAATAAAGCCCACAAGAGCGCATCAATACGGCGAGTCGCCGACCATATTTCCAGCAGGGTCGTAATTTCCCACGATAATCGTTGCGCCGTTTGGACAAAGTACCTTCGCAAGCCCTACTTTCGTGCTTTTCGACCACACCATCTGGGTGTAATGTCCTACTTTTGCAAAGTTTTTCATGGAAATTTTTCCACCTTTCCAAAACTTTTTCTCACTCGCCCACGCCTTGCAAGCATCTATGCCAGAGTAGGTTTTGCCCATACCCCAGAAGATATTCTCGCCATATTTTTGCGCCCATTTGCTGTTGTCGTTTGGGCGATGTTGCATACGGCATCCTGT
>RDXM01000017.1 GCA_004292595.1 Candidatus Kapaibacterium sp. | reverse complement strand
ATTTGAGAAAGTGAGTATTTGAGAAAGTGAGTATTTGAGAAAGTGAGTATTTGAGAAAGTGAGTATTTGAGAAAGTGAGTATTTGAGAAAGTGAGTATTATCTAATTATAGTTGCTAAATGCTTAAACAAAACAATAGTAAGTTGTTGAAAAAACAATACGTATTTTTCTCCTTACTCAAAACTTAGCACTCAAAACTCAACACTACCTGAAGGTCAGTTTTTTATGTCCAATATCTGGTACATCGAAAATGTTGATATGTACGAACTTTTATGTCCGCATAAGTTCGCCGACTACGCTGCACAGCACGTATTTACGTGCTTTCGGAAAAATGATCCCGTTTATATGGAGGGCGATTCTGCTTCAAAAATTTTCTTGATTGCTTCTGGTAAAGTGAAAATATCATCCATGCCAGAACGTGCTGGTGGCGAAGAGCGTATCAAAGCTATCTTGGGCAAGGGCGAACTCTTTGGCGAAATGGCACTCTTTGGCGAAACAGAACGCCTAGAAACCGCAACAGCACTGGAAGAAACCGAACTTTGTCCGATGAGCGTAGAAATAATGCACGACCTCATGCGGGATTACCGAACATTCGCGCTTGGTATTCACAAAATGATTGGCTGGAAGCTGCGTAAAATCGAGCGTCGTATGGAACTACTGCTTTTTAAAGATGCTCGCACCCGCCTTGTGGAATTTATCAGCGATTTAGCAAAAGAAAACTCTAAAATCCTGACGGATGCTGTTCTCGTGAAGCATATGTACACGCAACAAAACATTGCCGATTTAATCGGCATTGCGCGTCCCACCTTAAACTTACTTTTCAACGACTTACGCGATGAAGGCGCATTAGACTTCAAGCGCGGGGAAATTCTCCTGAAAAATCGCCAAATGTTCGCTGCCTGACATTTGGTGCAGTAGGGAAATGCTATATTTGAAGTGTAAATGTTTCTTGTTCCACGCTGACGTACTTATACTTCAAAAATACATGAACGACAACATACGAGCCGTTATACCAACGGACATCAAGGGGCTGAAAAAAGTCGCCGACTCAAGTGGACTGTTTCCATCTGAATATTTAGATGACATGATTTCCGACTATTTCAACAATGCAGAAACACAAGACATTTGGTTTACATACATTGACGACGGTACGCCAGTAGCAATTGGATATTGTGCGCCAGAAAAATTTACAGACGGGACGTACAATGTATTAGCAATTGGGGTTTCTCAAGACTCTCAAAGAAAGGGGATAGCGAGCAAAATGATGCAATACATTGAGCAGGTAGTTAAACACAAAGACGGAAGAATTCTCATTGTAGAAACATCAACTGACGATGCCCAAATTGGTGCAAGACAGCTTTACAAGCACATTGGTTACACACAAGAAGCGGTTATTAGAGATTTTTGGAAAGAGGGGGAAGACAAAATAGTATTTTGGAAAAAACTCTTGAATTCAAGTTTCTAATTCTCTACCTCGCCAAACCACAAACCATTATTACTATGAAAACAAATACACACAATCGCTTCCCATTTCTGCTCACCGCATGGATGCTGGTGTTTGCGGCTTCTTCGCTTTTTGCTCAAAGCCCGTACAATGTTGATAAATCTAGTATCGCTATCAAAGGCTACGATGTCGTTGCCTACTTCTCCGACGGCAAGCCAGCGCAAGGAAAAGCGGAGTTTACGCACGAATGGCGCGGCGCAAAATGGCTGTTTGCCTCTCCAGAACACCGCGACGCATTCAAAGCGGCTCCCGAAAAATACGCTCCCGAATACGGCGGATACTGCGCGTGGGGCATGACCAAAGGCTACAAAGCAGCCGTAGAGCCGTCTGCGTGGAAGATTGTCAACAACAAGCTCTATTTGAATTACAATGCCGAAGTGCAGCAATCATGGGCGAAAGAGGTGTCCACCATGATTAGAACCGCCGATGAGCAATGGGCGAAAAAGTTCGCTGCCGCACCTGAAGCGGAGAAATCTGCAACGAAATAATTTCAAGATAATTCCAAACTATTTTTCACTCAACAAACAACATTATGCAAACAAAACATCGCTTCTGTGCGGCTTGCGCACTTCTTTTGCTCGTCCTTTCTTCGTGCGATATGACGAACAATGCCACTTCTGGTGGCATCACCGCTACATCTGGCAATGTAACGATTGCGCAAATTTTTGAGACCGCCAAGCAAACAAGCGGCTATACGTGGTACAAAAAATCGGATGCTCTCCTTGCTAAAACCCCAAAATCTGCCCACGCCGAGCCATTTATGCGCACACGCTTTAACGCAACTGCCGCACAAATGCTGGATGCAAGCGGCAAAGTGAAAGAAGGCGCAGTTTTTTCGGAAGGTTCAATTATCACCAAAGAACTCATCAATACCGACAAAAGCCTGAACGGTTACGCGCTGCTCATCAAGCGCAAAGCCGACCCCAACGCCGATGCAGACGGCTGGGTCTGGGGCTATGTGACAGCAAGCGGGGCAGAACGTCATCCGCTTACAAGCAAGGGAAATGGCTGTATCGGCTGTCACAGCATTGCGGGGCATATCGACCGTACCTTGATGAACGTGAGTGTGCCGTAGTGCTTCTCGTGTGTGTTGCACGTTGAGATTCAGGGGGCGGTATTACGCCGCTACGGTAATTGTGTCTGACCGCCCCCGCCAGTAGTGCCACCGCGTAGTTGCCGTTCCGAATCCAGCAAGAAACCACCGCTTGCCACGACGTTTTCTCCTTCAGAAAGCCCTGACAGAATCTGCACTTTACCGTCAAACTTCGCGCCTGTCGTTACCTGCCGCGCTTCAAATTTGTTTGTTTCGCCCTGCACCTGCACCCAGACTATGTTTTGTTTGCCTGTTACCAGAATTGCCTCGTCTGGCACGGTTAAACCTGTTCCTGCATCCAATGAAAATAACGTTTCGGTGTACATCGCTGGACGCAGCCGTCCGTGCGGGTTTGGCGTTTCGATGCGAACCTTTACTGTGCGTGATTCCGCATTCACAACAGGATAGATAAACGCCACACACCCTTTGAATGTTTCGTTAGGGTAAGATTGCAAGCGTAAAGTAATTTTTTGTCCCACACGCACCGCCGCTACGTCTGTTTCGTAAAGTTCCGCCAGATTCCACAATGTAGAAAGGTCAGCAATATCGAAAAGCGGTGCGCCAAGATTCACAAACATTCCTTCCACAATTTTTTTCTCAATGACTGTGCCGCCAGAAGGTGCATAAATACTCGTCGTCATGGGAGCGATGTGCGTCTGTTCAAGTTTTTGTACTTGTTCGTTGGTCATTCCCATAATCACAAGGCGTTGTTTCATTTGTTCGATAATCTTCACACTCGCTCCACCGCTTAAACTTGCCAATGCCTGATTTTTCACCGCAAGAATGAACTCATTTTGTGCTTGCATGAGTTCAGGGCTGTGCAGTTCAAACAATATCTGTCCTTTGCGAATGGTCATGCCTGTTTGATTGATGTATAATTTTTCAATGCGACCACCGACGCGGGCAGTGATACTACGTCTGTTCTGCTCGGCAAAATCCAGCACCCCGACAGCATTCACCCTGCGGAGAATCGGCTCTTTGAGGACGGTTGCTGTCTGCACGTTTGCTAATACGCGGCTTTGACCTGGTACGATAAGTTCGCCCATTGTGTGTTTTGTGTGAGAATGCCCATTGTGTGATTCTTCCTCATACTCTTTTGCTTCAGGGCTGTTTTCCAGTACTAAATCCATTTGGCAAATGGGGCAAATTCCTTCTTTGTCCGACGTTACGTTGGGGTGCATCGGGCAAATGTATTTCACAGGTTTTGTGGCTGTCGCGCTCGAATCATTGTGTCCTGCGTGTTGTGTGTTCTTTTGTGAACACGCTGCAAGACTTAGGAGCAGAAGGGCAATGATGATATGCTTCATAGTGGCAAAATTGGAGTGCGGAAATTTATTTCTGCAATAAGTGTATTGAATGGGTTTCTGGCGGAATACATTCATTCCGCACTCCGATTGAAAATTTATCAGATTTGCCGTAAAACCCCTAGCTTCAGCTATGGGGATATACGGCATTGTGCTTCAGCCATGAGGTAGTGTCGGTTTGCGCCGCTTTGGGTGCAAGGCGACGCTCCGAAGAGCGAAGCAAAGGTCTTTTGGTGAGTGATGGAAATTGATTGATTGCTCGGCAAAAAGGTCGTACTTTTGCCCCCATGATTCTCCGCGCCTTCAAATATCGCCTATACCCCACAGCCCAACAGCAGACTGCTTTTGCA